>JAZGEV010000152.1:0-8564 GCA_036478895.1 Flavobacteriaceae bacterium | reverse complement strand
TAATGCGTGTATATAATTTGAAATCAACCCTTTTCTTTCGTTCCAAGTTTTAAAATTAGTACCATCAAAACGTGCAATTCCGCCACCTTGTGTGCCTAACCATAAATAGCCTTTTGTATCTTGAATGATATCGTAAACCTGTGATTGCGGCAAACCATCATCCAAATCATAAGCTCTAATTTGTTTATTTTGACTGTAACTAAATGTTATAAATAATAACACTAAGACATTAAGAAGATTAGCAGTTTTTTGCATTGTTACAAAAGTAAGTTTAATCTTAGATTTATAAAATGATTTATAAGAGTATTTGACTTATTTTATAGCAATTGATAATTCTTCTATTGTTTGTTCTTCTTCCCAAATGTTTTTTTCTATGATGAATATGCTTTCTGTTTTACCATTTTCATCTAAAAAAGAAGTGGTTTTTAAAATACTGTTTTCTTCTCCAAATTGTTGACTAGGAAATATGTATTCAACTTTGGCAACTTCATATTCGCAAAATGTAAATTCGGTTGTTGGTAATTCGATAATGTCACAATCATTTGTTTGAATGAAATACTGTGTTTCGTAATCTGAACATCCAGCAACAAATTCAAACCGAACACGAATTACATTTTTTACATTATCTAAACCTGAATTTTCTAGTATTTCTACATGTACACTTAAAAAGGTATCTAAGTTCTTTTTTGTTAAACTAGATAGTTTTATAATTTTTTTAGTGTCTTGGTAAAGATGTAATGTCACTTGATCTTCTGCATTAAAGTTTAATGCGTTTAATTGAGTGTTAAAGTTGGTAATGCTATATTTACTGGTAGCTTTAAAAGATTGACTAAAAAAACTAATGCTCATTAAAAATGCGATTGTTGTAAAGAAAATTTTCATAATAAATTGTTTTATTGGTTAATTATTGGTCAAATGTACGTGTGTTAATACGTTATTTTTAGGTTGTTTTAGAATTCGTAGTATATCATCTATTATTCGTTGAGACATATGTAATTCTATACTTTATAGGGTTAAAACAAAGTTGTTTTCATCAAATAAATTGTACCTTTGACTTCTATGAGTAAACTCAGAAAAATATTAAAACCCATTGCAATCTTATATGGAGAAGTTGTAAAAGTGCGTAATACAATGTATGATAAAGGCGTTTTAAGTTCTACAAAATTTGACACACCAACTATTGTAGTTGGTAATTTAAGCGTTGGTGGCACTGGGAAATCACCTCAAATTGAGTATTTAGTAAGACTGCTAAAAGAAGATTATAAAATTGCTATATTAAGTAGAGGTTATAAAAGAACATCTAAAGGATTTCATATTGCCGATGCTAATTCTACTGTTGCTCAAATTGGCGATGAGCCAATGCAGTTCTTTAAAAAATTTAAAAATATTATTGTAGCTGTTGATGCTGATAGAGTTCATGGCGTTACACAGTTAAAAAAAATAGCTTTACCACCAGATGTTATTCTATTAGACGATGCCTATCAGCATAGAAAAATACAAGGCGGTTTCAATATTCTATTAACACCACACGATAATTTATATGTAGATGATACAATGTTGCCCGCAGGAGATTTAAGAGAAAATGTAGCAGGAGCAAAGCGAGCCGATGTAATTATTGTCACTAAATGTCCAAATGAATTAACAGATGACAAACAATTTGAGATTACAAAAAAACTAGCTATTGATTTAACGCAAACAGCTTATTTCACTAAAATTGCTTACGATGAGAATGTCTATAATAGTACAACTAAAATACAACTAACAGATTTAAAAGACTATGAAATCATTTTAGTTACTGGTATTGCCAAGACTAAACCTTTAACTGAATTTTTAACCAGTCAAAAAATAAAATTCGAACATTTAAAATACAGTGATCATTATAATTTTTCTGAAAAAGATCTAAAAGATATTAAAAAGTCATTTTCAAAATTAAAGTCAAATAAAAAGATAATTTTAACAACCGAAAAAGATTATGTTCGTACTTTTGAAAACGATAATGAAGTCTTTTATTTACCAATAAAAACACAATTTTTAATTCCAAACGGTATGGAAGAAAAAAGTTTTAAAACCAAGATACAACGCTATGTGGAACAAAGTACAAGAAACAGTTAAATTTTTAAAAGATAATGGATTTTCAACACCCGATTATGGAATAATATTAGGTTCTGGTTTGGGGAAATTAGTTGATATTATTGATGTGGAATCTAGTTTGTCATATGAAGAGATTCCAAACTTCCCTGTTTCAACAGTGGATGGACATCACGGTAGATTAATTTTTGGAACAATTGCAGGTAAAAAAGTAATCTGTTTGCAAGGACGATTTCATTATTACGAAGGTTGGACAATGCAAGAAGCAACATTTCCCGTACGTGTTATGAAGATTTTAGGTGCAAATAACTTAATTGTTTCCAATGCTTCTGGTGGTGTAAATCCAGCTTTTGAAGTTGGTGATATTATGATCATATCTGATCATATTAATTTTATGCCAGAGCATCCGTTAAGAGGAAAAAATGATGAACGTTTTGGACCACGGTTTGTAGATATGCATGATTCTTATGACAAGCCTATGATTGCTAAAATGGAGAAAATAGCAAGAGATAACAATGTTAAAATTCATAAAGGAATCTATTTAGCCTTGCAAGGACCAACATTTGAAACCCCAGCTGAATATAAAATGGTTAAAATTTTAGGTGCCGATTGTGTTGGTATGTCTACAGTACCCGAAGTAATTGTTGCAAAACATATGGGAATGACATGTTTTGGATTATCAGTAATAACCGATTTGGGTGTTGAAGGAATTGTAGAGTCAGTTTCACACGAAGAAGTACAAATAGCTGCAAAATCTGCCGAGAAAGTATTGAGTAAGTTAGTAGAACAATTTATACATGAGTCATAAAAGAGTACAATAAAAAAGCCTTAGAATCTTAAATTCTAAGGCTTTTTAAATGAGTTAAAATTAGATTTACTGCACTCTAATTTTTTGGCCAACAACTAAGTTGTTATTTGTCATACCATTAAACTTTTTTAATTTGGCAATAGTAATTCCGTATTTTTTTGAAATTCTATAAACAGTTTCGCCTTTTTGAACCGTATGCGTTTTTAGTGTTGTTTTGACTTTAGGTTTAATATCAACAGTATTGTTTTTAGCAATACTTTCATCCGTGTTTTCAATAATTAATCTGGCTTTATTTGGATTAGGTTTACTATCCATATTTTTTACTAAACCGGGATGCTTAGGTGCATCTTTCATATTTATATTTAATAATGAAGAAAGATAATTTGTCTCAATTCGATTTATATCAGATTGTAAAGAAGATAATTTAGTAACGATTGAATTAGGAGAGAAATTCTTAAAATTTAGAGTTAGCCAGTTTGTTTCATTTCCTCTTCGGTCTTCAATTGTTCCTATATCAAATGTATTGTTTATTATAGCAGTAATTTCTGGATAATTAGAATTTAACGTAGAGATAATTCCATATTTATATATTTCAATATAATTTAATAGCTCTTTAGCTTCGAAAGTTAATTGACCGTTATTAAAAAATAATTCATTGATATATTCTTTACTGTTTTTAGATTTTATGACAGTTTTAAGGTCTTCAATATAATTAACTAATGTTTTACTAATACTTTCAACTTTTTTGGCTTTCTCCAACTGGATAAAAAGATGATCATTTTGATCTGCTTTAATAGTAATGGACTGTAATAGTGTTTCAATTTTTAAATCATAAATACTATTTGATTCTTCAATTTTCGAATTCATTACAATAAATGGATCAACTTCTTTTTCTTTACAAGAAACTTGAAAAATTAGTAGTATTAATAAAGTGAAAATGATTTTATTCATTTAAATATATAATAGTAGTTGTTAATAAAATTGTTACTTTTAATTTCAATTCAAGATGCAAAATTACTATAAAAAATTGATATTTTGGAGATATTAATCAATTATTAACTTTTGACCAATTGCTATGTTGTCTGATTTTAAATCATTTAGATTTTTTAATTGTTTAATAGTAATATTATATTTCTTAGAAATTGAGAAAATGGTATCTCCTTTTACAACAGCATGTGTATTGGATTCTTTTTGTGAAAATGATTTTATAGGTTTTTGAAGCTTAATAACTTGTCCTACTGAAATCATATTTGATGACAAATTATTATACCTTTTTAAATCCTCTACACTAATATAATAAATCCCAGAAATGGTATATAATGTTTCTTGAGCTTTAACAATATGCTCTTTTACAGTTGAATTGTTTTTTACTAGAATTGTATTACTGTGATGAGTTTCTTTATAATCTGTACCTAAAACAAGTTTGTCAAACATATATAATTCATAATCTTCTATAAGTTTGATTAGTTTTTTTGGATACTTTTTATCCGTTGCATAGCCAGCCTTCCGCAAACCTTTAGCCCACGATTTATAATCGTAAATTTTATAGGTAAATAATTTTTTATAACGCTTTTTATTAGCTAAAAAAAGAGAGTGATCGCGATACGATTCATCTGGATAATTATATTTTCTAAAGCATTCTCCTTTAGCATCATCGTCATGAAAAACGCGTTGACCAGTCCAATTTTTATGACATTTTATACCAAAATGATTGTTAGATGATTTTGTTAAAAAACTTTCACCGTAGCGAGATTCTAACAAGCCTTGTGCTAAAGTAATACTAGCAGGAATCTTGTATTTTTCCATTTCATGAATTGCAATGGCACTGTAATTTTTTATATAATCAATCTTTTTGGATTGTAAATGTGGTTTTCTTTGATATAAATCATCCACTAAAACACTTAAGTTTGTGACTGGTATCGTTTCTTTAATTACAACTGTATTCTCTTGATTTTTTACTGGTTCTGTTTTTTTACTGTCAGATGTTTCAATAACCTTAACATCATTTATTTTTTTAGTGTCTTTAACAACACGCTTTGTTACAACAGTTTTTTTATTGGTAAGTCTTTTTTTTGATCTACAACTTGTAATAAGTATAAATCCAATTAAAACGATGATTATTTTTTTCATTAGTTTTTTATTTGTGATAATCCTTTTTTTCGTAATTTACTATTCATTGCAGCAATACCTTGTAATCCACCAGTATGAATTGCTAAAATGGATGTTCCTTTTTTAAAATAATTTGAAGATATCATTTCATCTATTCCAAACATCATTTTTCCAGTATAAATAGGATCCAATTGTATGTTAAAACGTTTTTTAAACACATTTATAAACAGAATTAATTCTTCATTTACTTTAGCAAAACCACCAAAATGGTACTTTTCAATAAAACGACATTTGCTGGTATCATTAAATTGTTTTTTTATAGTATCATTTAAAAAGTCTCCTTTTAAAGCAGGGAAACCTAAAACTGTTTGATGATTGTCAATTGAATTTAATATACCCAAAATTGTGCCACCAGTACCAACAGCGGTGCAAATATAGTTGAATTTTTCATCATTTGCTTGTAAAATTTCTCTACAACCTTTTATTGCATTTGGGTTTGTGCCACCTTCGGGAATTAAATAAAAATTGCCAAATTCGTTTTTTAAGGCTTCAATGAATTCAGGATCGTGCTTTTTTCTATAATCTTCTCGGCTAATGAATTTAAACGCCATACCATTATTGTGTGCAAACTGTAAAGGTTCGTTAGTCTTGAGTGTTTGACTGATATTTCTACCTAATTCATCACCTCTAATTATACCAATGGTTTTAAAACCACAGATTTTTCCAGCATAAGCTGTCGCCGAAATATGGTTAGAGAAAGCACCGCCAAAGGTTAAAAGCGTTCTTTTATTTGTTTCTTGCGCTTCAAGAATATTATATTTTAACTTTCTGAATTTATTACCAGAAACATATTGGTGTAACAAATCTTCACGTTTCATATAGACAGAAACATCATTTTTTGAATATAAAAAAATGGTTTCACTCGCGATGTTATTAAAAAAGGAATTTGGGGTTTTCACTATGATATCTAAATTAAAACGCCATCACGCATTTCTAATTTACGATCGGTCATGTTTGCTAATTCTTGATTGTGAGTCACAATTACAAATGTCTGATTGTATTTATTGCGCAATGTGAAAAATAATTCATGAAGACTTTTAGCAGAAGCACTATCTAAATTACCACTTGGTTCATCAGCAAAAATAACTTTTGGTTTGTTTATTAAGGCTCTTGCAACAGCAACACGTTGTTGTTCTCCGCCAGATAGTTCATTGGGTTTATGATGCATTCTTTTGGCTAATCCTAAAAAAGATAAAATTTCTTTCGCTTCGGTTTCTGCTACTTCTTTACTTTGTTTTGCAATAAAAGCAGGGATACATACATTTTCTAAAGCGGTAAACTCAGGTAATAATTGATGAAATTGAAAGATAAACCCAATGTTTTTATTTCTAAATTTTGATAATTCAGAATCTTTTAAATTTAGAACATTAGTGTTGTTGATAGACAATGAAACACCATTTTCATTATTTGGTTTGTCCAAAGTGCCTAATAGCTGTAAAAGTGTGGTTTTTCCAGCTCCTGAAGGTCCAACAATAGAAATAACTTCTCCTTGTTTTATATGTAAGCTCACACCTTTTAAGACTTCTAAATCGCCATAAAATTTATGTAAATTAGTCGCTTTTATCATAGTTTGTTAAATAAGATGCAAATGTAAATAAAATATTTGGGGTTTAGTAATTTACTTTTAGGGTTCTATTTACTGTTGGGAATTGATTTAATTAAGTTAATCAACCAATTCAGTCAGCTTATTAAATCCATCTTTAGCATTCCCGTTTTTATATAATATTTTATAAATAGTATCTAAAATGGGTGTTTTTGCTTTGTTTTTACTATTAAGTTCAAAGGCACTTTTTGTGGCGTAATAACCTTCGGCAATCATACTCATTTCCATCATAGCAGATTTAACTGTGTAGCCTTTACCAATCATATTTCCAAACATACGGTTTCTACTAAAAACGGAATAACCAGTTACTAATAAATCTCCTAGATATGCTGAGTTGTTGATGTTTCGTTTCATTTTATGCTCTTTTTTTATGAATCGTTTCATTTCTCTTATGGCATTACTCATTAAAACTGCTTGAAAATTATCACCATAACCCAAACCGTGTGCAATACCAGCAGCTATGGCGTAAATATTCTTAAGCATTGCTGCGTATTCTGTGCCTATAACATCATCAGAAA
Source organism: Flavobacteriaceae bacterium (assembly GCA_036478895.1). Classification (GTDB taxonomy): domain Bacteria; phylum Bacteroidota; class Bacteroidia; order Flavobacteriales; family Flavobacteriaceae; genus S010-17. Next base: position 1,378 of record JAZGEV010000152.1, on the reverse strand, counting down.
TTTTTGTTTTAATAAATCTACTTGACAAACTGTCTGCAATTAAAGTTGCTTTTGCAGCGTCTTTACAAGCAATCGTTAAATACGATAAACGTTCCATTGCAACTTCTTCTGCATGACAAGGTCCAGTAATAACAGCAATGTCTTCAAATGGAATGCCTAGATGTGTGAAAAAATGATCACCAACTAATAAACCAGTTTCTGGTATAATTCCTTTGACTGCAGATACGATAACCTTTCCTTTTAAAGAGACTGTTATTTTATCTAATTCACTTTTCATAAAAGCTGATGGAATAGCAAAGATTAAATAATCAGATTCTTCAACTAGTTTATTTATATTGGTTGTTAAATTCAATTGTTTGGGATCAAAAGTAGCAGAACTAATGTATGTTGGGTTATGACCATTACGTTTTATATGTTCAACGGCATAAGAACTCCTCATATACCAACCAACTTGATCTAAATTTTCGCATAGCATTTTTACAATTGCTGTTGCCCAAGATCCACCACCAAATACTGAAATTTTCATGTTTTTATGCATTTGTTAAAATAATTTATATATTTTTAATAAAATTTTCAAGTGATTTTTCATTCATTTGTACTGTTCTCCAGTCCGTTAAAACTGAAGCTCCAGATTTTTCATAAAATGCAATTGCATCAGTATTCCAATTTAAAACAACCCATTCTACGCGTTTCGCTTTTTGATTATATGCATACTGTAAAAATTCACGATAAAGAGCTTTGCCAATTCCCAAACCTCTTTTGTTTTTTTGTACAATCAAATCTTCTAAATGGATGGATTTCCCTTTCCAAGTTGAAAAACGTTGATAAAACAATGCCATACCAACTATTTCGTCATTCATTTCAGCTACAAATGATTTAAATGATGGATTTGGTGTAAAACCTTCTTTTATAAGATCATACATGTCAATTTCTACAGCATCGGGTTCTTTTTCAAAGGCTGCTAACTCTTGTATTAATTCAATGACGCTACCCATATCTTTTATTTCTCCTTGTCGTATTATGAATTCCATTTTAATTGTTTTTTATAAATGTTTTTAGAGCAATATCATCTATTTGTACTATTCTAATCCCATCCAAAAGATACGTACCGTTTTTAATTGATTTTTTTATAATGGGTATGTCTTTGTCATTTATTGCCTGGGTTATGCGTTGTATTTTTTGCTGATAAGCAAATTCGTAAAACTTATAAATAAGTGCTTTTCTAAATCCTTTATTATGATACTTTGGTTTTACAATAATTGTTTCTAGAATCAATGATTTTCCTACAAGCGTAGAGTATGAGTGGTAAAAGAAAACAATTCCAATGACTTCATCATTAAATTCGGCTACAAAAAAATGGAAATATTTTTCTTTTCCA
>JAZGEV010000151.1:0-19385 GCA_036478895.1 Flavobacteriaceae bacterium | reverse complement strand
CAATAGTTTCAACTACAACAGGAGTAGTTTCATAAACAATTACAGGCTCTGTAGTTTCAACAACAACTGGTGCAACTTCTTCAACAACTATTGGCTCAATAGTTTCAACTACAACAGGAGTAGTTTCATAAACAATTACAGGCTCTGTAGTTTCAACAACAACTGGTATAACTTCTTCAATAACTATTGGCTCAATAGTTTCAACTACAACAGGAGTAGTTTCATAAACAATTACAGGCTCTGTAGTTTCAACAACAACTGGTGCAACTTCTTCAACAACTATTGGCTCAACGGTTTCAACTACAACAGGAGTAGTTTCAACAACTACTGGTGCAACCTCTTTAACAATTGGTTCTACTTTATTTATACCAACTTGTGCAATCATTTCCGTATCTATTGATGTAAAATCATCTTCATTTACAACTATTACTTCTTCAACTCCTGGTGTTGTAGGTCTTATAAAATTTTGAAATGAATAGATATCTTTACTTCCCTTTCCTTGATCTCTATCAGATGCTATATAACCAACATTCTCTGATCTTTTAATTACAAATCCATAATCATCCTTATTACTATTCATTGAATTTCCTAAGTTAATAGGCACCGCATTTTTAGCTTTCATGTCAAAATAATAAATGTCATAACCTCCAATTCCACCATCACGTTCTGAGGAATAATATAAAATATTACCAGACACAAATGGAGAGGTTTCAAATTTTGGAGTATTTACTTCAGGCCCTAAATTTATAGCTTCAGAATATTTATTTTTTCCTAGTACAGTTACTTTAAAAATATCATATCCACCAAGACTTCCAGTCCTATTTGAAGAGAAATATAGTGTTTTATCATCGTCACTTAAAGCTGGATAACCAATGGATCTATTTTGTCTATTAAAAGGTAGCCTTTTTATGTTTGTCCAATTTTCTGGAGATTCAACGTTTGCAGTGTACAACTCTAGATGCCTACCATATTTACCTGAACCTCTTGTAAAATAAACACGTTTTAAATCACTTGTAAAAACGAGATCTACTTCATTTAATTTACCATTTATATTTGTATTTACAGGTTTACTATCAATAACATCTCCATAATCATCAACAAACCCAAAATAAAAATCTAAGTTGTTATTTTCATTTAGTGAAGAGTAAAATAATATATTACCTCCATAAAATGCAGCACCATAATTAATTTTATCTGTATTAATGTTTATATTTTTAATAAAATAATCTCTTTTTTCTTGCGAAAAAGAATTTTGGCTAAAAAAATATATAAAAGCTATTAATATCAATCGTTTAAGTATCATTCTCATTCTCTGGTTTTAAATATTTTTTAAAAAAAATTAGAACAAAGTTCATTTTAAAAAAAGTTATTAACAATTTTCTAATTTTTAGGGTGCTAAAATAGTGAAAATTTAATTAAAAAGAATTAAACTACTTATACGTCTCTGAAATTTACTCTAATGCATCTTCTATAATTTGCCCTTCGCAGCCGTTGGGATTTTCAATTTTAAGCAAATTAGACAAGGTTGGCGCAATATCTATAACAGGAATGTAATGTTTAGTATTCCCTTTCTTAATCCCTTTTCCATATAATAATAATGGCACATGTGTGTCATAGCTATATCCTGAACCGTGTGTTGTTCCTTTTGGATAGTGCCTCAATATTGTTCCAGGTTTTGGAATAATCATTACATCACCAGAAATTTTTTGATTATACCCATTTTGTAATGCGTGTAAAACACCAGTTGTGAAATTTGTGTTTTGCAAAGTTTTTGCTGAAACTGTTTTATAAACACCATCAAATAATAGCATTTCATCACAAATAACATTTACAACAGAATCATAATCTAAACCTTGTTTTTTAATCTCATTTTTATCCAAAAACACTTGATAATTAGAAAAATTCAAAACTATTTTTTTTGACTTAAAATTATCAAAAACAACTTTATTCAATTGTTTTAAAAATGATTTTCTATCAAAATTCCCTGCATTTATTTTTAAAGATTTTAAATAATTTGGCACCGGAGCAACCGCATGGTCAGCAGTTAAAAAGAGTGTGTAATTTCCTTCTCCAACTTTAGCATCTAAAAAATTAAAAAAATCAGCCAAGTCTTTATCCAATCTAAGATAAGTATCTTCAATCTCTTTAGAATCCGATCCATATTGATGACCTACTACATCGGTACTAGAAAAGCTAATCGCTAAAAAATCTGTTACTTTGTTATGACCTAAATTTTCTGCATTTATTGCAGCTTTAGCAAAATCTACTACTATGGTATTTCCAGCTGGAGAAAATTTAAGCAAATCATAATTACCATTCAAAGCTGCTAATTTTGGAAAATTATGTGGGAATGTTGGGCTTGCTTCACCATCAAATGTAATTTCAAATTCATTATCATCTTCAATACTTTCGGTATAAGAGTCTATTGGATATAACGTGTTCCAAACTTTAAGTCGACTTTTTACTAAGCCCGAAGCATTAAAATCTTTAACCCATTTTGGCAATTCATCCATATAAAAAGTACTGGAGATAAAAGCAGCATCGTTTTTCCCTTTAAACCAATAGGCAGCATTGGCACTTTGCCCAACAGATAATGCCGCAGAACGATCTTTTAAACTTATACTTATTACTTTTCCTTTATTTATTTGAGCTAATTTTAGCTGGTCACTTATAGTTGTAGACTGTATACGATAAGGTGATACTTCGCCGCCACTTTCTGCACCCAAGGTTTTATAACGCTTGTCAGAAACACAATTTATCGATTCATTTATGTATTTATCGTACCAGTTATTACTAATTATGCCATGAATACTAGGTGTTGCTCCTGTATATATTGATGTATGACCAACTGCTGTATAGGTTGGTATAAAATTACAGTGTGCATTTTCACAATTATAACCATCTTTCATTAATCGTTTAAATCCACCGTCACCGTATTTATTATAAAACCGTATTAAATAATCATAACGCATTTGATCAACTACAATTCCAATCACTAAATTTGGGCGATCAATAGAATAATTAACTGTTTTGTTTTGAGGGTTGATAACGCTTTTATGAGTTTTACATTGCGTAAAAAAAAGCAGTATTAGTATACTTAGTAGTGTAGTTTTCATTAAAAATATTTAAATCAAAGATATACATTTTTTTAATTCTTAACATTATATGTTCAGTTTATTCTATTTTTTATACATTAGCCTTTTATTAAAAATAATGAATTATTTAAAACACATTGGTAAATACTTTTTAATGCTTGGTCAAGTATTCAAAGTACCTCAAAAAGGAAAAATATTTAAAGATTCTTTAGCTCGAGAAGTTGATGATCTAGGAAACAAGTCTCTAGGTATTGCTGCTTTTATCTCTTTCTTTGTTGGTGGTGTTGTTGCTATACAAACAGCATTAAATGTTGACAGTGCTTGGATTCCAGAATATTTAATTGGTTTTGCTACAAAACGATCTATTATACTTGAATTTGCGCCAACATTTGTATCAGTTATTTTAGCTGGAAAAGTAGGCTCATTCATTACGTCAAGCATTGGAACTATGAGAGTTACCGAACAAATTGACGCTTTAGAGGTTATGGGTATTAACTCATTAAACCACTTAGTATTACCAAAAATAATAGCAACGGTTTTTTTCTATCCGTTCTTAATTTCAATAGCTATTTTTCTAGGCATTTTTGGTGGTTGGGTTGCTGGAACATTAACAGGACTTTTTTCTACTACCGATTATATTGATGGCATTCAACTAGAATTTAGACCTTTCTTTTACTACTACGCCATGATAAAAACAATGGTTTTTGCTTTTGTAATTGCAACAGTGCCTGCTTATCACGGCTACTATGTTAAAGGTGGCTCATTAGAAGTTGGTAGAGCAAGTACGCGCGCTGTAGTTTGGACAAGTGTTGTAATAATTGTATTAAATTATTTCTTAACTCAAATCTTACTAGGGTAATATTTTATCAAAAAAATGAACTATGATTGAAGTAAAAAATATACATAAATCTTTTGGTGAAGCACATGTTTTAAAAGGCATATCGGCTACTTTTGAAGCTGGAAAAACGAGTTTAATCATTGGTCAAAGTGGCTCGGGAAAAACAGTTTTCATAAAAACCTTACTTGGCTTACATACTCCAGAAAAAGGTGATATTTGTTATAATGGAAAAAATTATAATGAGATGACTATTGATGAACGTAGAGAATTACGAAAAGAAATTGGTATGGTTTTTCAAGGTTCTGCCCTATTTGATTCTTCTACTGTTGAAGAAAATGTAATGTTTCCTTTAAAAATGTTCACCAATCAATCTAAAGCAGAAATGCTGGAGCGCGTCAATTTTGTTTTAAAACGTGTAGATTTAGTAAACGCAAATAGTAAATATCCCGCAGAGCTTTCTGGTGGTATGCAAAAACGTGTTGCTATAGCTAGAGCCATTGTAATGAACCCAAAATATTTGTTTTGCGATGAACCAAATTCAGGCTTAGACCCAAGAACTGCAATTATAATTGATAATTTAATTCAAGAAATTACCGATGAATATAATATAATTACCGTAATAAACTCGCACGATATGAATTCTGTTATGGAGATTGGTGAGAAAATTATTTTTTTGGAACACGGCGTAAAAGCTTGGGAAGGCACAAATAATGATATTTTTAGAACTGAAAATAAAGCAGTTGTAGATTTTGTATATTCTTCCAATTTATTTAAAAAAGTACGTCAAGCCTATTTAATGGATGATGAAAAATTAGCTAAATAATGAATAAAAAAGTCATTTATATTATCGAGTTTATTTTACTCATTTGCATCATTTTTTTCAAATATGTTAATGATTATTTTCATTTATTTTCAAATAAAAATAGAGTTATCAAATCCCTAGTATCATTTGTTTTGTTTTTTATAATAGTTCACTTTATTACTAAAATATTTAAATTTTTATATTCCAAAAACCGAAAGCTCCCAAACAAATTTAAAAACAATGTCCATTATGGTATAGAAAATATTTCAAAACTAATTATTGGTGTTGGCTTCATCCTCACCATTGCAAATGTTTTTGGGATAGAAGCAAAAGAATTAGTAACTTCATTAAGTATTGTTGCAGCAGCATTTGCTATTTTATTTAAAGAATTTATTATTGATTTAGTTAGTGGTATTTATTTAAGTTTTTCTAAAGAATTTGAAATTAACGATTATGTAAAACTAAAAAATCACAAGGGAAATATTGTAGAAATTGGCATGTTGAAAAGTAAAATTTTGAATGAAAATGATGATTTAGTTTTAATTCCAAATAGCACTATTCATAACAATGAAATTATCAATTACACCAAACGAGACATTAGGTTACTTAATGTTTCTTTTCAAATAGATATTAACTTCATTAAAGATATTGAAAAATTAGAAGCCGAACTGATCGATTCTCTAAAGCATTTTAATGAATATATTGAGGAGGATTCATACAACCTTAAAATTGTTGAGCTTCAAAAAGATTATTTAGATTTAAAATTTCAATACCGTTTAAAACATTTCGATAAAACCTTACTGAAAAACATACGTAAAAAAACAGTGCGTAAAGTATTTAATTTTATTGCAAGCAGACGTTCCTAATTACTTTTATAATACCAAAAAGGAATTCTCGATACAACTTTAGTACCAATAGAATCTTTCTTTATTTGTTTACTGATTATAAGCATGTGTTTGCCTTCGGATAAATGCTTGATGCCCAAATACATTTCAAAACCAAACTTTTCTCTTTTAATTTTATCGATAATAAAATCTGTTTTATAGGTTGTGCTGTCAATTTTTACAGTATAAATATCATTAAAAGTTTTTACATAGGCTACTCTTAAACTATCATTCTTTATTTTTTTCTCTTTAGAGATTAATTTTGTACCAATATTAATATCCGATTGTAAACCTCGTTCGTCTATTTTTGGTTCTAAATTTGAATTGAATTTATAAATAAAATTTTCTATACTTTTATGGAACGGAACATATATCTTTATATAAGACTCGTTTATTACTTTAGACGGTATGGTAAAGCTAATATTCCTACGAAAACCTTCTTTTCGTAAATCATCATAATTATTATGGTTTGCAATAATTTCGCTAGAAACATTCTTTCCAGTAAAAAAATTTGATTTTTGATAATAGAATGTTGTAGTCAATAAGACTAAAAAATAAAAGGGTACTAAAGACAAACTAACTCGTTTACCAAATTTATTATCTAAAAAATTATATACTAAAGGTCGGTATAAAAACGATAAGGTAATCATACTAAAAGCCCTATAAAATGGGAAATACAATTTAGAAAACCATTGTTTCTTTTTTAAAAATCCCGCAGTAAGCAAGTCTAGAAAGGTCAAGAAAGCACCAATAAACACAAATATCATCAGTGGCCAACCTATCCCATAGATAATCCATTTAGGAATATTATCATTTTCAAGAACATTATTTCCAATTAAGTTAATAACAACAATTACAACAGCAATTGCAATGATATAAAAAATAAGCAAAAACGAAATAGCAAATATGACACTGCAATAATTCTCTAATTTTCCTATATAATTATCAAAAGAACCCACTTTTTTCTTTAAATATGTAGTAAATTTCTCACTGTAATTTAATGCCTCATAATCAATCTCACCAGAAACATAACGCAACCCTAATGCACCGATCCATAAACCTCGCAATATGATATGCAATATCAAATTGAAAATCATAATGTATAAAAACATTAAAATCATCGAAATAAGGTTAGCAAAAATAGTTTCGCCACCTCTTAAAGCTTCTAAAAGTGTTGCACGCACTGGATCAATAGCATAAAACAAACCAAAAATAGCAAAACCAGAAATTAGTAATTCTAATTGCCAAGAATCTTCTTGCAATTTTTCTAATAATTTTTTGAAGGATGGTTTGTTGTAGTTTTTGCTCATGGCTTAATTATTTTTCTATATTCACTTGGAGCAACCAATTCATGTTTTTTAAATTGTCTATTAAAATAACTCACACTATTAAAGCCCGATTTAAATGCAATATCACTAATATTTCTTTTTTGACTATCCGAAATAAGTTTTTTAGAAAATTTAATACGCTCTGAATTCACATAATCTATTGGAGAAATACCTAGCGTATTTTTAAATTGCTTATGAAAATGAGATGTACTCATATAGGCTTTTTCTGCTAAAACATCTACTGTAATATTTTTATCGGTTAAATGTTCATTGATAAACTTTATTACTGTACCAATTCTTGTGTCACAAAAAATATTACTTGTATCAGAAAGTATACTTTGTTTTGCTTTTGTCTGTAACAATCTAACAATAAGTTCTTGTATCATTAAATCTAAAATAGCATCTTTAGATTTGTTATTATTAGTGAATGTATGCACCAATCTTTTTATTAGATGATTTACTTCTATTTGATTAGTAAGATGAGAAGAAACTGCATCTAAAGACCAATTATTATTTTCATTTTCAATAGCAACTTGCTCATTAAAATTTTGAGCAATAGCGTATATTTTATTTGGATCTATCGCTAATGCCAAACATTGGGTTGGATCATTTATTGTTGCTATCGGAAAATCAATTACCATTTTCTCTCCTGCAGGTACTACAACTGATTCTCCAGGTAAAAAATCAAAAGAAGGCATTCCTTTTAAATGCATCACTTTTTTACCAGTTAACATACTTGCAATTATAGGAATATCAAATTTAAGTGCTACTTGTTCAGCTATAGCGTGTGTTTCATAAATATTTAATTCAGAATAACTGGCATTATAAGTAGTTCTGTTTTCTATTAAAGTGGTTAAATTTCTATCTCTTTTATGTTTGTCCAATAAATTATTCATACTTCAATATTACAAAAAATATTTTAAATGATAGATATGTTCAAGTTTTTTGTTTAATTGTTCAAGTCTTTATGTGTAAGTGAATATATCTTTGGAAAAAGAAAGCACATCTTAACTTTAAGATATTATTAATTTAAAACAATTAACATATGGGTTATTCAAAACCAAAATTTAAAGAAAAGTACGGAAATTTCATTAATGGAAAATTCGTAGATCCAATTGGAGGGCAGTATTTTGAAAATACTTCACCAATTGACAATTCACTAATTGCAAAATATGCTCGTTCTCAAAAAGAAGATGTTGATAATGCAGTAGCAGCAGCAAACGCAGCAAAAGACGCTTGGGGAAATTCTTCCGCAGGAGAAAGAGCTGTTTTATTAAATAAAGTTGCTCAAATTATTGAAGACCATTTAGAAGAATTTGCTTTAGTAGAAACGTGTGATAATGGTAAGCCTATTAGAGAAACTCTAAATGCAGATATACCTTTAGCAGTTGATCATTGGCGTTATTTTGCAGCAGTCATTAGAGCCGAAGAAGGTTCTGCTACTGAGTTAGACCAAAATACACTTTCAATGAACATTAAAGAACCATTAGGTGTGGTTGCACAAATTATTCCTTGGAACTTTCCATTATTAATGCTTTCTTGGAAATTGCCACCAGCATTAGCTAGCGGTAACTGTGTTATTTTAAAACCAGCAGAGCAAACACCATCAACTGCTACATTATTAATGGAAAAAATTGCAGATGTATTTCCTCCAGGTGTAATTAATATCATTCACGGTTTTGGACCAGAAGCGGGAAAACCATTAGCATCTCACAAAGGTGTCGATAAAGTTGCCTTTACAGGTGAAACAACAACAGGTCAATTAATAATGCAATACGCTTCTAAAAACTTAAATCCTGTTTCAATGGAATTAGGTGGTAAATCACCAAATATTTTCTTTAATTCTGTTATGGATGAAGATGATGCTTTTTTAGATAAAGCAATTGAAGGTGCGGTATTATTTGCATTCAATCAAGGTGAAGTTTGTACCTGTCCATCTAGATTATTAGTACAAGAAGATATTTACGATGCTTTTATGGAAAGAGTTGTTGCGCGTACAAAAGCAGCAGTACAAGCAAACCCATATGATGTTGGCACAATGGTTGGTGCACAAGCATCTAATGATCAATACGAAAAGATTTTATCATACATTAAAATAGGAAAAGAAGAAGGTGCAAAAGTACTAACTGGTGGCGAAGCTTGTAAGTTAGAAGGAGAACAGGCGAATGGTTTTTACATTCAACCAACTATATTAGAAGGACACAACAAAATGCGCGTTTTCCAAGAAGAAATTTTTGGACCTGTACTTGCTGTAACTAAATTTAAAGATGAAGCAGAAGCAATTGAAATTGCTAATGATACCGCTTATGGTTTAGGTGCTGGAGTTTGGACTAGAGATGCTCATCAATTGTACCAAATACCTAGAGCCATAAAAGCGGGTAGAGTTTGGGTAAACTGTTATCACGCATATCCTGCTCACGCTCCGTTTGGAGGTTACAAAAAATCAGGATTTGGTAGAGAAAACCATTTGATGATGATGAACCATTATCGTCAAACAAAAAATATGTTGATTTCTTATGATAAGAACAAATTAGGATTCTTTTAAAAGAGGAAAAAAAATCCGAATTAAGGCTGACTATTTATTTTGGTCAGTCTTTTTTATTATATTTACAACTTCTGACAACTCTAATATATTTCTAAGTTACTTAACCTAACCAACTAACAATCATTATATTGATTGTTAATCATTTAATTTTAGAGTAAGAATTAAACAATAATAAGCTAGAATCCTTATGAAATATAAAAGAATAGAAATAACAGATAAAGCCATAGAAATACTCAACCAAATTAAAGAAAAACATGGAGAATTGATTTTTCATCAAAGTGGTGGTTGCTGCGATGGTACTGCCCCAATGGTTTTTGAAAAAGGTGATATGTATTTAGATGATAGTGATATCTTAGTAGGTGAATTAGAAAATGTAAACTACTATATGAATGAAGACCAGTTTGAATATTGGAAATATACGTATTTAACAATAGATATTGTAAAAGGAAGAGGTTCCAGCTTTTCATTAGAAATACCATTAGGCGTAAGATTTATCATCCATTCAAGATTATTAAACGAAGAAGAAAACAAAGCTCTAAATGTCGATTCAAAATCAACGTTAAGTCCTTTAAAATAAATAAAATTTAAAAATTATGAGCAATTATCACATAAAACACCTAGAAGAATACTATAAAGTTTATCGAAAATCTGTAAGAGAACCAGAAATGTTTTGGGAAGAAATTGCCGAAGAACATTTCTCTTGGCATAAAAAATGGGACAAAGTTCTAGAATGGGATTTTTCAACACCAAAAATTGAATGGTACAAAGGTGCAAAACTCAATATCACAGAAAACTGTATTGACCGACATTTAAGAACAAAAGGTAATAAAACAGCCATTTTATTTGAGCCAAACGACCCCAATGAACAAGCTGAGCATATTACTTATAATCAGTTGCATAAACGCGTAAATCAGTTTGCAAATGTCTTAAAAGACGAAGGTGTTAAAAAAGGAGATCGCGTCTGTATTTACTTACCAATGATACCTGAACTGGCTATTTCATTACTTGCCTGTGCTCGAATTGGCGCAATACATTCCGTTGTATTTGCAGGGTTTTCGGCGACAGCTTTATCAACACGAATAAATGACAGTGATTGCAAAATTGTCATTACATCTGACGGTTCTTATCGTGGTAAAAAAACCATTGATTTAAAATCTATCGTAGATGAAGGATTAGAAGATTGCCCAAATGTGACATCTGTTTTAGTTGCCAAACGAATCCATACGGATATACACTTAAAAAAAGGACGTGACAAATGGCTACAACCACTTTTAGACAATGCGTCTACAGAATGTGCTCCAGAAATTATGGATGCTGAAGACCCTTTATTTATCCTCTACACTTCTGGATCTACCGGAAAACCAAAAGGTATGGTTCATACTACAGCTGGTTATATGGTTTATACAGCGTACACCTTTAAAAATGTTTTTAATTATAAAAATGATGACATTTATTGGTGTACCGCAGATATTGGTTGGATCACTGGACACAGTTATATTGTTTATGGACCACTTGCAAACGGCGCTACAACCGTCATGTTTGAAGGCGTTCCTTCGTATCCCGATTATGGGCGATTTTGGGAAATTGTAGAAAAACATAAAATAAATCAATTTTATACTGCCCCAACAGCTATAAGAGCTTTAGCAAAAGAAAATTTAGACTTTGTTAATAAATACGATTTATCGTCTTTAAAAATGCTAGGCTCCGTTGGAGAACCCATTAATGAAGAGGCTTGGCATTGGTATAATGATAACATCGGAAAGAAAAAATCTCCCATTGTCGATACGTGGTGGCAAACAGAAACTGGCGGTATATTAATTTCACCAATTCCGTATGTTACACCAACAATACCAACATATGCTACTCTTCCTCTGCCTGGGATTCAACCTTGCTTGATGGATGAAAACGGTGAAGAAATAAAAGGCAAACAAGTAGACGGACGTTTGTGTATTAAATTCCCTTGGCCTTCAATTGCACGTACAATTTGGGGCAATCATAAACGTTATAAAGAAACGTATTTTACGGCTTACAAAAACAAATATTTTACTGGCGATGGCGCTTTGCGCGATGCTGTTGGTTATTACCGAATTACAGGAAGAGTGGATGATGTTATCATTGTATCTGGACATAATCTAGGAACGGCACCAATTGAAGATGCTGTAAATGAACATCCAGCTGTAGCCGAAAGTGCCATTGTTGGATTTCCACATGATGTTAAAGGGAATGCGCTTTACGGATATGTTATTTTAAAAGAAAGTGGCGAAGGTAGAAAACACGAAAACTTACGTAAAGAAATAAATCAAATCATTACTGAACATATTGGTCCTATTGCAAAATTAGATAAAATTCAATTTACCGAAGGCTTACCAAAAACGAGATCAGGTAAAATTATGCGACGAATTTTAAGGAAAATTGCCTGTAAGGACACCAGTAATTTAGGAGACACATCAACACTTTTAAACCCAGAAGTTGTGCAGAGTATAATGGATAATGTGTTGTAAGTATACGGATTCTTAGCAAATAATTTTATAGAAATTACTAACTATTTTAAATACAATACAGATTTTAGTAATAAATATTCAATTAACTCAATTTTTTTATTTTTTGATATAATGCTGTAAGCTCCTTACTTGTACAAAACTTCATAAATAAATCTATCTCTTCTAGTGGTATTTTTAAGTCTTTTACAAAAAACGGGCGCCCCATTTCCTCAACTATTCTAAGCGGGATTGTTTTTATAAATTTGTTAGCTTCTCTTTTACGTTTTATTTTATTCCTTATTCCTTTAGTTAGTCGTATAAGTATTTCTCGCACATCTGGTTCAGTTTTACTTTTACCAATACCAATAGGGTCTTTTAATTTTCTACCATCCACATTTTTAAAATCACTCATAGCATAAGGCTGAATCTCCTTTGACTCAATAGGTATAATTTCAACTTTTTCAAAATTATTTGGAACTCTCTTAATATCCAACAACAAGTTACCACTTAGTTTCTGACTATTCACAATAATTTCATCAAGCTTATTAATTTCATTTACCAAAGAAATTTTTATATATTTATCCATAATCATAGCACTATCAACTTTCATTAAAATAGCTTTATATGAAATAGTCGATACAAATAAAGTATCATTTTTTGAAGCTCTTATAGAAAATTTTCCCTTTATATTTGAAGTCACACCTTTTAAAGTGGTTTTATTATAGATATGTACATCTGCAACTGAGATGGTATCAAAAACGACATCACCTTGAATTACGACATTCTTTTGCGACAATACAATAATGGATTTCAAAAAAAACACTATAAATAAAACCTTTCTTATCATTCAACAAAATAACATCATTAGAAATAAAAATAATACAAAAAATTGTTAATTATTCTAAGTTTAATTCTATTAATTCATCATCATTTCACATTAATACACCTAAATTCAATGTTTTAAATGACTATTAATAGAAAACAAACCCAAACTAAAAAAAAATTAAAATAATTTAAAAATAAACTTGTTCATTTAAAAAACTGAAGTATATTTGCACTCGCAATTATTAGGGCGATTAGCTCAGTTGGTTCAGAGCACCTCGTTTACACCGAGGGGGTCGGGGGTTCGAATCCCTCATCGCCCACAAAACTTCACCATACTCGGTGAAGTTTTATTTTATAAATAAACAATTAAACACCAAGGTCGAGAACCTTAAAATTTAACACATTATGCCTGTAAAAATTAGATTACAAAGACACGGAAGAAAAGGAAAACCATTTTATTGGATCGTAGCTGCTGATTCCCGTTCAAAAAGAGACGGAAAGTTACTAGAAAAAATTGGTACTTATAACCCAAATACCAATCCAGCAATTATTGATTTAGATATCGATAAAGCTGTAAGTTGGTTACAAAACGGAGCACAACCTACAGATACTGCAAGAGCATTATTATCTTACAAAGGTGCTATGTTAAAAAATCATTTAGCTGGTGGTGTTCGTAAAGGCGCTATTACTGAAGAACAAGCTGAAGAAAAATTCAAAGCTTGGTTAGAAGAGAAAACTGGAAAAATTACTGGAAAAGCGGACGGTTTAGCAAAAGCTGCCTCAGATGCGAAAGCTAAGGCTTTAGCTGCTGAAACAGCAGTTAACGAAGCAAGAGTTGCTGCAAATGCACCAGTTGTTGAAGAGCCTGCAACAGATAATGAAATCGTTGCTACTTCTAACGAAGAAGAATAAAAAGCTATTTTATTAAATTTAAAAAACCTGACTAATATTTTAGTCAGGTTTTTTTATACCTTTATCTTATGAAAAAAGAAAATTGTTTTTACTTGGGAATCATTGCTCGAAAACACAGCTACAAAGGCGAAATTGTTATTGTTATTGACAGTGACGAACCCGAACTTTATGAAAACATAGACGCCGTTTTTATTGAACAAAACAATAAACTTATCCCCTATTTTATTGAAGAAATACTTTTACAAAAAGGCAATCAATTACGCATAAAATTTGAAGATGTTGACAATGAAGAAGATGCAGAAGCTATTTTAAAAAGACCAACATATTTACCGTTAACATTACTACCGAAACTTGAAGGCGATAAATTTTATTACCATGAAATTATAGGTTTTGATATTGAAGATTTAAATTATGGTTTTGTTGGCAAAATAAAAGCAATAAACGACAACTCTTCGCAAGTGTTATTTATCATAGAAAGTGAAAATAATGACATTCTCATTCCGTTGATTGATGAATTTATTAAAAAAGTTGATCGTAAGAGTAAAAAAATATTTGTAGAAACTCCAGAAGGCTTAATTGAAATGAATGTCGAAAGCAGTAACTCATGATTTTTAAATTCAAACAATTTGAAATAAACCAAGACAAAACAGCCATGAAAGTTGGAACAGATGGTGTTTTATTAGGCGCTTGGTGCGCTATAGATTGGAATCCATATAACGTCTTGGATATTGGCACAGGAACAGGATTAATTGCCTTGCAAATAGCTCAAAGATCTAATGCAGAATTGATTGATGCCATAGAAATTGATACAAATGCTTATGAACAAGCCGTTTCAAATTTTGAAAATTCTAGCTGGAATGACCGCTTGTTTTGTTATCACGCTTCTTTAAATGAGTTTGTTGCCGAGATTGAAGATAAGTACGATTTAATTATTGCTAACCCACCATTTTATACAGAAAATTATTTTACAGATAATGAAGCCAGAAATAAAGCACGATTTTCTGAAGCACTCTCTTTTGAAGAATTACTAAAAGCTACGACATTATTATTGACAGACAACGGCCGCTTTTCTGTAATAATTCCCTTTAAAGAAAAGAGAAATTTTATTGCCTTAGCTGAGAAACAACACTTATTTCCAATGCGAATTTGCAATGTAAAAGGTACAGAAAAAGTCCCTTTTAAAAGAAGCTTACTAGAATTTTCATTTAAAAAAATAAAATGTACTATAACTGAATTGGTCATTGAAATAGAAAGACATCAATATACTAAGGATTATATAAAGTTAGTAAAAGATTTTTATTTGAAAATGTAATTCAATCAACACATATTTCTAAACCATCATAAGCCAAATAAACATTTTTAGGCAAAGTTTTTTCAACCTCTTTATGAAACCCTAACTTATGACTTACATGCGTAATATAGGCTTGCTTAGGTTTAAGTTCTTTTATTAACTTCAATGCTTGTATTAAATTAAAATGGGTTGGATGCTCTTTAATTTGTAAAGCGTTTATAACTAGTACTTCTAAATTGCATAATTTTTCTTTTTCGCTCTTTTTTATATAACTCACATCGGTTAAATAGGCAATTTTATCAAAACGGTATCCAAATATTTTTAAATCGCCATGATTCACTTTTATTGGCATTACCTTAACATCACCTATAACAAATGGGGTGTTTTTTACTCTATTTACAAGTACCGATGGCGCACTTGGGTATTTGTTTTTTGTTTTAAAAATATAGGCAAATCGGGTTTTTAAATCTTTCAAAACTTGCTTGCTAGCATAAATAGGTAAAGCGCCAAAACGCTGAGTAAATGGACGAATATCATCCAATCCTGCTGTATGATCTGAATGTTGATGTGTATATAAAATAGCCTCAATTTTAGACACTTTGGCATGTAACATTTGCTGTCTAAAATCTGGACCACAATCTATCACATAGTTAAAACCATTAATACAAATTAACACCGAAGAGCGTAACCGTTTATCTTTTTCATCGGATGACAAACAGACCTCATGTGTACTACCAATAATTGGAATGCCTTTTGAAGTTCCTGTTCCTAAAAAGCGAAGTTTTATGTTGGTATTTTCGTTTGACATTTCACGTAATTTAAAATATAACTTTTTAAAACGGTTATAAATTGTAATTAAAACGTAAAAATAATACTATTTAACTTAAAAATTAAAACAAAAGACATTACATTTGTAGTAACAAAAAACAATAAAATGGCTATTAGTATAAAAGGAGATTTTGATTTAAAAAATATCCCTACTATAAAAAATAAAGCGTTACGTATAAATTTAAACAAAAATATTTACGGAACTTTTGCCGAAATTGGTGCTGGACAAGAAACGGCACGTAATTTTTTTAGAGCTGGTGGCGCTTCTGGCACAATTGCAAAAGCAATGAGCGCTTATGATAAAGATTTTTCGGATGCAATTTATGGTATAGAAAGCGATAAGCGCTATGTTACCGAAGCACGTTTAAAAAAAATGCTAACCCATGAAATTGACTTAATTGAAGATAGACTAAGTAGAAATAAGCATCCTGAAAAAATATTTTTCTCTTATGCCAATACTGTAACAACCATAGATTTTGCTAAGAAATTTAAAGGTCACGGTTGGGTTGGTGTAAAATTTCAATTAGATCCATTAGAGGATTTTAACGAAATAATATTACATATTCGTTTTAAAGAAACGGATGCACGTTTACAACAAGAAACTTTAGGGAAACTTGGTGTGAATTTATTATTTGGCGCCTTTTATTTGAATGACAACCCAAAAGATTTACTAGAATCTTTGTATGATAATATTGATATTGACCAACTAGAATTGGACATGATAAATTTTTCTGGACCTCGTTTTATGTATGTAGATAATCGTTTGATGAGTTTGCATTTAGTGAAAAATGGCTTTACAAATGCCGTAATGTTTGGTCCAGATGGTAATAACTTATTACCAGCACAACAATTATACAAAGCAAATATATTTACACTTAGAGGTAGTTTTAGACCTGTTACCAAAGTAAATATGGATATGTACGAAAAATCCATAAAAATATTTTGTGAAGATAAAAAAGTAGACGAAGCGAAAACAAAAATTATTTTTGAAATTACCTTATCTAACCTACGTAGTGATAAAGGCGAAATTAATGAGCGTGATTTTTTAGACAGAGCTGAATTATTGTGCTCTTTGGGACACAACGTAATGATTACCAATTTTCAAGAATATTACAGATTGGTAGAATACTTTTCTGAGTTTACAAAAAAGAGAATGGGAATGGCAATGGGCGTTTATAATTTAATTCAAATTTTTGATGAAAAATATTATCGCGATTTAAGTGGTGGTATATTGGAAGCCTTTGGCAAACTATTCTTTAAGGATTTAAAAGTCTACTTATATCCAATTAAAGATAAAGAAACCAATAAATTCATTACCAGTGATAGTATAAAAGTACATCCAAGAATGAAAGAATTGTACAAATTCTTTAAACACAACGGAAAAATTGTAGATATTGAAAATTTTGATCCAAAAGTATCGGATATTTTCTCTCGTGAAGTTTTAAATATGATTTCTAATGGTATTGAAGGCTGGGAAAAAATGTTACCCGATGGTATTGCAGAACAAATAAAAGACAAACGTTTATTCACCTATTCTAGAAGGAAATTTGAGAAAAATAAAGAATCTTAATTCTTTCACACAACCTCAGCAACAACAAAAGTACTGCCACCTACAAATATAACATCTTGTTTACGAGCACTTTTTAAAGCTGCTTTATACGCTTTTTTTACAGACGAAAAAACAGTCCCATTTAGTGAAAAATGTTGCGCGCTTTGATGTAATTTAAGTTCATCCATTCCTCTAGGAATATTTGGTTTACAAAAATAATAATGTGCGTTTTTGGGAAACAAAGGTAATATTCCATCTAATTCTTTATCGCTAACAACACCCAAAACGATGTGTAAATCTTCATAATCTAAAGCTAATAACTGTTTCATTACATAGTACAAACCTTCTTTATTATGAGCCGTATCACAAATAACTTTAGGGTCTTTTTTCAAAATTTGCCAACGCCCTAACAAACTGGTGTTTTCAACAACGTTAAGTAAGCCTCTTTTAATATGTTGTTTAGTAATTTTAAAGCCTTGCTCCTGTAGTTCACGTATTGAAGCAATGGCCGTTTTTACATTATGTGTTTGATAATCACCCTTTAAATCGGTTTTTAAATCGGTTTTTAAATCCGATGCAAAAGTTACTATTGAATTATTATTTTTAGCTATTTTTTCAAATACTTTTAAAACAGCCTCTTGTTTTTCACCAATAATTACAGGTGTGTTTTGTTTGATAATTCCCGCTTTTTCAAAAGCAATTTCGGGTAAGGTTGTCCCCAAAAACTGCGTATGATCTATACCAATATTTGTAATAACTGAAACCAACGGATTAATAATATTAGTGGAATCCAACCTGCCTCCTAGCCCAACTTCTATTACAGCTATATCAACTTTATTTTTTGAGAAATTATCAAATGCCATACCAACAGTCATTTCAAAAAATGACAAGCCTTGTTTTTCTAAAAACTCCTTATTTCTCTTAACAAAATTAATGACACAATTCTTTCGCATTGGTTTACCATTGATACGAATACGTTCTGTAAAATCTTTTAAATGTGGTGATGTATACAAACCAACCTTTAATCCGCTTTCTTGCAAAACTGACGCAATTAAATGACTTGTTGAGCCTTTACCATTGGTACCTGCAACATGAATTGTTTGTATTTTCTTTTCGGGGTAACCCAAATGTTCAGACAAAGCAATACTATTAGTTAAGTCCTTTTTAAATGCTGTTTTTCCTTGCCTTTGATACATTGGCAATTGAGAAAACATCCATTGAAGCGTTTGTTGATAGGGTTTCAAATTGAGAATAACTATTTATTGTCCTAAACTAAAGTTGATTATAACAAATCCTTGTTGTGTTGAAGGTGCATTTGGAGCAGCATCAAATTTATAGGATTTAGCTGTTTTTAAAGCAGCTTTATTTAATGCGGGATTGCTACTATTTTGAATTTCTGCTTTTGTCACTTTTCCAACTCTACTTACCCAAATTTTAACAATCACTTTACCTTCGTGGTTTCCTGGCTGTTCAAACTTTTTCTTACTTGGCTTACCTCTTCCTTTTAATCCATAACCTTCGCCATCGCCACCGCCGCCGCCATAATAGGCATTTGCATATGGATTTCCATTAACATCACCTTGATTACCTGGCGTTGAAGAATCGCCATCTCCATTGGTTGAAGTACCGTCATTCTCTGGTCCGTTTAAAGCATCCATTGCATCTAAAGTACTTTGATCTGGTGTTGGTGGCGCTACTTCCTTAACGGGTTCTGTAGCAGGCTCTGTAGTTTCAGTTTCAGCAGGCTCTGTGGTTTCGGTAACTGGCTCTGTTTGCGGTTGTGAATTCACTTCTGGGGCATCTTCAGTATCTTGCGTCATTATTTCTTCGGTCACTGGTGGCGCTGTATCTGGCTTAACCTCTTCTACAGGTGTTTCCTTGGTAGGTTCAACTGGAGTTTGCGGTGTTGGTGATGTCTTTACATCTTCGGTAGAAGTTGTGTTATCACCACTTCCTTTATCGGTATAACCAAAATTTACCTCAACACCATATTCGTCTGGCGGATCTT
>JAZGEV010000150.1:0-29819 GCA_036478895.1 Flavobacteriaceae bacterium | reverse complement strand
AACCAAATTGGAATTAAAGCAATCTATCTATGAGCCACCTGCGACTATTAAAAAATTAGAAAATTCTGTTTTAAAAACGGAACGTAATATTCGTGAAAAAAAAGAGAATTACAACATAAAACAGCGTCAGGCAAAAGCTAAAATGGTTGAAGTTGGTACAGAAGTATCAAAAATAAAAAAGAAATTAAAAGCCTTAGTGGATTTGCAAAAATCATTTACAATCCATTCAGAATCAGACGGAATGATAACCTATGTAAAAACGTGGAACGGTACAAAAAAGAAAGTAGGTTCATCCATTAGCCCTTGGGATCCAGCAATTGCTAGTTTGCCTGATTTAACTAAAATGGAATCCAAAACATACGCAAACGAAGTGGATATTCGTCAAATAAAAAATGGATTAAAAGTAAAAATTGGTTTTGATGCATTTCCAGATATTGAAATGGATGGTTTTATAACAGACGTTGCAAACGTTGGTGAAAAGAAAAGAGGATCTGATATTAAAGTATTTCAAGTATTGGTAAAATTGAATGAAATAAATGAGAATATTAGACCCGGAATGACAACATCAAACCGAATTTTAACACATAAAGAACAGGATGTATTAACCATTCCTTTGGAAGCTGTATTTTTTAAAGATTCTATAAACTATGTGTATCAAAAAGAAGGATATAATATCATTAAGAAGCAAGTTGCTTTAGGTGTTTCTAATAATAATGATGTTGTAATATCCAAAGGTGTTAAAGAAAATGAAGAAGTTTATTTGAACAAACCAGATGGGCAAGAAGGCAAAAGTATCAAACTATTAGGAAAGTAAGATGCTAGATAAAATTCTTTTAGAAAAACTAAAATCCAATTTTTCGGAAGCTTTTAGAGTTATCCGTACTAATAAAGTACGTACATTTTTAACGGCATTGGGTATTATTTTTGGTGTGGCAGCGGTAATTACCATGTTGGCTATTGGTAAAGGAGCAGAGCGTGAAATATTAGCACAGCTGGAACTGGTTGGAGTCAATAATATTGTAATTTCCCCAATACCAGATGACATTGAAGATTCAAGTGATGATGATTCTAGAGAAACTGAATCCAAACCATTTTCCAAAGGCTTGGATTTATTGGACATTGTAAGTATAAAAAAAACCATTCCAACTGTAAAATTAGCCAGTCCAGAAATAATTTTGGAAACCTATGTAATGAAAAAAGGACGTCAAAATTCTGTTAAATTAATAGGCGTGGAATCTTCCTTTTTTGAAGTAACTAATATTGATATAGGATCGGGAAAAAATTTCTCAAAGAATCAGGCAAGAAATGCTATGCCAGTATGTATTATTGGTAAAAAAATTGAAAAAAAATTATTTACTGGTGAAAGTGCTTTAGGAAAATACATTAAAGTAAAAGATGTCTGGTTGCAAGTTGTTGGTGTTATTAAAGAAAAATTCATTTCCGAGAAAGCTCAGGATGATTTGGGAATACGAGATTTAAATAGAGATGTTTATATACCGATAAATACATTTTTGGTACGTTATAAAAACCGAAAAATAATAAGTGATAAAGAGCAAGAAATGACTGGCGGTATGGTGTTCATTACAGGTGGAGGAAATGACGGTCCAAAAAAACGCATATTGCGTGGAAACTACCATCAGTTAGATAAATTAACAGTGCAAGTATCAAAATCGAGCGAATTAAAAGCAACAGCCGAAGTCTTGAGTAGATTATTAAAAAGAAAACACAATGGCGTGTTGGATTTTGAAATTTCTATACCAATACATCTCTTAAAACAACAACAGAAAACCAAGCAAATATTCAATATTGTTTTAAGTATTATTGCTGGTATATCACTACTTATTGGTGGCATTGGCATAATGAATATAATGTTAGCTTCGGTATTGGAGCGTACTAAAGAAATAGGAATTATAAGAGCTATTGGCGCAACACGACAAGATGTGATTTTACAATTTTTAGCCGAATCTGTTTTAATAAGTTTAGGAGGCGGAATTATTGGTGTTATATTAGGTATTTTCTCGTCTTATGTCTTAGAAATAACAACAGGTATTGAAACTATTTTATCTCTAAATTCTATTTTATTGTCCTTTTTTGTGGCAACATTAATTGGGTTGGTTTTTGGTATTGCCCCAGCAAAATCGGCTGCTAGCAAAAGCCCAATAGAAGCCATAAGAACAGAATAAACAGATGTATTAAAAAATAATTATGAAAAAAATAATAGTATTGTGTTTTATTCTATTGCCACTTATTTTTGTTGGTCAAAATGAAAAATTAACTTTAGAGAGAGCCATTAAGTTAGCTCAAAAAAACTCAACAGATTACAAATCTGCTTTAAATAGAAACCAAGCAAATTATTGGCGTTACAAGAATTATGAAGCAGGATTTTTACCACAAGTAAGAATTGATGCAACATTGCCATCGTACTCCAAATCTACACGACGAATCACCAACGATAACGGACAAGATATTTTTGTGAATCAGAATCAATCGCGTATGGATTTGAATTTGTCGGTCTCTCAAAATGTACCGTTTACAGGCGGCTCTTTATCCTTAAATTCACAGGTAGAACGTATCGATATTTTTGGTACCAATCCAACTTCGGGTTATTCGATAGTGCCATTTTCTATTAATTATTTTCAAAATTCACTTTTTTACAATCCTTATAAATGGGATAAGAAAATTGAGCCATTGGTGTTTGAAGAATCCAAACGTGCTTTTGTAGAAAGTATGGAGCAAATTTCCTTAGCCACATCACGACAGTTTTTTGGTTTATTAAAAGTGCAAAAGCAGTTAAAAATATCAAAACAAAATTTTTCCAATCAGGCTGATTTATTTAAAATAGCAGAAGCCCGTTTTAAAATGGGTAAAATTGCAGAGAATGATTTGTTACAAATGGAATTGAGTTTGTTAAATTCAAAAAACAATGTAATAAGCAATGAAATATCGCTTAAAAGGTCGACTCAAAATTTGGCACGTTATTTAGGATTGCAATCCGATGACGTTGAATTAATAGTGCCGCAAGACATAGATATTTTTGAAATAGATGTGGATAAAGCCTTAAAAGAAGCGCAAGAAAACAGGAAATCTGTTATTGAATATAGAAGAAGACGTTTGCAAGCAGAAAAGGAATTGGCTCGTGTAAAAGGAGATGGAAAATTGGAAATGAATATAAGAGCAAACTTTGGAATGTCACAGCAAGGTCCAGTTTTTAATGAATTATTTTCCGATCTAAACAGACAACAAAACGTAACTTTAAGTTTGGGAATTCCAATTTTTGATTGGGGCGTTTCAAAATCTAAGCGTAAAATGGCAAAAGCAAATTTAGATTTGGTTAATACCAATTTAGATGAAGAACAGCAGGCTTTTGAACAAGAAATTTATTTGCATACATTGAATTGGCAGAATCAAAAAGCATTTTTAGAAACATCAAAAAAAGCACAAGAAATAGCTTTAAAACGCTATGATATTACTCAAAAAAGATATGTCTTAGGTAAAATAACCATAACCGATTTAAACTTAGCTCAACAAGAAAAGGATAATGCAATTGTACGTTATTTAAATTCGGTTGAACGCTTTTGGGTAGATTATTATACCTTACGTAGATTGACTTTATATGATTTTGTTACTAATAAAAAAATTGAAGCTGCAGAAATTTTATTTGAATAAGTTATATTTGTAACTCATGAAAACATTCAAAAGCTTTTTAACTATAGTAAATTTACAAACATTTATTGTAATTATTTTATCTGTAATTGCCACTTATTTTTGTAGAATTTATGACATCACGTCAAAATTCCCTCTAACACTTATTGGTATTGCAGTCGTTTTCCCGTTGGTTTTTTCAATTAATTCTGCTTACAGAAGGCGAGAAATTGCTTTAAAACATTATGCGAATTTAAAAGGAAATGGAAGAGCAATATTCTTTGCTTCTCGCGATTGGATTGAAAATCCAGATGCCATTAAACAACTGGAATTAAAAAGTGAATTAGAAAATTTATTTTTCGAAATTAATAAATATTTACATTTAAAAATTAAAGAAGATCAAAAATCTGAAAGTCAAGTTTTAGTTGCATTTAGGAAGCTGTCTATGGCAATAAAAGATTTTAGAGCACAAGGCATGCCAAGTGGCGAAGTATCACGATCAAATCAGTATTTAAGTAAAATGTTAATCTCGTTTGAAGAATTAAAACACATAGATCAATACAGAACGCCTTTAACATTACGTTCTTACAGTAAGGTTTTTATCAATATATTACCAATTATTTATGGACCCTATTTTGCTGAGGTTACTAGTGATGAAAGCTTATGGTTAGCCTTTGTTTTACCAGTTTTATTCAGTTTAATATTAGTAAGTTTAGATAATATTCAAGAACATCTAGAAAACCCGTTTGATAATGTTGGAGAAGATGATGTTTCCATAAATGCAAAGAAATTTTCGGCTGGATTGGATACGTAAAAATAGAATTATGATTTGGACAAAAGAATTCACTATTGAAGATTTAAATAAAGAAAATGGCCCAACAAATCCGTTTGGTTTGTATACCAATCCCTTTGAAATTGAATTTATTGAAAAAGGAGTTGACTATTTAGTTTGTAAAATGCCAATCACTCCAAATACAAAACAACCAATGGGTTTGTTACATGGCGGCGTTTCTGTTTATTTGGCAGAAACTATTGGAAGTTATGCTGCAAATTTAGCCATTAAGAAAAAAAATAAAGCAGCTGTAGGTTTGGATATTAATGCCAACCATTTACGTGGTGTTAAAAGTGGGTTTGTTTACGCTAAAGCCAAAGCAATTCATATTGGAGGAAAGACACAGGTTTGGTCAATTGAAATAACTAATGAAGCCAAACAACTTACTTGTATTTCTAGATTAACAATGGCGGTTATTTCGGTATGATCTTGGTGACGTATTGTTTTTGTACTTGACTTTGTCTATTTTTTACTAACTTTACATCTTGTAACAGTCGATAAATTCAATTGAAATTGAACTTGTTTTTGTGTTGTTGACTGTAATTAAAAAACAATAAAAAATAGAAAAATGAAAAAAATACTACTTATTTTAAGTCTATTAATTTATAGTATAAACAATGCGCAAATTGTTAATATACCAGATGCTCTTTTTAAGACTGTTTTGTTGGGTGCAAGTGACACTAATGATATAGCAAAGATGCTAATGAAAACTGGATGATTATTGACATAAATAATGATGGTGAAATACAAATTAGCGAAGCTGAAAATGTGAGGTATTTAAATGTTTCTAGTGAAGATATTTCATCTTTAACAGGAATAGAAAGATTTATAAATTTAACTGAATTAAGATGCTCTTCCAATGATTTGAATAGTTTAAATTTAAGTAGTAATACCAATTTAATAAATATAAAATGTTCATATAATGATTTAACTAATTTAGTTATAGGTAATAACACTAATTTGAATTATTTAAGTTGTAGAGGTAATGAATTAACGTCATTAAACTTAAATAATTGTACTAATCTATCTGTACTAAAGTGTAGAAGTAATAATTTAAGTTCAATAAACCTTGATAATTGTATAAATCTAACTGAACTTGAATGTAGGTCTAATAACTTAACCAATTTAGATTTAAGTGATGCTGTAAACTTGATTGAACTTATATGTTATGCTAATTCACTTGCTGTTTTAGACTTAAGCAATAATATAAATTTAACTGAATTACATTGTAGCAATAATAACTTAAATATTATAAACACAGATAATAATCCAAATTTAGAAAAACTTTTATGTGGTAAAAACCCTCTTATTTTGTTAGATCTAAGTAATAACCCTAATTTGTATAAGTTATATTGTTCTGATGATAATTTTGATCATCAAAGTACTATGACTTCTTTAGATTTAAGTCAAAATCCAAATTTAACTCACTTAAGGTTTCAAGATCATTATAATGTAGAACATATTAATTTAAACAATGGTAATAATGATAATATTATTCTTACAGGGACAAGTCAATTAATGTTTACTGGATTAAATAATTTACAAACTGTATGTGTAGATGAACTAAATACAGATTTAACTAATCATATTGATGGTGAGGTTGGTCAGTCTGTTACTTTTTTAGAAAATTGCAGTTTTTATATTAATGGAGTGGTAATAATTGATACAGATAATAACGGATGTGATTCGAATGATATAACCGTTAATAATGTACCAATTATAGCTGATAATGGCGTGAAATCTTTTAAAACATTTACTCAAAATGATGGAACTTATTTTATCTCTACCAATGAAGGAGATTATATAACGACTTTAATTCTACCAAGTTATTGGTCATATACACCAACAGAATATACAAATACTTTTACAGGTTTTGGAGATACTTTTACAGCAGATTTCTGTATTACACCAAACCAGAATATTAATGATATAAGCATAACATTGGTTCCAACAAGTCAAGCAAGTCCAGGATTTGATACAAGTTATAGAATAGTATATAAAAATATTGGTACTACACAAATAAATGGCTCTGTAAGTTTAGATTTTGATGAAACCAAATTAAGTTTCTTAAATTCAAGCGAAACTATAGATTCACAAACAACAAATAGTTTAACCTTTAATTATACAGCTTTAAACCCTTTTGAAACAAGAATAATAGATTTAGAATTTAATATAAATACACCAACAGCTGCACAACCTGTAAATAATGGCGATATTTTAAACTTTACAACAACTGTAACCCCAATATCAGGAGATTATACTCCAGATGACAATGTTTTCACTTTAAATCAAACAGTTATTGGTTCTTACGATCCAAATGACATAACTTGTTTAGAAGGTGATGAGGTTTTATTAGCAGATACAGATAAATATTTACATTATGTAGTTCGTTTTCAAAATTCAGGTACAGCAAGTGCTATAAATATTGTAGTAAAAAATATTTTAGATGCTAAGTTAGATTGGTCAACATTGCAGTTAGAAACTACCAGTCACAACAGCAGAGTTGCTATAACAAATGGCAACGAAATAGAATTTATTTTCGAAAATATAAATTTGCCAGATGAAAACACAAACGAATCAGGTTCTCACGGTTTTATAGCTTACAAAATAAAGCCAAAAGCAAACGTTGCAATTGGAGATGTTATTTCAAATGAAGCTGACATATTTTTGATTATAATGTCGCTATTGAAACAAACACAGCAACAACTACAATAGTTAATGTTCTATCAGTACCTGAAAATACAGTGTTAGATTTTTCTGTTTATCCAATACCAACTCAAAATAGCTTAAATATTAAGTCAAAAACTGAAATAACTAAAATAGAAATTTATAGTAAACTAGGGCAGTTACTGTTAAAAGAAACGGCAAGTAATGAAGTTGATATTTCCAATTTGTCTCAAGGGTTATACTTTGTAAAAGTAGAAGATGTAAATGGGGATTTTGGTGTGAAAAAAATTATAAAAAATTAAAATACGTTTTATATAAGTTTATATATTTACTAAGAATAGTGAAAAAATCATTTAAAATTGTTAAAATAACTTTTCAAATGTAAGATAATATCATCATTTCTATTTGATTATTACTTAAAAATACTAATTAATATTTCATTTTATTAAAGTACTTTTTACGTACCTTTGTTTAATGAAATTCCATAAAACAACAGAGCAATCTTCACATTACAATCATTTAGAGAAAATGACAGTTAATGATTTATTGGTTAGTATTAATAAAGAAGATAAAACAGTGGCTTTAGCTGTAGAAAAGGCGATACCACAAATAGAAGCTTTGGTAAAAAGTATTGTAGAAAAATTAAAGCTTGGCGGACGTTTATTTTACATTGGCGCAGGTACAAGCGGACGTTTAGGTGTTTTGGATGCCAGTGAATGTCCACCAACATTTGGCGTAAGTGATGATGTAGTTATTGGCTTAATAGCTGGTGGCGATAAAGCCATTAGAAAAGCCGTAGAAAATGCAGAAGATTCTACCACGCAAGGTTGGTTGGATTTGAAAGAAAATAAAATATCAAGTAAAGATGTGGTTATTGGTATCGCTGCATCGGGCACAACACCATATGTAATTTCAACCTTAAAGACGGCTAACGAACATAACATTATAACAGGATGCATAACTATGAATGCCCAAAGTCCATTGCATTTAGTTTCAAAATATCCAATAGTAGCCGTTGTAGGCCCTGAGTTTGTGACAGGCAGCTCGCGTATGAAAGCCGGTACAGCACAAAAAATGATTTTAAATATGATAAGTACTTCGGTAATGGTACAATTGGGCAAAGTTCAAGGCAATAAAATGGTAGATATGCAACTTTCAAATGATAAACTGGTGAAGCGAGGCGCACAAATGATAGTCGACTCTTTAAATATCGATGAAAGTTTAGCAACCAAATTACTACTAAAACATGGCAGTGTAAGACAGGTAATTGAAGCTTATGAAAGATAAAGAAAAATTAACTAAAGGCATACAAACAGTAGGCGTATCGGTTGCTATAATAATTTTAGCACCAATATTATTAACAATGGGTTTTAAAGGCATCGCTTTAGAAACGCCACTATTTGGTTATATATTACTGTTGATTGGTTTTATTGCGGCTATTGCCGGAATGATTTTAATGGTGAAAGGCATTAAGTATTTTCTTGACCATTGGTTTGAGCAGTAATTTTTTGACGCCAGATAATTAATCTCATGAAATTAAAATCCAAATTTATAAAATTAACGCAGTGGGAACATTGGGCAACACCATTTTTTTATGTGCCAGTTTTACCTTATGCGTTTTTGCAAGCATTAAAAATGCGTAGTCTCACTTTTTTTTTACAAGTAAATCCATCCATAAAAAATTCGGGTGATGGTACAGAATCTAAATACGATACAATGTGTTTAATTCCCGAAGAGTTCCGTCCAAAATCCGTGTTAATTAAGATGAATACTCATTTTAAAGATGTTGAGCATGCCATAAAAAGTGTCAATATTACTTATCCGTTAATCGCAAAACCTGATAAGGGTTTTAGAGGCTTGCTTGTTAAAAAAATTGACACGCCAACCGCCTTAAAATTATATTTAAAAAAGAACAATAGTGTTGCTATTATTTTACAAGAATATGTTGATTATCCCAATGAATGTGGTGTTTTTTATCATCGTTTACCCAATGAGTCTAAAGGTGTAATTTCGTCCATAACATTAAAGAAATTTTTAAGTGTTGTAGGTGACGGAAAAGCAACCTTAAAAGACTTAATTAGAGCAGACAAACGCGCTTTTTTATATTTTGATTTGTTACAAAATATTCATCAAGAAAAAATGAATAGTATTCCGGTTAAAGATAAAAAAATCACCTTAACTGTTATTGGAAATCATTCCAAAGGCACACAATTTTTAAACGGAAATCATTTAATTAATGGTGAATTAAGAGACACATTTGATGCGTTAAATAAAAAAATAGACGGCTGGTTTTATGGGCGATTGGATATAAAGTATCATACGTTTAAGGAATTGCAAGAAGGCCAAAATTTTAAGATTTTAGAAATAAATGGCATTCTAGCAGAACCCACTCACATTTACGATGCTTCAGCAAAAGAGGCTAGTTATTTTAAAGCCTTATTGGCGATAAAAAATAATTGGAAAGTCCTAACTCAAATAGCAAAACAGAATAAAGAAAATCATCAAAAGCCAGATAAAAAAGCTTTAAAATATATCAAAGAGATGAAAGGATTGCGAGCTTATGCTAAAAAAATAATTAAATTAAATGCGTTAAACTAAGCGTTTATTTCTTGATTTCTTGGAGTTGTAGGATTGTAACCAAAATCAACGTCTGGTAAATTAATTCCTAATTGATGGATTAAATACCCTAAACTAGCAAAATGATGAATGGCGTGACTATGCGCTTGTATTAATGCACTACCCAACGTGTAGTTTTGAGTTATAACACCTAAACCTAAATCATCTTTTACAGCTACTATTTTATTTAAATCCGTTTGTTCTAAACTCTCTAGTTTTTCTATGGTGTTTTGAATATAGTTTAAGCCAAAGGCTGTTTTTTGTTCGGCTAACTCATTGCGTTTTCTTGCAGCTAAATTTACTTCTCCAGTTTGTAAACCATCAAAAATGCAATCAAAAATATCTAAAATATGACGAATGTGTCCACCAATACTTGAATTGTATGGCGCTACAGAAACATCGCTATATTGAGCGTCGTCAATAGAGTTTAGTAATCTTA
Source organism: Flavobacteriaceae bacterium (assembly GCA_036478895.1). Taxonomy (GTDB): domain Bacteria; phylum Bacteroidota; class Bacteroidia; order Flavobacteriales; family Flavobacteriaceae; genus S010-17. The sequence continues at coordinate 19,623 of JAZGEV010000150.1, read as the reverse complement.
CACCTCTATTTAAATTGTGAATAATTGCTTTAATCATAATAATTTACTGCTTGGTTTTTAACTTAGTCGCAAAGGTACAAATTTATTACATTAGATTTAATGATAAAAACCAAAACAACTTTTTTTTTAAGCAAACACTTTAACAGCAGAGATAATTGCTAAAACAACAAATAAACCACTTAAAATATAATTGATATTTTTTGCAATAAACTGCGCTTTTTCTGCAATTTTTTCTGCAAAAGTAGCATAAATTGAGAATAGTGTAAACGCTCCTAAAACAGCACCAACAACATAAATAATTGAATGAGGAAGCTCTAAACTCATGTGCCATTTAGATTCACCTAGTTTTGCCATAGCTAAATAAAAAGGAACCGCTAGCATATTTAATGATGACATGCCTAGACCAACTATATATTGACTTCCTTTTTTTTGTTTTCCTTCTGCTTTAAATTCTTTGGTAGCTTGCCAATAAAAGAATCCAGCAAGTGCTAACAACACAACAATGGCAGCTTTTCCTAAACTATTAATAATTTCGGGTGTAATTTTATCTGCAAAATAAACGGCTATAAATGCTTGGATAAATACTACAGAAGCCGCTCCAGCAGCAAATTGAATTCCAGCTTTTTTTCCTTTTTCTATACTTGTTCTTGCTGCAGTCATATTTAGCATTGAAGGTGCTAATAGCCCAACAAATGCTGCAACAAATCCAACTACTAATGGTAATAAATAAGTCATTTTTTTTATTTTTAGTTAATGTTTGTATGTGTTTTTAGTTAAAAAAAGTGAGTCTAATTAAACTACTACATTAAATTAGACTCACAAACTACTAACTAAAAATCAATTTTTCATCTCAGTTTGAGATTATTTTTTTGCATATGAACCAACAGGTACTGGCATTGGAGCATCTACATCTCCAATTCTTCCCGAAACTTGTTCTTTTTCTATGGTTTCTTGAATGTCTTCGGTATTTAAATGGATTAAATGAACTGGTTTTAAGCCAATGTTTTTCGCGCCTTTTTTCAATAAATATCTTAGGAAGAAAATCAATAACAACATCCAAATAAACATAATTACTTTTTGCATCGTTGGATTGTCGGTGAATAAAGAATACAATTCTCTTTTTGAAGAAATTAATCCGGCAGAACCGTCTCTATGTGTTCCAAATAAAACAGTGGCATCTAAAAAATCTTTATGAGCTCCAGAGAATAACGTGTATGGTAAATAACCAACAGCAAACCCAACAAACCCAACAAGTGTATTAATATAGCCCATACCAATTCTCATATACGATCTTATTTCACAACCAATAAGTGTCACTGCACCAAACCCTAAAAATAAGCCGCCAATAAAATTACCAGCCGTTAAGCCTGCTTTTAAGCCATTACCTAAAGCTGGAGAAATATTAAAAAATGTCCAAGCAATAAGCATAAAACCAAGCATTAATATCCACGTAGTTACTACACCAATAATTGGTGCATTACTTCGCATTAATGTTCTTGTAATTTTTGGCACACCCATTTTAGCATACTTCTCATCTTTTTTGGTCATATCGCCAGATGTTTCTAAAGCAACCAAAGCACATTCTGTACCGTAACCAGATTTAGATAAAGCAATACCTGCAATTGTACCCGATAATAAAGTTAAGAAAACAAACAGTCCGTTTCTATCAGCAACCGATTTTCCAAAAGCAACTAATTTGCCGCCTTTTAAATGTTGCATACTTTCTGTGCCAGAAATAGCGCCATATAAAGCAGCTCCTAAAAACAGAACCGTAAATGATAAAGCCAACCAAAAAACAGGATTCTTCTTGTAATTATACCCTTTTTTTATGGTTGCTTGTTCTCCAGCATCGGCATTTTCTACATAAGCTTTAGTTTCCTGATGTTTAAAGTAATTGGCCAAGCCCATTTTTTCCATAAATAGAAAACCAAGTGCGCCACCCATAGCCATAAAAATAACCGAACCAAAAGAACGAATCCCCATAAATGGAACGCCACCCATTAAGTGAGTTAAAGTACAACCACCAGCCATACGTGTTCCGTAGCTAAAGAATGCGCCACCAAAAAAAGAAACGATTAAGGCTTTTTTTGAGTAATAAACCCAAGTACGACTTTCTTTCTCCATTTTTGTAACGATCCAGCCACCTAATATCATACCAACAATTGGCCATCCAATACCTGGCGTAAATACGCCACCTTCTGGAATAATATTTCCTGCGGCATCAACGCCGTAGTTCCCATATAATTCTGAGTAGATTCCAAATAAGTTGTTTATAAACACTTCCATACCTCTAAACATTCTACCTAAATCGGTTGTAACGCTTATTGACATTAAGTTTGGAGTTTTTCCTTCTCCAGCTTTATAAAACCAAATGGCTAGCATATAAATTACTTGCGCAATGGCAAATAAAATTCCTGCGTACACATAGGACCATTGGTTTTTGAAAAGATTTTTTAGTGAAATTTTATTCATAATATTTAAATCTATAAAAGTTTATTATTTGTATAATCATTAAAATTTATATTAATTTTAAAAAAATATATATTAATGAAATTCAATTTTTAACAGTACAAATTTCGAATTTTAATAATTAATATAATGTAACTCTAGTTACATTAATATTCAATTAAAAATTCACTGTTTCATATTTTTTTCGCTTTTTGTAAGCGAAAAAGTAATAACTCAATTTTCGAATAATTTAATACAATTTTTCATTATTTACAGTATAAAAAAACACAAGTAGAAATTATGATAACAATAAATAATGTCATAGCGCAAACCCCAGAAACTCAAAAAAGTATTACATCAAATATGGCAATAGAATTGCTAAAAAAAGGAAATGAACGATTCGTAAACAATACATCATTAAATAGAATCCATTCAAACAATATTGAATCAACAACAAATGGACAGTATCCTTTTTCAGTGGTCTTAAGTTGTATTGACTCTAGAGTACCAACCGAAATCATATTTGATCAAGGAATTGGCGATATGTTTAATGCTTGTGTTGCAGGAAATGTAGTAAATGAAGATATTTTAGGAAGCATGGAATATGCTTGTAAATATGCAGGTGTGAAATTAGTAGTTGTGTTAGGTCATACATCGTGTGGTGCAGTAAAAGGTGCTTGCGATTCTTTAAAAGATGGTAATTTAACCAATCTTTTAGGTCGAATTTCTCCAGCAATAAAAGTAACTAAAACAAAAGAAAACGAAGCAAGAGATTCAAGTAATATTGATTATGTAAATCGTGTTGCTACAAATAATGTAGCTTTAACAAAAAAAGATATCTGTGCAAAAAGTAAAATATTAAATGATATGTACAAAAGCAATGAAATTGATATTGTTACAGCAATGTACGATGTAAAAACAGGAAAAGTAATTTTTTTAAACAAATAAGTTTGGATTTAATTTCAAATATTTTAAAGGCGATTTATTAGGTGGTATTACCGCAGGAATAGTTGCTTTACCATTAGCACTTGCATTTGGGGTTAGTTCAGGATTGGGCCCAAGCGCAGGTTTATATGGTGCAATTTTCGTAAGTTTTTTTGCAGCACTTTTTGGTGGTACAAATACACAAATTTCTGGGCCAACTGCTCCAATGACTGCAGTAAGTATGGTTGTAATTGCAGGTATTGTTGCCACTTTTAATGGTGATATTACTCAAGCATTACCAGCTATTTTAACCGTATTTATACTTGCAGGATTAATGCAAATAGGTTTAGGATTTATAGGTTTAGGGAAATATATTAAATACATACCATATCCTGTAGTTTCTGGGTTTATGACTGCCATTGGCGTAATTATTTTGGTTACACAAATATTGCCTTCGGTAGGTTATTATCCTAAAGAAGATGTTGCATATGTAAATGAATTTAAACCACAAGCACAAGAAGTCATTTTAGATAATATTCTAAAAGAAGAAGCTGGTGAAGGTATTTTAGTTTTAGAAAACTTCAAAGAAACTATAAAACGTGCAGAACATATTACGCAAGCGCAAATTTTAAAAGAGTCAAAAGCATTGGCAGGTAATAATGCATCAGGTGTTATTGGAGCATTTAAAGTTTTGCCAAGAGCATTACAAAATGTTAATTGGATAGAATTTCTATTGGCATTAGGTACTATTGTCATCGTATTTGGTTTTAAACGAATAACCACAAAAGTACCAAGTGCTTTAGTTGCATTATTAGTAATGTCTGGTATAGCATTTGGTTTTAACTTAAACTATAGATCTATTCAAGAAATACCAAGCGGTTTACCAACTGCTAATTTAGGCATTTTTACCGATTTTAGTTTTAGTAGTATTTCTCCTTTTATATTTACGGCTTTAACATTAGCTTTATTAGGCGCTATAGATTCTTTACTTACTTCTGTTGTGGCCGATAATATGACTAAAACTAGACATAAACCAAATAAAGAATTAATAGGGCAAGGAATAGGAAACACTATAGCTGCAATTTTTGGTGGAATTCCAGGAGCTGGAGCAACTATTAGAACTGTTGTAAATATCAATGCTGGTGGAAAGACTAAATTGTCTGGAATGATTGCTGGTATCTTATTATTGATAGTATTTTTAGCTTTAGGACCAATTGCATCAAAAATTCCTGCAGCAGTATTAGCTGGGATTTTAATTACAGTTGGGATAGGCGTTATGGATTACAAAGGTTTAAAAGCCATTCCTTATATGCCAAAGCCAGAAGTAATTATTATGCTTATTGTGTTGGTTTTGTCTTCAGTTTGGAATTTAGTTTATGCTGTTGGAATTGGTTTAATAATAGCATCTTTAATGTTCATGAAAAAAATAGGTGATTTAACTGCAGAACGATCCGATGTAAAATCATTGAATAAAGAAAAAGCATGGGCAGATGAAAAAGACTTTCCAATAGAATTGGCTGAAGATGTTTTTATCAAGCATATTAAAGGGCCTTTGTTTTTTGGCTCTACAAGTGAATTTCACTCTTTATCTAAACAAATACCACAATCTGCTTCAATTGTAATTATCCGTTTAGGAAGAATGCAATATATTGATCAATCTGGTTTATATGCTATGGAAGATATATTGGTAGATTTAGTTAAAAATGATAAAATAATACTTTTTGTTAATATCATTGAGCAGCCAAAATATATGCTTGAACGTATTGATATCATACCAGACTTAGTACCCGAAGAACAAATGTTTGAAAATTTCGAGGATTGTGCTGTTTGGGTAAAAAATCATTTTAAGAATAAATAAAAAATAAAAAATCCGTTTTGCAAATTATCAATTGCAAAACGGATTTATAGTATAAAAGTTAATCTATTAATTCATTGGTATCAAATAGAACGATGTGCTATAAAAGAATATATTTACTTATTAAAAACGCATAATACATTCAATTTGACATTGTTTTAAATGAAATTTAAGATATTATAAAGTCTAAAAATCAATTTGAAAACGCACTAAATGACCTGTTAGTTTTTCTCCATCTGTACCAAACTGGTTGATATCATTAAACTCACCATTTACATAATTATACATAATACGTGTATTTGGGTTTAAATACCAGTTTAAACCAGCAGTAATATTTGAAATTGCAATATTGTCATTACTAGTATCATCAACATCATAACCATTGAAATCCATTACCGAATAACGTGCAACTAACTCAACTGCACCATAAGTTTTATCTTTAAAACTAAAGTTGTTTTTAACTTTAACTCTACTAAAAGCACCTTTTTTATATGCTCTGCTTTCTCCAGTAATAAAATAAGAAACATACCCATAATAACCTGCAGATTTATAGGTTTCGTTTTCCGTTTTTACAGAAGCCAATTCGTATTCTCCTTGAATAGATAATGGGCCCAATACTGTTGCCACTTCAAATCCAAGATCGCTAGTGTTTTTAAATTGATCTGTTGCATCACCAATTGTTGGTGTATTAAATTTATCACCCATATGATTTTCAAATCTGAATTTACCCATATTGTAGCTATCTACATCATTATTTCTTAATTCATAATTTATACCTAAATGGACTAACTGGTTTTTGTCTTTGTTTTCAATCACTTTTCCTGTAACTCTTCCTATAAAATTTGCACCACCTTCAATATTTGTATCTATAGGTGTTCCGTTAAAAGTATAAGCTAATTGTAAACTCATTTTCTCATCTAATAGCTTGTAATTGTCATATCTAAATCCAGCTCCATATTTTCCTCCTTGTGTAGCAAACATCATTGCTCGCTCCTGAAAAGTGATGTATTTACTACTAGTCATCATATCTAAACCAGTAGGTTCAGAAAAACTACCAACTGTTAAACTACCGATTTTATCAGGTGCAGCAAATTTAACATAGACACTCCGATAGGCTATTTTATTTGCTGTTAAGTCAAGATCAACAAGATAACTCACACTTGGTGTCAATTTTCCCTTTACGGCTAAACGCATTCGTCTGAATTCATTACCCGCTAGATTGTAATCATCTCCATCTGATAAAAAATTAAAGTCGTACATTACACGTCCTTCCATTTTAAGTGTTTTTTTAAAGTCTTGTGCATTCATATTAAAACTTAATGCTGTAAAAAGTATTAATACAATAATTGTTTTGAGTGTTTTCATTTTATATGTTTAATTATTATTAATTTTTTTTGTAAAAATATTCTATTAGATTTGATATCATGTTAACTTAAAGTTATTAAAAAAAAAGATTATCTTACTCTGCAAATTTCAATAATAAGTATTTATTAGAATGTAACTCAAGTTACAAATAAAGATAATCAAGTCTTTTAATTTTGTACTAAGTAGAAATAACCTAAATTATTAAATAATATAACAATGAAAAATTTAAAAACATTAATACTTTTAAGTGTAGTATTAGGAATAATGTCTTGTAAAAATGCAGACGACATTAAAAAAAGAGAAGCCTTGCTAAATCCACCAACTGTGGAAATTGTAAAAGCCATAAAACCTTCAAATATAGGGATTGTCAATAAGGTGTCTGCTGATGATTTTGCCAAAAAAATAAAAACAGTTACACTTGTAGATGTAAGAACTCCAGAAGAATTTAACGAAGGTCATATAAAAGGTGCAGTAAATATTAATTTTAAAAAACGCACATTTCCAGATTATATTAATGCGATTGGAAAAGATAAGCCAGTGGCTATTTATTGTCGCTCTGGTAATAGAAGTGGAAAAGCAGCTTTAATAATGCAATCGTTAGGTTTTAAAGAAATCGTTGATTTAGATGGCGGTTATAAAGCTTGGAATGCTAGTAAAAAAATAAGTTCAACATCAGATAATAAAGTAAATAAAGCCGTTCAAGCTAAATTAAGCAAAACTAAATTAACCGGAAAAGCAATTGCAGGAAAAGCAAACCAAGTTGATGTGTCTACTTTTAATACATTAATTAAAGAAAACAAAGTAACTTTAGTAGATGTGCGTACAGCTAAAGAATTTGCTGAAGGTCATATTGATGGTGCTGTAAATGTTGATTGGAAAAACAGACATTTTAAAAAACATATATTACACATTACTAATGCTAAACCAATGGCTGTTTATTGTCGTTCTGGGAATAGAGCAACACGTGCTATGTTTGCAATGCAAGCATTAGGTTTTAGTGAAGTATATAATTTAAAAGACGGTTTTAAATCGTGGAGTGCAGCTAATTTACCAATTAAAACATTAGAAGTTAAAGGCGATAAACACCATTTAGATGTAGAAAATTTTAATAATGCTATTGTTGGACAAGTTGGTACTCTGGTTGATATTAGAACACCAAAAGAATACGAGGCATTCCATTTACCACATTCTAAAAACATTGATTTTAAAGATAATAATTTTAAAGCAAATTTTTCTAAACTAAACAAAGAAGCTCCTGTGTTAATATATTGTAGATCTGGAGGAAGAAGTGGTAGAGCAACAAAAGTGTTGACAGAAATGGGATACGAAGTGTATAATTTAGATAAAGGAATTAAACAATGGAAATCTAAAGGGATGAAGTTGAGAGGAAAAGATATTCACGCAAAAGATGGCGGAGAAGAAGGTTGTTAAAACTATCTGAAACCCAATAAAAAATCCCAATTTGATGAATCAAATTGGGATTTTTTATTTTTTTTACCACTGATCACTGATCACTAGATACGTTTCATCTGTTCTTTAAGTTGTTTGATTTGGTCTTTAAACATACCGTGTTTGTCTAATTTTTTAACATCAGCTAGAAGTAGAGTTGCTTCTCTTTTTCTACGTTTAGTCATAGCAATACCAGCTAATTGTAATTTTGCCATACCTACATCGTGATTCATAGATAAGCCTAATTTTAATGCTTTTTTAAAGAATTTTTCTGCCTGAGTTAAGTTTGTTTGCGAGACCATAATTCCTCTTAAGAAATTATAATAACCTTGTTGTTTTGGAATTAAAGCAGTATCAGGGTTTTTAATTTTATCAAGCCATTTTGTTGCACCAGCCATATCTTGTTTTCGCATTCTTAAAAATGACATTAATATCAATTCATTTTTAAAATAAAAGAATATTGGAATACCTGCCAAAAGTAGAATTAATATACCAGAGCCAATATGACCTTGTGTAAATTCATAGACTGCCCAAGCAAATATTAATACTGCAAGACCTAATTTTATATTTTTGTTAAACATTTTTTAAGATTTTAGATTGCAAAAATAAACAATAAAATTGGGAAGTTTACATAAAAAATAAAAATCCTTAAGGCTTTTACACCATAAGGATCTTTGCATATTAAACAACTTATAAACTTATTCTTTCACAAATTTTTGAGTACTCACCTCATCATCACTCATCACATTTATAAAGTAAACTCCTGAGTTCAATTGAGATACATTTATATCAAAAGTACCACTAATTATGTTTTGCTTTTGGTAAACCTCTTGTCCATTTACATTATAAATTGAGATTTTAAGTCTTGTTGTAAAGTATCAAATTGGACTGTTAAATTGTTTTTTACAGGGTTTGGGTATATTGAGAATACATTTAAAATATTTTCACTTGTTGCCATTGTATTAGTTGGCTGAATCTCAATATTTATTGTAAAATTTATCCCTACGCAGCCGTCATATGAAATAGGTGTTATATAGTATTGAACAAATTGAATTGTAGTAGTGTTATTTATTAATGTATCATTAATAAATTCAGATGTTGAATATGAAGTTGATTCTCCAGATACATTTGGATTATCTATTGCAAACCAAATAAAAGTACAAGACATATTAACAAAATCATTTAATAGTAAGTTAAAAGAATCTTCACTGTTAATGATCTCTTGACTTTCCGTACCCAATGGTTCTGGAAAAACTTCAACAGTCATTGTGAAATTAGCACCCATGCAACCGTTACTTGAAGTTGGTGTTATAAAGTATTGAACAAATTGAATTGTATTTGTGGTATTTATAAGTGTATCATCAATAAATGAAGATGTTGAAGTTGATGCTTCACCAAATACATTTGGGTTATCTACTGCATTCCAAGTAAAGGTATAATTGTCTGATTTTACATAAATATCTAATGAAATGTTAAGAGGAATATTACTGCAAACGACTTCAGTGCTACCTATACCAACAGGTTCTGGGTAAACTTCAGCAGTTATTGTAAAAATCGCTCCCACACAACCGTTACTTGAAGTTGGTGTTATAATGTATTGTACTTGCTGAGCTGTAGCAGTGAAATTTCTAAGTGTATCATCTATGACTGCGGATGTTGAAGCAGACGTTGCCCCAATTACATTCGGGTTATTTACTACAACCCAAGAAAAGGTACAATCATTTTCATCTATAAAATCATATAACAGTACATTGAGAGGTGTATTACTACAAATAGATGTGTTGGAATCTGTACCGATAGGACAGAACGTCTTTATGAACTTAGAATTTTTGTTAGGTTGAGCAATGTCAATCAGGTCACTTGTATTTGTTGCGTTTATAGATGTTGCATAATTTGAAAAATTAAATGCTAATAAAAAAAATAAAAAAATAAATTGTAGTTTTTTTATCATAATTCTGATTTTAAAATAAGTAGAAAATTGCTATTTGTAAGATGTTGATATTATTAAAACGTTACGTCTTTTTATAATCTAATTTAGAGAAATTATTAATTTTAAAAAAAAATAAAAGTTTTAATAAAAAAAGGTAACAATTAAACATTGCTACCTTTTTTTATTAAAACTTTTATTTTTTATGCTTGTGATTACTTTTAAGAATGTTTAAATAAGATTTATTCTTTCACGAATTTTTGAGTACTCACTTTATCATCACTCATCACATTTATAAAGTAAACTCCTGAACTCAATTGCGAAACATTTATATCAAGAGAACCGCTAATTATGTTTTGCTTTTGATAAACCTCTTGTCCGTTTACATTATAAATTGAAATGTTTAAGTCTTGTTGTAAAGTATCAAATTGGACTGTTAAGTTGTTTTTTACAGGATTAGGGAAAATGCTAAAATTACTTATACTATTATCACTTGTTCCTAACGCAACAGATTGTTGTAGATAATCCAAAATACCATCACCATTTGTGTCATCGTTTCCTGGATTCATGTCACCATCATAATCTTCATTTATTGTTAATACACCATCGCCATCATCATCATTATCTAAGTAGTTTGGTATTTGATCACCATCGGTGTCTAAATAATTTGTTGTTGTAGTACTGTTTCCAGATCTGTTATTGGTTACTATAGCTTCAGCTGTGGTTAGTACAAAATCTCCATCGTCATCTTCATCTATAAAGTCTGGTATGGCATCGCCATCAGTATCATCATCACCGTAATTACCGTTTCCATTTAAGTCTTCATCTGTTGTATCTACAGTGTCTAGATCGTAATCAGCATTACAATCAATCGTAGCTAGCAATACATTTTTAATGCTTATTTCGTTGACACTACTGTTTTCTTCTCTTAAATAAATAACTTGAGAGTTACTTGTATTTGTATAATTACCTGTAAGGGCATTTGTATTGTTTTCTGCATCATCTTTAGTTGCGTGTATCGAGTATGTTATGCCACTTGTTGCTGTGTAATTTGCAAGAATCACATTTAAATCAAATACTTCTACACCATCAATTTCTGGATCGCAAATAATATATTGGAAATCAAATACGTCTAATTCCGGTTTAAAACGGTAGCCTTCGTCATGCGCATCCCAATCACCAACATTTCTATCTGCTGGGAAATAAGCTTCTGTTCCACCAATATTCTGAATACCCAAAATGGCATTTCCTTCATTCCAACTTGTACAAACATTACGGTCTTTTACTTGAACGTCTATAAAATTATAAGATTCGTATAATACCATTTGGTTTGACGAAGTTAATCCTCCACAATTGCTTGAATTATATAAAGAAACTTCGTCAAAGAAAACCACAAATTTCCTGAAAGGTGCAGTTCCAACATGTCCAATTCCTATGCTTCCATTACCTGATGCATAATCATAAAAATCTTGATAGACTCCTAAAATTGCATTATCGATAACATTAGTACTTGGTATCACATGATCATAGTCTATATTCCAAGGACAATAACTTGAGGCATCGTTTACATCAAAAGAGATTACACTGTTTGTGCCAATAGCTACTTGATTGTAATTAAATCCAAAAAAGTTAAAATTAAAATCTAAATCATACGAACTGGTATAATAATCATCTAAATTAGTAGTTGGATTTAGTGGTTGCGTATATATTTGAAAAGGGATGACATCTACATTATAAGGATAATCTATAACTGGTGATTGATTAATTGAAACTATAATGAATAAAGAACTTACACAACAATCGCCTTGAAAAGCGTAATACATTTCATTATCAACCAATAAATCAGTAGAAAGTAATGGCGTACCATTACAGTTATCTGTGGTAAAAATAGTAATAGTTTCACCTGTAACTGAAGGTGTTAATTGTAAATCTGCTATTGTTGGATTGTCAGAAGAATTGAATGACTGAAATGCATCACCAATTGGCGTGTCACATGGAACAGAGCTAGGGAATGTAATTATAGACCATGCGCTAGAACTATCACTTGTACAAACAGATCTTACATGGATTTCATAAGATAAATAAGGATCTCTACCAGTCATTGTATATGTTGGCGTAGACGTTGTAACTAATGTTCCTGTACCTTCTGTAAAGCCCATTAAGCCATATTCAACTTCCCAAGATGTTGCTGAAGGCATATTATTATCTAGCCATCCGATGGTTAAAAAATCTGAATAAGTTCCAGATGTTGAGCTGTTTATTGATGGCGCTTCACAGTTTGGTGTTTCAAAAATACCAAAAGTCCACAAACTATCGTCATCACCAATTGCATTACCACAATTTGATCTAATATAATAATCATAAACTGTGTTTTCGGCCAAGCCTGATAAATCATAAGGTATACTTGAAACAGAAACTAAAGTACCAGTGCCTTGTATAAAGCCAGATTCCCCATATTCAATTTCCCAATTTGTAGCATTTGGATCATTGTTTTCTTGCCAGAATAATGAAGCAGAATTAGGCGTAATGTTATCAGTTATAACATTACTTACCGCAACACAAGTTGGAGGCGGACCACAAATTACATTAGCTTCCCAACCTGGTCGTGATACTGAGTTATCGGATTCGAAAACAAAAGTTAAACAACCGTTAGTACTTGTTGATGTAAACGTTGGTGGTAAGTCTGTACCATCAAATTCACCTAATAGAATATCATAAGCATATTCACCATCATAGATTTTTAAAGAATCAAAATTAACTTCAACATTAAACGATGTAAACTGAACGGTTACTACTTCTCCAGTTACATCTGGACAAATCATAACAACAGAGTCTTCATTATTTGAATAATTGTTATTAGCGCCACCATTATCGGTAAATATTTCACCACAAATTGGTGTTGGAAGTGGCGTGCTTTCCGTAGAGAAATCTATTGCATTTGACCACGTGCTGTAATCGCCAGATCCACAATCTGCACGTACATAAACATCGTATGTTGTCAATTCAGAAAGTCCTGTTAATAGTGTTGTTAGTGCTGACGTCTGTATAACTGTTCCTGTACCTTGAGTAAAACCAGATACTCCATATTCAATTTCCCATGCGGTTGCTTGAGGCGAATTATTATCGGTAAATTGTGTTACTGCAGATTCGTGATTGGTAAATGTAACTTCCAAATTTGTTACACCAAAACATGTTGGAGGAACATTGCAGCTTATAGATGCTTCCCAACCTGCTCTAGTTACAGAGGCATCTGAAGTGAAAACAAAGGTTAAAGCTCCACTTGTATTAGTTGCTGATATAGAAGTTGGAGCAAAAGAATTAGTTCCTGTCCATGCACCATTTGGGCAGGTAGATCTGTTATAAGTTGATCCAGAGTCTATTAAAGGAAAAGTGGTATCGGGTCCGTCATAAATCATTAAACCATCAAATTGATTTTCCACATCAAACGATGCAAAATCGACAGTAACTACATCGCCAGTATTTAATGGTGAAATAGTGGTTGTGATATTCTCATTGTCGTCATAAAAATTATTACCTAAATTACTGTTATTACTATCTTCAAAAATATCGTTACAAGTTAAGGCTGAATTTGAACCTAAAGTAGTAAATGATATTGGTCCAAACCAATTGCTTACAGCAGTACTATTACAAAGAGCTTTTATATAAACATCATAAGTTGTGTTACTTGATAAAACATACAACGCTAAACTAGTTTGCGTACTTGCTGTTGTGTTTGGAGCATTGTTAATGTCAAAACCAGTTGCGCCATATTTAATTAAAAATTCTGGACTGGTTGGTGTGTTGTTATCAAGCCAATATAAACTGGCAGTTTGTTCAGTGATATTTGTAATAGAAAGGTCACTAATTTCGCTACAAGTTGTTGCAATTGCTTCTCTATAATCTACATCGCCACTTCCGTTTGTATTTAATAAATCAATTAAAGGATTATCTACAACGCCATTAGGATCATTAAAACCAATTGGATTGTCTTCTGCGCCATCATTTAAACCATCATTATCAACGTCATTTGATGAGGTGTATAGTCCAGATTCATTGATGTCTAAATGACCATCATTGTCGGAATCTGAATCTAAAAGGTCATTTATATTATCGTCATCAGAGTTTACTAGAGTTGTTAATCCAATATATGCGTCATCTAAACCATCATTATCGGCATCAATGCCAGAAGGAGCTACATAATTAAAAGTACTTTGAGCTTCTACATTGTCTGGTATGCTATCACCATCTGCATCTTGATCTAGATGATCTAATAAATTATCACCATCTTCATCAGCATAAAATGCTTCTAAAATAGTTCTAACTCCATCATTATCATCATCAACATCATTAATATTTAAGATGTTATCACCATCAGTATCTGGATCATTTCCAAAAAATTCTTCTTCGTTACTTAATGAATCATTGTCACAATCCAAAGCCATCCAATCATTTGATTGTAATCGTGTTACGTGATTTATATCAAACTCACAGCCATTGTTTGGATCAGTATTATCATTAGTCTCATTTAAATCGATTACGCCATCGCCATCAGTATCAGTTAAGTTTAATGCGCTTTGCCAAAAAAGTGAATAAATTAGATCAACACCACCAATTTCAGTTGCCTCTACAATAACTTCATACTCTATAAAATCACTGTTAACAGGAATACCATTATTGTCAAATGCTAATTGATTGACATAAAAATTACTAAAATAAAGCCATGTTTCGCCGGGGTTTATAATATTGTCATTGTTAATATCTCCGCCAGAAAACGTGAAACTTGTTGCAAATGAGCTTCCATTGATAACAAGATTATTGTATGAAGCTGTGTTTGAAGCATTATTTGCTAAACTAAGTTCATAATTTATAGTTTCACCAGGTTGCACTACATAAGTTAAGTCACCCGAAAGAGTCACATCTAAAGTTTGAGTAAAACTTGTAAAACTTAATAATAAAATGAATAATAAAAGTAGTGATTTTTTCATAATGTTGATTTAAATGCTAAAATACTAAATATCTGTATTAGAATTAGTTATTGTTTACCCAAATTTACAATTATTTATGTGAGTAGTATAGAGTAAATGATGGATGACTCTATATAATTTGTTTTTGTAAGCATATAGTTAGTATTCGTGATTTGTTATAATTGATTTAATTTTATTTTTTTCGAATAAATAATTTATATTTGTGCAACTTAAAAATGAACAATTAATATTTTTTATTTTATTAAAAACGGACGTTTAAAAATATGAAAGAATTACTTAAAAAGTACGAAAATAAAAAACCTGAAATCGTTTTTCATTGGCAGGATCAAGAAACCGATGCTGAAGGTTGGACGGTTATAAACTCACTTCGTGGTGGAGCAGCTGGTGGTGGAACACGAATGCGTAAAGGCTTGGATATGAATGAAGTTTTGTCGTTGGCAAAAACGATGGAAGTGAAATTTACCGTATCTGGACCAGCAATTGGTGGTGCAAAATCGGGTATTAATTTTGACCCTCAAGATCCAAGAAAACGTAGTGTTTTGGAACGTTGGTATAAAGCCGTTACACCATTATTGAAACATTATTATGGTACAGGTGGCGATTTGAACGTAGATGAAATTCACGATGTTATTCCAATTACCGAAAGTTGTGGTGTTTGGCATCCGCAAGAAGGTATTTTTAATGGCCATTTTAAACCAAGTGAAGCTGATAAAATTAACCGAATTGGTCAATTGAGAATGGGTGTTATTAAAGTATTGGAAGATGTAAATTATACGCCAGACTTGTCTATGAAATATACAGTTGCAGATATGCTAACTGGTTACGGAACCGTACAGGCTGTTAAACATTATTACGATATTTATGGTGGAAGTATAAAAGGCAAAAGAGCCATAGTGCAAGGTTTTGGGAATGTTGGTTCTGGAGCCGCGTATTACTTAACACAACTAGGTGCTAAAGTAGTTGGTATTATAGACCGTGTTGGTGGTGTGATTAATGAAGATGGGTTCACATTAGAAGAAATGACTGAATTGTTCCGTAATAAAGATGGCAATACATTAGCATCTGATGAAATGATTCCTTTTAACGAAATGAACGAACGAATTTGGAAATTGCCTACTGAAATTTTTATACCTGCAGCGGCATCTCGTTTAATCACAAAAGATCAAATAGCACAATTAATCGAAACTGGATTAGAGGTGATCTCGCCTGGTGCAAATGTGCCATTTGCCGATAAAGAAATTTTCTTTGGTCCAATTATGGAATACACCGATAAAAAAGTAAGCTTGTTACCCGATTTTATTTCAAATTGTGGTATTGCTCGCGTATTTGCTTATTTAATGGAGTCTCAAGTAGAACTGCCTATGCAAGATAAAGCGATATTTGATGATACATCAAACATTATTAAAAATGCTTTACAGAAAGCTTACGATTTAAACCCAAGCAAAACTGATATCTGCAAAACAGCCTTTGAGATTGCGCTAGAGAAATTAGTATAACCATTAATATTTTATAATTTTAAAACAAAATAAAAAATAATGTTAAAATCAATTTTTAAGAATTTCCTTGGTCACAGTCCCAATTGGTACAAATTAACTATTATCGCTTTTTTAATATTTAATATAATAGCTATTTTTACATTAGGTAAAACTGTTACCGCTTGGATTTTTATTGCTGAGTTTATATTCACATTAGCAATGGCATTGAAAGCTTATCCATTATTAGCAGGTGGTTTGTTAGCAATACAAGCTATTGCGCTTAAATTAACAACTGCAAGTAAAGCCAAACATGAAGTAGAGCAAAATTTAGAAGTTATTTTACTTTTAGTTTTTATGGTTGCGGCTATTTATTTTATGAAACCTTTATTAATGTTTATTTTCTCTAAAGTTTTTACAAAAATAAAGTCAAAAATAACCTTATCTTTATTATTTGTTGCTATTTCAGCAGTATTGTCGGCATTTTTAGATGCTTTAACCGTTACAGCTGTACTAATAAGTGTAGGTGTTGGGTTTTATGGTATTTACCATAAAATTCATTCGAGTGATGCAGATTATGATCATAGTGGAACGCTAGATAGGGAGCAATTAAGTGGAGAAACACTTGAGGATTTTCGAAGTTTTTTACGTAGTTTAATTATGCATGGTGTTGTTGGGACAGCACTTGGAGGTGTAATGACACTTGTTGGAGAACCGCAAAACTTATTAATTGGTGAACGTTTAGGCTGGGATTTTATACAATTTTTTAAGAAAATGATGATTATTACGCTACCTGTATTTGGGGCAGGTTTAATAACAACTGTGCTAATTGAGAAGTTTAAAATATTTGGGTTTGGTGCAAAAATGCCAGATGTTGCTCGATCTATTATAGAAAATTATACTGAACAAGAAGATAAAAATAGAACTGACAAAGAAAAATATCATTTAATTGTACAAGGTGTTGCTGCAATATTACTAATTGCTGGACTAGCATTACACATTGCTCCAGTTGGATTTATTGGACTTGCGTTGATTATTTTTCAAACAGCATTTATGGGAATTACAGATGAACATCAATTGGGTCACGCTTTTGAAGAAGCCTTGCCATTCACTGGTTTACTAGTGGTATTCTTTGTAATTGTTGCAATGATTCACGATCAACATCTATTCAAACCAATTATTGATTGGGCATTGTCTTTACCAAAAAGTCAACAACCCGTTATGTTTTATGTTGCCAATGGTGTGTTGTCTGCAATTAGTGATAATGTTTTTGTTGCCACAGTATATATCAATGAAGTTGCGGAAGCTTTTAAATCTGGTAAAATAACAAGAGAAGAATTTGAAACTTTGGCAATTGCCATTAATACTGGAACAAATTTACCATCGGTTGCAACACCAAACGGGCAAGCAGCATTCTTGTTTTTACTTACATCAGCATTAGCACCATTAATTAAATTAGATTATATGAGAATGGTTAAAATGGCATTGCCATACACCATCGTTTTAGGAGGTGTTGGTTTTATATGTGTGAAATATTTATTATAATTACCAAACCACAATTAAAAGACTATTTAAACGTTTAACAAATTATATTTTAAACTTATGATGACATTACTTATTTTTCTGCAAGCGGAATTGCCTACAGACAATACAAAAACATTATCCATAATAAACCTTATTAAAGAAGGTGGAACCGGTGGAAAAATTATTATGGCTTTATTAGCAGTGCTATTAATAGTTGCTATTTTTATTTATTTTGAACGATTATTCGCTATTAAGGCAGCATCTAAAGTTGATAAGAATTTTATGACTCAAATAAAAGATAATGTATCTCGTGGTAAATTAGACGCGGCAAAAATGTTGTGTGCACAACAATCAAAATCTGCTGCACCAAGATTAATTGAAAAAGGAATTTCTAGAATTGGAAAACCATTGGAAGATATTAATACTGCCATTGAAAATGCCGGACGATTGGAAATTTATAAACTAGAAAAAAACGTAAGTGTGTTAGCAACCATTTCTGGAGCAGCGCCAATGATTGGATTTCTAGGAACTGTAATTGGAATGATTATTTCGATTTTTGAAATTGCAAATGCTGGCGGATCAATAGATATTAAAACGATGGCAGATGGTTTGTATACAGCAATGACAACTACCGTTGGTGGTTTGGTTGTAGGTATTATTGCTTACATTGCCTACAATCATTTGGTAGTTAAAACCAATAAAGTAGTTTATCAAATGGAAGCGCAATCTGTTGAATTTTTAGATTTATTGAATGAACCTATTTAAAAAGAGTAATTTGTTTTTTGTTGATTTGTTTTTACTTAAAAAATTCAAATCCGCAAATCCACAAACCTACAAATCTACATAACCATGAATATTAGAGGACGAAATAAAGTAACACCAGAATTCAATATGTCATCAATGACCGATATTGTATTCTTACTATTAATATTTTTTATGATTGCATCAACCTTAGTTTCAGCAGAAGCGATTGATTTATTATTGCCAAAATCATCAAGTAAAACATCGCAAAGTAAGAGCGTATCGGTAAGTGTAAATAAAAAATTACAATACTTTGTGAACCGTAAACGTGTTCGTAAAAGTCAGTTAGAAAAAGAGATATTAGCCAAAGTAGGAAAAAATAAAATTGGTAGAACAATAACAATAAGAGTAGAAGAAAGTGTGCCATTTAAACATGGCGTTTATATAATGGATATTGCTAATAGAAACAAAATTAAGTCATCATTAGCGGTAAGAGCAAAATAGTTTTGAAGTGTTTATTTGTGATTTCTATATTGTTTGTTATGACTAGTTGTTCCGTTAAGCAAGCTAAAATTAGTAACGTTACAAATTATATTGAAGTAGTTGATAATGGTATAACAGAGACGTATGAAACTATTCTTGTAAAAGTAATATCGGAAGAGTTATATTATGTTGGTGATTTTAAAACGACTAAAAGTGAACTTGAAAAAACGCTACTTAATTATTATAAAACAACTTATAAAAAGCATATAAGTATTAGTGCAAATACAAATGTAAAAGTAAGAGGCATAGTTTTTGTAATGACTATAGCAAATAAATATAAGATTAAATCAACGTTGGTGAAATCAAATCAATAAGAATTATGAAGTTTTTAAATACAAAACATAAACGTAAATCAGCAGTTATAACAGCAATTTTAATGTTATTACTCGT
>JAZGEV010000149.1:0-16989 GCA_036478895.1 Flavobacteriaceae bacterium | reverse complement strand
GGATTCATGTTCTTCTGTAAAATACATGGTTTATTTTTTTAGTTGATTTGTATCATCAAGCGTTATTTTATTCAGCTTTCAAATATAAAATAATTCTATCATATTTCTCTAATGGAAAACCCTCAATTTTTTTTAATTCGTCAATTGTTTCAATTTCGGCAAATTCATCGCGATAATTAAAAATTTTCTTGGTTAATTCATAATCAATATAGGGTAAATGTAATACTTCTTTAAACGTAGCCTCATTTATATTTATTTTTGTTATAGTTGGTTTTGAAAGAATTTTAAATTCTTTAAATAATTTTTCAATGACTTCTGGTTTTAGACCGTAGACTTCATTTAATTGATCTTTAAAATAAAATCCACCAATATTGTCTCTAAATTTTACAATTCTGGCAGATAATTTTTCTCCAATCCCATTTATTGATTTTAATTCTATGGCAGACGCTTTATTTATATCTTTTACAATTTTTGGTTGAGAGATAATTGCACTTTTTTTGATGAAAAATTGAATAAGTATTCTTGTAACTACTTCTGGTTTTAAACCATATACTTTTTGCAGTTGTTCTTCACTTTTATAGCCACCAATTGACGTTTTAAATTTAAGGATTCTTTCAGATAGTTTTTCGCCAATACCATTGATGCTTTTTAAGTCTTCTTTTGTCGCTAAATTTAGATCTATTTTTTCACCACTAAACATATTTGAGTGTTTGTTTGAAATCGCCTTTTTCGATTTTTTATTAGTAACCCAATCGGGAAATTTAAATTTTGGTTTAAGGATGTTAAGTAAGCTGTCATTTATCCCTGTGACTTGTTGAAATTGCTTGGCAGAATTAATATAATTGCCTTTTTTTCTAAAGTTTAATAGTTTGTTAATTTCAGTAATATTCATGCCTAATTTATAACCTTTATAATCGGTAATAAAACTAGGATTGAATGGATAAATTTTTGGTTTTCTTTTTTCAATTTCAATTAATTTTAGAGAGTCTATTTCTGATTGAAATTTAGAAATTTTAGCACTATTTAAATCAATGATTTTATCAGATGAAAAATCAAAAAACACATAAAAAAGTTGTAGGATAATGATAATTATTCCCAAAAAAAGAACCCCATTTCTTTGGCTTTTATTATACCAGAAATGGGGTTTGTTATTTTTCATTAGTAAGATTAATTAACTAGATTTTTTAGCTTTTATTGCAGCCATATATTTATTTAATTCTTCTTTCACTTTAGGAGCAAGCAATACCAGTCCAATCATATTTGGAACCATCATGGCAAAAATCATTGCATCTGAAAAGCCGATAACTGAGCCTAAACTCGCAGCAGATCCTATTACTACAAAAACAAGGAATAATAATTTATATGCATATTCCATTTTTTTTGTTCTTCCAAATAAATATGCCCATCCTTGAAAGCCATAATAAGACCAAGAAATCATAGTTGAAAATGCAAATAAAACTACTGCAACTGTTAAAACATATGGAAACCAAGAAATAACAGATGCAAATGCACCAGAAGTTAATAAAATGGCACCAGCATTATTTAAAGAAGCGTTTTCCGCAGCTACATTACCTGTAATTACTAATACTAATGCAGTCATAGTACAAACAACAACCGTATCAATAAATGGTTCTAGTAATGCTACTAAACCTTCGGATGCTGGATATTTTGTTTTTACGGCAGCGTGTGCAATAGAAGCTGATCCAATACCTGCTTCATTGGAGAATGCTGCTCTTCTAAAACCTTGTACTAAAACACCTACAAATCCACCAGCAACTCCTTCTGGACTAAATGCTCCATTAAATATTTGCATAAAAGCACCACCAATCATATCGTATTTAGAAATAAGAACAAATAAAGAAGCAGCAACATAAATCACTACCATAAATGGAACAATTTTATCGGTTACACTCGCTATTTTTTTTATTCCTCCAATTATTACAATTCCTACTAGAACAGCCATAACAATACCAAACAACCAACCTTTACCGTGTAAAAAGGATTCGTTTCCGCCTGTTATGCTTTCCACTAATTGAAATGCTTGGTTTACTTGAAACATATTTCCACCACCAAAAGAACCACCAATTACAAAAACAGCAAATACTCCTGCTAGTACTTTTCCTAATCCTCCAAGACCTTTTGATTTTAAACCTTTAGTTAGATAATACATTGGGCCACCATAAACGGTTCCATCTTCGGCAATATCTCTATATTTTACACCAAGAGTACATTCCACAAACTTAGAAGCCATTCCTAAAAAACCGGCGATGATCATCCAGAATGTAGCTCCAGCACCACCAATAGATACTGCTATGGCTACACCGGCAATATTCCCTAAACCTACGGTTGCAGATAATGCTGCTGTTAGTGCTTGGAAATGTGAAACTTCACCAACATGACCTTCAATGGCAATAGTTTCAATAGCGTCTCCGCCTGGCGTAGAGTCTCCAGCGCCTACCATAGATTCATGATGGTCTAAATCATCATATTTACCTCTTACAATATTTACTGATGTGAAAAAACCTTTTATATTAATAAAATTAAAATAAAATGTAAAATAAATAGCACCTAAAATTAATGGAAATAATACCCAATATATTTTCACATCATCTGTAAATGAAATTTGATAAAAAATAAAATCTACAAACCATCCAGTGGCGCTACCAAAAGCCTCATCAATTTTTTTATCTAAACCTTTTTCTTGAGCAAATGTTAATATTGGTAAAAATGTAATAAGTATTAAAAGAAGTTTTTTCTTCATAATTCAATATAAGTTGATTAATATTAATCTGCAATATCTCAAAAAAAATAGTGTATAACAAATCTGAAACTGTTTTTTTTAAATAAAAACTGATTATTAAGTAAAACAAAACCCTTAAATTTAACATCCAAGGGTTTTGTCAATTAACTAACTCAAAAAACTTAATCTAAAAGTCTTCATTTATATGACGCAAGATGGTTACTTTTGTTACTTAATATTTAGCAATTAACACTTATTTAACATTATGAGTAAACTAACTTTAGTTATTGGAGCGTCTTTAAAAACCATTAGATATTCTAATATGGCTATTAAAAGCTTAGTGAAAAATAACTTTGATGTTGTCGCTATTGGTTTAAAATTGGGTGATGTAGCTGGTGTGCCTGTTTTGCAAATGAATAATTTTGATTTAAAGACTGCAAAAGTTCACACGGTTACTTTATATTTAAATGCGAAACGGCAAATGGCGTATTACGATTTTATTATTTCGTTACAACCAAAACGTGTTATTTTTAATCCTGGGACTGAAAATGAAGATTTTTATACTATTTTAAGAAAACACACTATAAGCTATGAAGAGAGTTGTACTTTGGTATTGTTGAATACAAAGCAATATTAATGCACGGCTGTTTTAACACTGCTTTGCACTTTAAATACTTTGCCTGCTTCTGCTAATTCTACGTGATTAAAAAACAAATTTGCTTCGATTTTAAATAATTCAAGATTTTTATACCTGCTTGAATAATGCCCGAGTATCAATTTTTTTGCATTCGCCTCCAAAGCTATTTGCGCAGCTTGAGCGGCAGTTGAATGTTTTGTTGGTTCGCATAAATGTTCTTTATCTTGTA
Source organism: Flavobacteriaceae bacterium (assembly GCA_036478895.1). Taxonomy (GTDB): domain Bacteria; phylum Bacteroidota; class Bacteroidia; order Flavobacteriales; family Flavobacteriaceae; genus S010-17. Next base: position 13,383 of record JAZGEV010000149.1, on the reverse strand, counting down.
AAAAGGTAGACTCGTGATATAATAAATCTACATTTTTGATAATTGATGTAATATCTGGTTTGTACATTGTATCACTGCAAAAAGCATAGCTAAGCGGTTGAGATGGATCTGATGTTAATTGATTATTTAAAATAATCTCGCCATTCTCTTTGATATAGTTTTTACCATTTTTCAAATTTTGATAATCACAAACTTCAATTTCTTTTATTTTAGTAACAGCATTAATGTCTATCTTGCGTTCGCCAATTTTCTCTTTGAATAAAAACCCATTAGTATAAACTCTATGATTTAATGGGATTGTGTAAACTAAAATTTTATCATTTTCAAAAATCAATTCACTTTCTTTGGATTCTAATTCGTGAAAAAATAATTTATAACTTGTCCAGGATTTGGTGAGTTTAAGTTGTAAGGTAATAATTTCCTTTATACCTTTTGGACCAAATATATGTAAATCTTTTTCTCTATTAAGTAAGCCAAATGTAGAAATCAAGCCTATTAAACCATAAAAATGATCGCCGTGGAGATGCGAAATGAAAATGTGGTTTATTTTTGAAAATTTAATCTTATATTTTCGTAATTGTACTTGAGTACCTTCACCACAATCAATTAAAAAATGATTGTTATTGATTTCTAAAAATTGAGAGGTTGTGTGTGAGTCTGTTCTAGGTGTTGCGGAATGACATCCTAAAATAGTAAGTTGTAAACTCATATCTATTTGATAACAAAACGTTTTGAAATTATTTTGTTTTTTGTTTTTAAATTATAAATATAAACTCCAGCAGTTAAGTTATTTCTATAAAAAACAATACTATTTCTACCTTTTATTGTAACCACTTTTTCGGTATGAATTATGTTTCCCAATAAATCTTGAACAATAAAATTAACATTTGCTTTTGAGGAGCTATTATAAAAAATTGTTGTTTTTTCGTTAAAAGGGTTGGGTGAAGCACTAATTTTATCTAAATTTATTTTAGCAAGAGTTGTCTTCTCCACATCTTGTGCAAAAGCAGTTATTGAAAATAAAAATAGTAATATAAGTAGTGTTTTTTTCATATTTATAGTACAAATGTATGTTTTTTGTATTAAAAATCCAAATCTCGAGTCATTTCATCCATTTCTACCATATCAATGGCTTCTTGAAAACTTGGAACTACAATTAATGTTTCAGGTAACTCGTCCACATTGTATCTTGCATTTATAATTACAAAAGACGTGCCATTTAGTGTTTGTTTTTCTGAAATGGTTTCAAAAATCTCAAAATCATTAAGTGTGATATCTGTTTTTGATAAATCAATAATTACATTATCATACGAGTATTTAGTATAATTTTCAAGTAATTCTTTATGAAATTCCGAAAAGGAACTTTTTAAATTAGGTATTACTACTGTATACTTATCATTTTTTTCTAGGGTCATAATTTATCTATTAATTTTTTGCGCTAGTAAATATATTATTGCCATTCTTATAGCAACACCATTCTCAACTTGGTTTAAAATGATGGCTTGTTTAGAATCGGCTACTTCACTAGTAATTTCCACACCTCTATTTATTGGTCCAGGATGAAGAATCACAATTTCTTTGTTTAATGATTTAAGTAAAGCATTATTTATGCCAAACAATTGTGTGTACTCTCTAATAGACGGAAAATAGTTGATATCCATACGTTCATGTTGCACACGTAGTACATTTGCAACATCGCACCAATTTAAAGCTTTTTTAATATCAGTTTCAACTTGAACGCCTAAACTTTTTATATGTTTAGGAATGAGTGATAATGGACCGCAAACCATCACATCTGCGCCTTGTAATTGTAAGGCGTAAATATTTGACAAAGCAACTCTAGAATGTAAAATATCACCAACAATTACAATTTTTTTTCCTTTTAAAGTGCCTAGTTTCTCTTTAATAGAGTAGGAGTCTAGTAAAGCTTGTGTTGGATGTTCATGTGCACCATCACCAGCGTTAATAATTTTGGCATTTACATGGTTAGATAAAAATGAAGCGGCTCCAATATTTGGGTGTCGCATTACAATAATATCTACTTTCATTGCTAAAATATTATTGACAGTATCTATTAATGTTTCTCCTTTTTTTACTGATGATTGGTTTGATGAGAAATTAATAACATCGGCAGAGAGCCTTTTTTCAGCTAACTCAAAGGATAACTTTGTTCTGGTACTATTTTCAAAAAACAGATTTGCAATTGTTATATCTCTTAGCGAAGGTACTTTTTTAATTGGTCGATTAATAACTTCTTTAAAATGATTTGCTGTTTCAAAAATAAGGTCAATATCTTCTTTATTCAAGTGTTTAATGCCTAATAAATGCTCAACGCTTAATTGTTTCATTTCAATTTTATTTATTTGAGATTAAGTAAACGGCATCTAGCTCGTTATTATCTTTCCAGGAAACTTTAACTTTTTCTGAATTTATAGCATCAACTTGTCGGCCTTTATAGTCTGGTTGAATTGGGAGATTTCTACTAAATCTACGATCAATAAAAACCATTAATTCAATACTGCTTGGTCTGCCAAAAGATTGAATTGCAGTTAATGCAGCTCTAATGCTTCGTCCAGAAAAAAGCACATCATCCATGAAAACGACTTTTTTATTTTCTACATTAAAGTTTAAATTAGTTGGACTCGCTTGTAAGGGTTCGTCTCGTCTTCTAAAATCATCTCTATAAAAAGTAATATCCAATTCGCCATATTCAACATTATTAATTGCGTAATCATTTTTTAAAATAGAAATAATTCTTCGTGCAAAAAACACGCCTCTAGGTTGTAAACCTATTAAAAGAGTGTTTCCAAAATCTGTATGATTTTCAATTAATTGACAGGCAAGACGATGTAAAATTATATGAATCTCTTTTTGATTTAGTAAAATTTTTGGAGACATATTGTTTTATTTGTGGCGCAATTTACTAATTATTGCTTTAAAATTAGAGGTTTGCAGATAAAATATTTAGTGTGCCAATGTAATATCTTGTTAATTATTTTGTTAAGAACATTATAAGGACAACAAATGATTGCAAACTTCTTTGGCTACCTTTAGCTATATTTTAAACGGATATTTATGGAAGATTTTAGGAATGAAGATCATCAGTTTGCTTTATCAAAATTTGAATCGATGTTACAGCTAAATAAAATTTATTTTTTTGATTCTGAGGAGTTTGAAGAAATTGTTTATTTTTATATGGATAATGGAAAAATGAATTTAGCTAATAAAGCAATTACATTAAGTTTAACACAACACCCAACTTCCATTTCCTTAAAATTGATAAAGGTAGAGTTGCTTATTTATGAAAAGAAGTTTAAAGAAGCTGAAAGAATGTTATTTATTCTAGAAAATTCAGACCCAACTTTTGATGAAATTTATATTCAAAAAGCATCTATTTTCTCAAAGAATGAAAATCATAAGGAAGCCATTAAACAGTTGCAAAAAGCTTTATTATTAACAGATGATATAGCAGATGTAAATGCATTATTAGGGATGGAATATTTATTTATAGAAGAATTTGATTTGTCTAGAATGTGTTTTTATGAATGCTTGGATTTTGACATAGAAGATTATGCTGCATTATATAATATTATTTATTGCTTTGATATGCTCGATAAAAATTCCGAAGCTGTCACATTTTTATTAAATTATATTGAAAAGAATCCTTATTCTGAAGTAGCTTGGCATCAATTGGGTAAACAATATGTTGCCTTAAAAAGTTTCAATGAAGCTATAAGATCCTATGATTACGCTATATTAATAGATGAATTATTTATAGGAGCTTATATAGAAAAAGCCAAAGTTTTAGAAGAGATAGAAGATTATAAATCTGCTATTTCAAACTATATGATAGCAATTGAATTAGATGACCCTACGGCTTACACATATTTACAAATTGGAATCTGTTATGTAAAGTTAAAAAAACCTAAATTGGCAATTGATTTTTACAAAAAAGCAATAGATGAAGATCCCATGTTAGATAAAGCATGGCTGATGTTAGTTAATCTTTATGTTGATAATGACAATCCTGAAAAAGCGTCTTATGTTATTAAAAGAGCATTAGAAATTGATCCTGATAATTTTTATTTTTTAAACCGTCTTGCAGAAATTAATATTCGTTTAAATTTATTTGAAGAAGGTGCTGTTGCTTTTCAAAAGTCTTTACAACTTGGCGATACTCGTTTGGAATTGTTTTTGGCTTTAGCCGATGTTTTGCACTATATAGGAGATTATGACAAGGCAGAAACTATTCTTTTAAAAGCAGATAAAATTCATCCAAATACTCCCGAGATTTCTTACAGATTAAGTGGTTTTTGTTTTTTGCAAAAAAAGAATAGAGAAGGATTATTTTATCTTGAAAATGGCTTAAAAATGAATTTCTTTTTACTGAAAATAATTGAAGAATTTTTTCCAGAAATGTTACAGAATAATGAAATTATACAATTAATTTCAAAATTTCAAGAATAACATGAAACGCACTTTAAAAGAGTATTTCATAATTGGTTTTAAAGGTTTAGCAATGGGTGCAGCAGATGTTGTTCCTGGTGTTTCTGGTGGTACAATTGCTTTTATTTCTGGTATTTATAATGAGCTCATTGAAAGTATAAATTCTTTTAATATTGCAAATTTAAAAATACTATTTTCTAAAGGATTTGTTGCTTTTTTTAAAGTAATCAATGGCCCTTTTTTAGTAAGCTTATTTCTAGGTATTGGTATTAGTGTAGTGACTTTGGCAAGTGTTTTTAAAAATTTATTAGAGACCAATCCTGTTTTAGTTTGGTCATTTTTCTTTGGGTTAGTTTTAGCAAGTATATTTTATATTGGCAAACAAATTACCAAATGGAATCTTACTCATATTATTTTATTGATAATTGGGACTGTATTGGCATATTATATTACAATAATACCAGTAGCGAGTGCAGTAAATGATTCTCCATATTTTTTAATTTTTGCAGGCGCTTTAGCAATATGTGCCATGATTTTACCAGGTATTTCTGGCGCATTTATTTTATTACTTTTGGGTGCTTTCAAACCTGCTTTAGATGCTATTCATCATAGAGATTTTCAGAAAATAGCACTGTTAGGTATTGGAGCAGTTATAGGATTGCTTAGTTTTGCTAGAGTATTAAAATGGTTGTTTTATCATTATAAAAATGCAACTTTATCTGTATTGATGGGCTTTGTGATAGGTTCATTAAATAAAATATGGCCATGGAAAGAAGTATTGAATTCTGAAATGATTGATGGAAAATTAAGAATTTTACATGAAAAAAGTATTTCACCTTTTACAGTAGATAATAATCAAATTATTACTGCAATAGGCTTGTCTATTATAGGTTTTTCTTTAATTTTACTACTTGAAAAATGGGGGAATAACATTAAAACAAATTCGTGAAAAAAATACTACTATTAATTTTATTAAGCATATTATTTTCTTGTTCCAAGAAAGAAGTTAAAATACCAATGATTTCTCTAGAAGGCCCAACAGAAATTAAGAATAATTCTCAAATCTGGATGTTTTACACTAAAAATATGCCAATTAAAATCAATGAGAAAAATAGAATATCAACAACACATTGGTTGTTTAATATTGACAAACGATTAATTTTAAAAGATGTTTTACCCGAAGCAAATCGTTTGTTGATTAAGCATAGGGAAAAGTCGCCACACAATCATGGAGGTATGAATAACTATTATAGTTATTTAAATACTGATACTAATCAATGGACTTTTTACCCATTTGATTCCATAAAATATAAGTTTAAAGCATTAAAATCATTTCGTGAATATGGAAAAGATACCTTGTTACTAAAGTTTGATGATTTAAGAGAATCGATGAAAACGCTTCATACTATTGATAATTTATATGTCATTCAATCTGCTTTTTCTTCTCAATTATCTTTTCAAAATTATATGGAAATAAAAGCAGCATTAAAAAAAGTAGTGAATAAGGATAAATTATCATCAATTGAGTTAATATATTCGAATTAATATTAACATATAATTTGTATTTTTACAACAATGAATGTATTAAATTTTTTAGAATTCGGTTTTTTAGACTTTTTAGATATCGTATTGGTAGCTTTTTTATTGTACTATATTTACAAGCTAGTACAGGGAACCGTAGCTATTAATATTTTTTTTGGTATTGCAATTATTTATCTTATTTGGAAACTAACTCAAGTTTTGCAAATGGAAATGTTAAGTGATATTTTAGGTAAATTTATTGGTGGAGGTTTTATAGCATTAATTATTGTTTTTCAACAGGAGATACGTAGATTTTTATTAATGTTAGGTTCAACAAATTTTTCTGCAAAGCGTGGATTTTTAAAGCAAATGAGTTTTTTAAAATCGGATGAAAATTCTTTTATAGATGTAGAGTCAATTGTTAAAACCTGTATTGATATGGGAAAAACACAAACCGGTGCTTTAATTGTTATTGGGAAGAATAATAGCTTGGAAAGTTATAAATCTACGGGTGATAAAATGAAAATTGAAGTTAATAAACCAATATTAAAGAGTATTTTTTATAAAAATAGCCCTTTACATGATGGTGCTATTATTATTGAAGATAATGTTATTACTGCAACACGTGTAATCCTTCCAATTGCTCGTGATGTACAAATTCCATCAAGATTTGGTTTAAGACATCGAGCAGCTTTTGGAATTTCGCTTCAAACAGACGCACTTGTTCTTGTAGTATCTGAAGAAACTGGAAAATTATCATACATAAAAAACGGTGAATTTATCCTCTTTGATGATGATGATAAATTAATTGAGATAATACAACAGGATTTAGTTTAAATATCTTTTGAATCAAATTGAATTTGATGTAAATTACTATAAAATCCTTTTTTATCAAGTAATTCCTGGTGATTACCTTGTTCAACAATGTTACCGTTATCCATTACAATAATTCTATCAGCTTTTTTAATAGTAGCCAAACGATGTGCAATAATTATAGATGTTCTATTTTTAGTTATTAATTCGGTAGCTTTTTTTATTAATATTTCTGATTGCGAATCAATAGATGATGTTGCTTCATCTAATATTAAAATACTCGGTTTATTTACAAATGCTCTTAAGAAAGCTATTAATTGTCTTTGACCAGTGGATAGCATAACACCACGCTCTTTAACATTGTAATTATAATTGTTTGGTAATGACATGATAAAATCGTGAATACCTATTTGCTTTGCAGCTTTAATGACTTCTTCTAAACCAATATTCTTGTTGTTAAGGGTAATGTTATTAAAAATAGTATCAGAAAATAAAAAGACATCTTGAAGTACCACAGCAATTTGTTTTCTTAAATGATGTAAGTTAAATTCATTTATATTTTTACCATCCAATGTTATAATGCCTGAATCAATAGTGTAAAACCGATTGAGTAAATTTATTATTGTGGATTTTCCTGCACCAGTAGCTCCTACAAGAGCAATTGATTCGCCTTTATTAACATTAAAAGAAATACCTTTTAATACTTCTTCACCTTTAATATAGCTAAAATGAACATCATTAAAATTTATATTCCCATTAAGTCTTTTGTTTGTTTTATTAAGTGAATTTTCACTTTCCTTAATTTCTTCATCCATAATTTTAAAAACGCGATCTGCTGCAACCATTCCCATTTGTAAAGTATTGAATTTATCAGCAATTTGCCTTAAAGGTCTAAAAAGCATTTGATTCATCATAATAAATCCAATGATCTCTCCAGCAGTTGTATTACCACTCGCTATCATATCAGACCCACCATACCAAACTACAAACCCTAATGCAATTGAAGGTACAACTTCTGCAATAGGAAAAAATATAGAATTATACCAAACCGTTTTTATCCAAGCCTTTTTATGTTTAGAATTAATTTTTTTAAATTCTTGATATTCTATTTTTTCTCTGCTGAATATTTGAACAATTTTCATTCCAGTTAATCTTTCTTGAACAAAACTATTTAGGTTGGACACTTCGTTTCTAACATCTTTAAAAGCGCCTTTCATAGCGTCTTTAAAAACTTTTGTAGCGTATATAAGTAGTGGTAGAGCTGCAAATACAATGAGTGCTAACTTCCAGTTTATAAATAGCATAACCAAAATAACAATCAACATTTTTAGTAAATCACTAATAATCATAAACAAGCCTTGTCCAAAAATACTTGAAATTGTTTCTATATCCGATACAACTCTTGTTACAATTTTACCAATTGCTGTATTATTAAAATAGTTCATTTTAAAATAGGAGATATGTTTAAATAACTGAAAACGAATATCTTTTATAATATGTTGACCAAGCCAATTGGTAAAGTAGATAAATAAAAATTGAAAAATTACTTCTAATATTAATACGCCAAACATAATTAAACTAAAATTTAAGACTTGCTTAGAGTTTTTAGTACTAATATAATCATCTACAATTTTAATTAGTAAAGTTGGTCTAATTGCAGCAAAAGCGGCTAATAGAATTACCGAAACTGTTGCAATAATAAAAGCAAATCGATAGTTTTTTATATATAATAATAATCTCTTAAAGAGAGCTATATCAAATACTTTTCCAGAAATTTTTTCTTTACTCATTATTAAAAATCAAGGATACCTCAAAAATACTATTTATAAATTGAATTTGGATAAACAATTTTTGTTAAAAACAAACCTTTAGCCGGTACCGAAATCCCTGCTTTTGTTCGATCTTGACTTTTGATAATTACATTAAAATCTGACAAAGATATTTTTCCAATACCAATATCGTAAAGTGTTCCAACAATAGAACGCACCATATTTCTTAAAAACCGATTAGCAGTTATATGAAAAGTTAATAAATTTCCATCTACTAGCCACTTAGCTTCTGTTATGTCACAATCATATGTGTAAACATCAGTTTTTGACTTTGCAAAACATTTAAAATTTGTGTAGTTAAGTAGAGTAGAAGCAGCAAGATTCATTGCTTCAATATTCAATTTTTTATTATGTATTTGCCAAGTAGAATTAATTAAAAAAGGATTTTTACCTAGCCATATTTGATATTCATAACTTCTAGTGATTGCATTAAAACGTGCGTGAGCATCGTTATTTACATTAATAATTTTTGTAATTTTAATATCATCAGGTAAAAAAGCATTTAATCTTTTAGTGAGGTTATCAGTGTCAAAAGGAGTATTTATATCAAAATGTGCAAATAATTGTTTTGCATGAACTCCAGCATCTGTTCTTCCAGCACCTACTACTGCGATTTTTGTACGAAGTAAACGCGAAAGTGCATTCTCCAATACTTCTTGTATAGAAATGGCATTAGGTTGGTTTTGCCATCCGTGATAATATTTGCCGTTATATGATAAATCAATGAAGTAACGCATTTATGGATAAAAATTGTTGTTATTAATGAATTATAATAAAAAATTATAAACGTTGCCTTACAACTTCATATAAAGCAATCCCACAAGCAACAGATACGTTTAATGACTCAATAGTTCCATACATTGGTAATTTAACTTTTTCATCACTCATTTTCAATATTGATGGAGAAATCCCTCTATGTTCCGATCCCATAATTAACGCTGTTGGTTTTTTTAAGTCTACATTATAGATTAATTGATCTGTTTTTTCGGTAACGGATACAATTTGAAATTCTGAGGCTTGTAATATAAATAAGGCATCTTTTATGTGCTCTACTTTACAAATTGGAATTTTAAATGCGGCACCAGCCGATGTTTTTATAGCATCTGCATTAACAGGAGCGTTGCCATGATTAGGAATTATAATCCCATTAACATTACTGCATTCTGCGGTTCTTATTATTGCACCAAAATTTCTAACATCACTAACTTGATCGAGTAATAGAAATAACGGTGAACTATTATCTTCCTGTACAATTTCAATTAAAGTTTCTAGATCGTGAAATTTTATTGCCGAAATTTTTGCAACGGCACCTTGATGATTCTGAAAATTAGATAACTTATTCAATTTTTCAATGGGTACATAACTAGAAGCAATTTTTTTACTTCTTATTATACCACTAAGTTCATTCATCAACGAACCTTTCAAATCTTTTTGTAGATATACTTTTTCTAACTCTTTATCAGCATTAATAGCCTCTATAATTGCTCTAATTCCAAAGATGTGTTCTGTATTTTGCATTTTGTAGTTTAATTACTGCAAAAATACTATTTTAAATGAATACATTATAAGTATAGCTGTTATTAGTTTTAATTATATCTAAAACATGATACTGGTTTTGACTATAACCTAAATCACAATAGAATGTCCAGTTAAACCAATGAGAGCTATAACTATCTCCATTAATAATATTAATAAATTGACTGGTTTTTGATATTTTTATACGATATCTTGTATTATAGCCAATAATGTTTGTAAAGTATGTAGGCTGATTTGTTTTAAAATAATCAACTTATTACACTATAAGTTCTATCAATATCGTTATTATAAATGGTTAACACTTCAGGGCAGTTGTAGAAAGAATGCCTAAATGATTCGTGAGTATTTATATTAAGATATAAATCTAAATCTTGCTCACAAGCTGTTTCGATATCAGAATCTGTAAACCATTCTAGAGTAACGTTTAAGTTTTCACTTACATAATCATTAATATTTACTATAAATTCATCATTACTACCATTATAACCTAGCATTGATTCAACAGCTTCTAATTTAAATAAAGCTGAATTTGAATCTAATTTATAATCTGTTATACCATGAATTGTTATAGAACCAGTATTTGTGTATGCAGGAATTACTATTCTACCACCTATACTTCCAAAGTCGCTTGTTGTATATTCATTAAAGTAGTAATCTTTTCCTTCTTTGGCAATACCATCAATTTGAACGATTTTAAATACAATATCTTTTGTTAATACTTTATCAGTTATAACAGTTATTTCACCATAACCATTTTCTGATATAGTAATTGAGTCTATTTTAAAATTTACATTAGGTTTATTATGAGTTTGTTGATTTATATCTTCATTACAACTTGTAAAAGTTGTTACTAAAACAATAAACAGAGAGACAATTTTAAATAGATGCTATGCTTCATAACTATAATATTTTTAATAAAAAAGGCTATCTCACGATAGCCTTTTAAATATTTTTAGATAAAACTTATATTATTGTATAACGTAAGTACTACCAGTTTTAGTAATTTGAATTACATTTGAATGAAAACCATCTCCACCAAACGCCCCAAAACCAGACCAGTTTAAATAGTGAGAATCATTAGTAGTTCCTGCAAAAGTTTGTGAAGAAATACCAACTTGACCAACCTCTAATTCCCAAGTAGTATCATAAGGTACATCACCAGGTGCACCTTGTGTGAAATCACTTGGAGCCCATAAGTCAACGCTAATGAAATAAACATCATCTGCATCTGTAGATAATAAAGTTAAAGATTCAGGACAGTCATTCCAAGAGTGAGCTAAATCAGCATTACCAGCATTACCTAAATACAAATCTAGATCTTGATCACATGCATCATGGTCTGTAGTTGTCCAATGTAAGTTAATTGTAAGATCATCGCTTGTAAAATCAGCAATAGTTACCGTAACTTTGTCACCAGCACCTTTTATACCATTCATAGATTCCATAGATTCTAATTGAAAAACAGCAGATTTGTTATCAATCATAAAGTCAGTTACACCTTCAATAGCAACACTACCACTTGTAGCATATGCTGGTATTACTACTTTCCCACCAATTGGTCCATAATCAGCTTCAGAATAATTACTCCCAAAAGAATAATCTTCACCATCAACAGCATTACCACCAACTTGTACTAATTTAAAAATTATTGGTTTGCTAATTGGAGTAGCTGTTTCAATTGTAATCATTGCAGTTCCATCTTCTGTTACAGTAACAGTAGAAGATTCAAAGTTTACAACAGGTTTTGCATTTCTATCCATTTCTACTTCTTCAGTAGTTTCACATGATGCGAAAAATAAAGATGTGATGAATAATGCAATTGTTATTTTTAATAAATGTTTCATAATTTTAATTTTATTTTAGGAATTATTGTTTTGTATATACTCCTTCGTGATTTAAAGGTCCTGCACTAAAGCTAATAGAATAATCTATTTGAAAATTTCCATCTTCATCTACAGTAGGACTGTTTAAACTTGTAACAGTATTTGAATACATATCAGCTAAAGATTGAGTAGGAACTCTTAAGCTACCACAAATATCTTCAAAACGTACACCATGACCTGGATTCAAAGGAGATCCCCAAGAACCAACACTATAAGTCATAAAGTTATTTACAGATTCCATTAACATAGTTTCAACTGTAGGTCCGTAAACCGCTCCATCTTCACGTGTAGTAGTTACTTCATACATGTAATTAGCCAATTCAGATTGACATCCAACAAAGTTAATAGTCATTTGTCTAGCTAAACTAGAAACAACAACACCATCAACACTTGTAGATAAGTCTAAAACTAATTTAGTAGGTGCAGTTGGACTAAAGTTCCCCGTGTTAATACCCAAAGGTAAATCACCATAAGTATTACCAGCAGGTATCAATGCACTTGATGCAGATAGTGTGTACTCACCATTAGTAGCAGTTGTTTCAGCCATATTCACTGTAACATTAAAAGCAATGTCTTGTGTTGTAGGTGATCCATCACTTCCTCCTAATACATTTATTGGATAGTTTTTGTCAATAGTACCTAAATCTTCGAAATAAGATTCTGTTACTATTGGGTTTGCCCAACCAACTATTCTTGAGCTTCCAGTTAAATCATGTCCATCAATTGTACTTTCATCTTCACAAGATGTAAATGCAAAAGTAATTGCTGCAATGATTAATAATAATTTAAAATTTTTCATTCTTTATATATATTTAATAGTTAATAATAATTTTAGTGTTGATAGAATAAGCTTGGTACAAATACATCCGCTCTTGAAATGTTAATCACATTTGCTGAGTTACCAACGAATTCTGATTGAGGATACATTAAACGGTAAGGTCTATGACTATCAGTTGTTAAAGTTGGTAATGGTGGATTTGGAAAACCAGTTCTATTGTGTTCAATATAAATTTCTAAACCATCAGTTGCATGTAAAGCAACATACTTTTCATTCATAATACTTTCTAAATCTACAGTTGCAGCATTAGAAGCAATGTAACCAGCAGCATCACCACCTATTCCTAATAAATTAAATGATTCAGTAATACCACTTTGAAATAAATCTAAAGCAACTCCAGCAATATCTCCATTCATAGCAGCTTCAGCTTGTAAAAATAAAGATTCAGATGCACTAAAAAATAATGCGTCTTGACTAGCAGCGCTCAATAATCCAGCACCAATATGAGCTAAACCTGTAGATGGGTCAGCAGGATCATCTAATCCTTGAGTTATACCTTGATATACACCACCATCAT
>JAZGEV010000148.1:0-3060 GCA_036478895.1 Flavobacteriaceae bacterium | reverse complement strand
ACATTCATCTTTACAAATACTGAAATAAGTGGATCTGTTTTCTCATCCCAAGTACATAGTGGTATAAATGCATTAATTGCCTCTATTGTTATTGCCATCATAATTCTGCTATACGTCTTTAGAGGTGATATCAATTTCTACAAAGAGAATAAAACGTTAAAACGACTAGCATTTGCTTGGATAATCTTAAACATAATCCTGGTGCTAAGTATAGCTACTAAAAACGGTCAATACATCTATTATTTTGGACTTACTTATAAGAGAATTGGTGTGCTAATATATTTAACACTTGCTGTTACAGGTCTTATTACGACACTATTAAAAATAGACCAGATTAAAAACATTTGGTACTTACTTAGAATAAATACCAAAGCTGCCTTTGTTGTGTTGATTATTGCGAGCACTGTGAATTGGGATTATCATATTACCAATTACAATTTTAATTATGCAAAATCAATGGATTTTAAATACCTCATTGAACTCTCTAACAACAACACATTTTTATTAAAAGAACAAGCGGAATCAAAGAACTTAAATAAAGATTCTCTAAGGTTAATCCAAAAAAAATATAATAAATATGTCTATGAATTAAGAACAAACTCTTGGCAAGAGTTTCAATACGATAACTTAAAACTAGATCCTAAGTAATAATGGTAGTATTAATGATTTTCGGAATTGGTTTTCTTGGTGCATTCATCTTTGCCATAATAAAAGTGAGTATCTCATGCATGTTTTGGTTTTCAAAAAAGCCAAAAGATAAGCAGTATGTTTTCAAGACTTGTTTTCCATATTACATCATTATTCTCTTTGGATTATGCGTAACAGCAATTATACAATGCGATTTAGAACCATTTGCGATTTACATTTTTGGGAGCTTATATTTTTTAGCGCTTCTAATCTGGACATTTAAAATGAACAAAAATCAAAAATCATATAAAACCATTAATGAAGACGTTGAACCAGAAAACCCAAATTTACCATGAATAACCTATTTCATAAAATGAAATCCTTGAGAAAGCAACTCATTATTTGGCTCTTTGAGCATTCTCAGAGAATTTACACATCTCTGTTTAAAAATCACAACTCTTGGAATATCACTAAAGTCGATTTACTACATCTACCACAACCTACTTTCGGGAGACACCTTGGTGAATTCTTAGATAAAAACAACTTTGAACTCATTCCAAAAGTTGAGCGTCACGATTGTTACCATGTACTTTGTGGATATAGCACAGAAGTTGAAGATGAAATTGCGCTACAATGTCTGTGTTATGGCAATGGTAAACGCAGTCCTTATTTATATGGAGCTATACTACTTGGTGTTACTATCCTTCCAGATTATTATGAATACTATTTAAAATCATACAAAACAGGAAAACGTGCAAATCCTTTTCATCATTTCGATTACAGAAAGCTTTTGAACATATCTATTACAGATCTTAGAAAAGCCATTTTTTCGAAATCAGAATTAGCAAAACTTAATCTAACGTATTCATGAAACGAGCATGTTCAAAATTTTATCACCTAAATAAAATGATTAATAGCAAACAGCATGTGACCATTAAAAAACAATACAGATAAACACATGAAATTACAATTCAATAAAAATTATCTAGTGCTTGCACATTCCTTGTTTCTCATAGAATTAGCAATCGCATTTATCATAAAAACAGGTTTTATTCGCTACACATTTGGAGATTACCTAGTTGTTATTTTACTATATGCAATTATAAGAGGATGCTCTAGCTTGAGTGTGAGGGCCTCAGCTATTATCGTCCTCTTAATTGCTTATGGTATTGAATTTCTCCAACTCACATCGTTTTTAGCATACTTTAATTTACAAAATAGCCATACAGCAACACTCATTTTTGGCAGTACATTTCACTTTAGTGATATTATAGCCTACACACTCGGAATCTTAACCATTTTAATAATTGAACACTATGGAAATATTACAAAGACTCATACAGTCAAAGTATAAAACCTTATCATTAATTACTGTAGCACTAACATTTAGCATCATAGTATTAATGGTACGTATAAAGCTAAATAAATCATTCTTCTACCTATTTTTAGTTTGGAATGTATTCCTAGCAATTATCCCATATGTCATAACTATGTACCTCAACACCAAAGCAAACCTTAGTAAACTTAAGTTGGGGTTTTGGTTTTTAATATGGTTAGCATTTTTACCTAATGCACCTTACATTGTTACAGACCTTATTCATATTAGAATTGGTAATGATTCTTTATTGTGGTTAGATGTTCTGGTAGTGCTATCTTTTGCTTTAACGGGTTTATTTTTATTTTACCTTTCTATCTTAGGCATGCAACAATTAATTGCTTCAAAGTTTAAACGTATTCCAATAGTTACATCAACTATTGCTATTCTATTTTTATGTGGTTTTGGTGTATATTTAGGTCGATTTTTACGTTATAACTCGTGGGAAATTATAAGTAATCCACAAATTTTAATTTCAGATGTTTTTAATATTTTGATTTCACCATTTCACCATTCTGAAGCTTGGCTATTTACATTAGGCTTTGGTGGGTTTTTGATAGTTGGTTATTGGATGTTTAATAATTTGAATTATGGCATAAAGCATAATTGATTGATAAGGTTCTTTTTGATTTAAAAATATGAAACAAAGATTAACGATTTAACTTGTGTTTTTTGAATTACAAAATTTAAAATAATAGCCTATAAAATAAGTGTTTTAACATTCCTGATTATCACTTATAAAAATACCTTTAATGTAAAATACTATACTTTTAGGTAGTAACTACCCTAATGGGTAGGATGAAAATTGCAAATAATAGCCTATTTTCGCAAAAAATAGTCTCTTTACAAACCCATAATTTACAATAAAACAGCATCTATTTTACTATGCGAATCCCCTTCTGTTTTTCATTTTCAAAACACTTTCTTACACTAGTTTTTTGTTGTATTTCATTCTCCTTGTTTCCTCAAAAAGAATTAAAGTGGAACTCTCCAACTTTACGTGCTACACTATCTTCGTTAAACGTTGTTTTGGAAACAAACCCTCAAAAGTATTTACA
>JAZGEV010000147.1:0-6664 GCA_036478895.1 Flavobacteriaceae bacterium | reverse complement strand
ATTTCTGGGCTTGCATAAGTACAACCTGGTATATTTCCATAATCAATAGATTCTGTATGTAAACCTGCAATTTTTTCTACACACGTAATACCTTCTGCTGAAGCTACGTGAGCCAATGCTGGTCCTGGAACAACATCACCAATGGCATAATAACCTGGTAAGTTTGTTTGGTAGAAATCATTTACCAATATTTTATCTTTATCTACTACAATACCAACATCTTCCAAACCAATATTCTCAATATTTGATTTAATACCAACAGCAGATAAAAGCACATCGGCTTCTAAAACCTCTTCTCCTTTTTTAGTTTTCACCGTTGCTTTTACACCTTTACCAGATATATCTACAGCAGTAACACTAGAATTTGTCATTACTTTAATGCCTTGCTTTTTTAATGAACGCTCAAATTGTTTTGAAACCTCATCATCTTCTAAAGGCACTATTTTAGGTAAATATTCTATAACGGTAACATCCGTTCCCATAGCATTATAAAAATAGGCGAATTCTACACCTATTGCGCCAGAACCTACAATGATCATTTTTTTAGGTTGCTCTTTTAAACTTAAAGCGCCTCTGTATCCAATTACTTTTTCACCATCAATTGGCATAAATGGCAATTCGCGAGAACGTGCTCCTGTAGCAATAATAATATTATCTGCACTATATTCTGCAACTTTACCTTTGGCATCAGTTACCTCAACTTTTTTACCATTTTTTATTTTTCCAAAACCATCAATAACGTCAATTTTATTTTTTTTCATCAAAAACTGAACGCCTTTACTCATACCTTCGGCAACGTTTCTACTACGTTTTACAACTGCAGCAAAATCTTTATCAATGGCTTCGGCTTTTAAGCCATACGCATCTACATGCTTTAAATAATCATAAACTTGAGCCGATTTCAACAATGCTTTTGTAGGAATACAACCCCAATTTAAACAAATTCCACCTAAATGTTCTTTTTCGACAACAGCAACTTTAAAACCTAATTGTGATGCTCTAATTGCAGTTACATAGCCTCCAGGACCCGATCCAATAATTATAATATCGTATTTCATAATAATGTGTTTTAAGAAAATAAAGCGTTAATCGCTTTTAATTTGAATTCAATTTTGAATTGCAAAATTAATTAATTGAAATGATAAGTTCGATACATTTTTAAATAATTTATGAAACCTATTTTCATTTTACAGATAAATCATATTATCTTAATCAAATTATACCTATTTTTACTTTATCAAAAAAGAAAAAAAAACATATAAATCGGCTTTAAACGAAAGAGAAGGTGTGAAAAAACCATCTAATATTCAAAAAATCACACTCAAAAGAGGTAAGCAACCAAGCGTTAATGAATACATTACAAATATTTGTGATGGAGACATTCCTTTTTTAAGCAAAGCCATCACATTAATAGAAAGTACCAACCCAAAGCATAAAGATATAGCGACTAGAATCATTAAAGGCTGCTTGCCATTTGCAAACAAATCAGTTCGTATTGGTATTACAGGCGTTCCAGGCGTTGGAAAAAGTACATTTATTGAAGCGCTTGGACATCATATTTTACAAGCATCAAAAAAAATTGCTGTATTAGCCATAGATCCAAGTAGCAGCATAAATAAAGGTAGTATTTTGGGTGATAAAACGCGCATGGAGAGTTTGGTTAGGAATAAAAATGTTTTTATTCGTCCGTCACCATCGGGAAATAATCTTGGCGGCGTAGCTCGTAAAACAAGAGAAACAATTATTCTATGCGAAGCTGCTGGTTTTGATACCATTCTTATAGAAACTGTTGGTGTTGGACAAAGTGAAACTATGGTTCACAGTATGGTTGATTTTTTTCTATTATTAAAAATTGCTGGTACTGGTGATGAATTACAAGGTATAAAGCGTGGTATTATTGAAATGGCAGATGCAATTGTAATTAATAAGATTGATAATAGTTCTAAAGCCAATGTGCAAAGAGCCTTATCCGATTTTAAAAATGCCCTACATCTTTACCCAATAAAAGAAAGTACGTGGCAACCAAAAGTTACAAGTTGCAGCGCATTAAATAACCAAAATATTGATGCTATTTGGAATATCATACAAGATTATTTAGTCCTTACTAAGAAGAATGCTTATTTTCAAACCAGACGAAATTTACAAAATGAGTATTGGTTATTAGAAACTCTTAATCAAAATGTATTAAATCATTTTTACAGTGATTCTAAAATAAAATTGGAATTAAAAAATGCTTTAAACACCATTAAAAATCAAAAAGGGTCACCTTTTGAAATGGCGGATATCTTATTGAATTCTTATTTTAAACTAAAGTGATTTTTTTAGCAGGTTTTTTATTGCTAACAAAACATCAGTTTACAACTATATTTTTTAATCAATAAATTCACACTAAAACGAATTTATTGTTTTTACTGCAATTCCGTTAATTAAATCAAACTTACCGTTAATCGAATTAAAATGTCACTTAATACAATAGCCTTTTTTTAAATTACGCTTCCTATTTACATTTGTTATATTAAAACAACCTTATAAAATTAACTTAGGGTAACAAAAAACATTAATCAAGTATATAATAACTGTAAACAAAAATTAATTAAAAAATCAATCATGAAAAAACTATTAAAATTATTAATCATTGTAGTGACATTTGCTAATTTTATCAATGTAAATGCCCAATTTCAAATTAGCCCAAGAGTTGGATATGACATGCCAAATTTTGACAACAACACACCTTATATTGATTATAAAGGCGGCTTAGAAGCTGGTATTTCCTTTGACTACTATTGGAATTGGATTGGTGTTGGTTTAGACTATGACTATATTAAAAACAAACCAGAAAGTACGTATCCTACAAACTTTTTTGGAACTGTACCTGCAGATTACAGTTTAAGTGAAGCAGGAATTACAAGAACATTTTTAGGTATTGGACCAGATGTAAGAAGAATAAGTCCATCTGGAAAATTTACTATGGAATTAAACACTAGAATTGGTATATCAAACATTAAAGGTGGAAGAACAGCTTTAACTTTTACTCCAGGCCCAACACTAATAAATTTTCATGCAGGTTATGATGCAAAAAATGTGCTGTCAGGAAAATTACAAGCACGTTTTACTTATTTCTTTAATGAAAATTGGGGTGTAAATGCAGGCGCATACTATTTAAGACACTTTGGTGTTACAGAATTAACTGAAGGTGGACGATCTGCTTCTTATTTTCCTTGGACAACAGGTACTGGGCCACAAGAAGAAGTTATTTCAGAATTAACAGGTCATGAACAAATACGTACAGAACCTTGTGATTGTACAGTTTCTTCTGTTGGCGTTTTTGCAGGTTTAACTTACAAATTAACACCAAAAGAAAAAGTTTGTGACGTTTGTGGAGATGATCATATGCCAAGATGTTGCAATACATGTGGTTGTGGTGTAACCGTAACTGCAAGAGATAAATTTACTAAAGAAATTTTAGCAGATACTGATGTTGTATTGGTAAATATGGAAGGTCAAATAGTACAATCTGGTAAAACAAATGCTTATGGTACAGTTGTTTTTAGTGATGTTGACCCTAATAACTATGTGGTGAAAGGAAAATTATACGATGTCAATTTAGACGAAAGTAGCATCGAAAAATCAGAATTTAAAGAATGTCTTAAAAGTGGTAAATCAATCCAAAAAGAAATTGTTTATAGCGATATGAACTTTATCTTAAAAGGGTCTGCGGTACAGTGTAATTCAACAACACCATTACCAGGAGTATCTGTAGTTTTAAATAATTTAAAAGAAGCAGAACAAAAAAATACCATAACAGGTAACGATGGCGAATTTATTTTTAATGTAAAACAAGCTTCAAGCTATAGTATATATGGTAAAAAAGACAGTTATTTTTCTCAAACTGAAACGGTAACAACTGAACAGTATGACAGAAGTACAACACTATTTATAAAATTAGAAATATGTATGCAAAAAGTAGATTGTGGACAAGCAATTGCATTACAGAACATCCATTATGATTTAGACAAATACTTTATCCGTGAAGATGCTAAACCAGAATTGAACAGATTGGTTCGTTTTATGCAAGACAACCCTAGCATAAGCATCCAAGTTGGATCGCATACAGATTCTAGAGGTTCAAATTCTTATAACGAAACATTATCTCAAAATAGAGCAAGTGCTGCTGTAGATTACGTTGTTTCACAAGGCATTTCTAGTAGTAGAATAACAGGCATTGGATTTGGAGAAACAGTTTTATTAAACAGATGTGCAGACAATGTAACGTGTTCAAAAGAAGAACATCAAATTAACAGACGTACAGAAATGAAAGTTATCTGTCCAGAATAATATAATTGAATTAATTAGTGCTGTCAAGGTAAATCAACATTCATCTTACCTTGACAACTAATTATAAAACCAAATTATGAAATTAATAAAATATAGCATAACAGTAATTACAATTTTAACACTAGTAATCTTTACAAATTCTTGCAAATCTGATACCTGTGATTATGATAAAGATTGTCCAGAGTTAAACCTTAACATTGGAGATCCTTGTCATCCTGGTGGAGACGAATCAATTAATGGAACAGTCTCAGAATTTTGTCAATGTTCAACTGATTGGGATTGTCCAGCTCTACAATTAAACATTGGAGATCCGTGTAGTGTTAATAATGATGGAAATATTAATGGAAGCATTGATGATAATTGTGATTGCATACCAGGCTAATTAAAAATAAGAAAATGAAACATAAAAATAAGAAAACATCCATTTTAAAAATTGTGAAAACTGGCTTTTTTATAATGATACTTAGCTTCACTGCCTGTAATGAAAGTGACTGCAAATATGATACTGACGATTGCGAAGAATTCTGCGAAATGTTTGAAGATTTTGAAGATGATACCATTGGAACAAATGGTAATAATTGGCTTGGAATAGACGATGATGGTATAAGCATTGTACTTAGAAATGGCACAAATGTTTTAGAAGCTATTGATGATAGTGGCGCTTCTTTTGTTTATAATGTTTCAAATTACATTCCAGAAAATTTCATCGATGAAGGTTGCGAATTTAGATACGATGTTGAATATGACGCTATTTCAAATTCCAATGGCGCAACAACGGATAATTCATTATTTATTTTTACAGGAACAAATCCTTTACTCTATGGAAGTGGTGCTGTTTTTGTATTAAATAGTAGTAGTTTAATCGTTTCTGGAGCAGCTCCAACTACAATTAGAGTGCCATTAGAATTAGCTACTGGAACAACTCTACCATCAAATTCAATGGGAAATTGGGTTTTAAGTGGCAGTACAGGAGCAACAACTGCTGCCGATGTTGCAAGTTTCAATACGATAATACAAAATGTAAACGGCATGGCTTTCTTTCTTGATGAAGGATCAAATCCATCTGAAGAATGGTGGTATGATAATTTTTGTTTTTGGCAATGTTGTCCAAATTAAAAACTAACAAAATTACTTTAAATCAAATCATAATATTTATTTAATATGAAAACAAGTAAACTATTAATTTACTGTATAATTACAAGCTTATTATTCTTTATAATATCGTGTGAAAAAAGTGACTGCGCTTATGATGAAAATGAAAGCGCAACACATTGCGATACACCTTATGGTAATAATACAGAACGAGCAGGCTTTACAGTTGTAACTTGTTATGCTGATATGCCAAATGGAGATGTAGGTGTTATTTATAATACTCAAAACAATTCATCAGCCCCAGTTGGAGATGATTGGGGAAACCCAGCTTCAGGTACTGCAGTGTCAGCAATTCATCCAGCAAATTGGAAAGCCAATGAAATAGGTCAGGTTTTTGGGATAGCTATTGACAAATACGAAAATATTTATTTATCAACCTATGATTATTATAATAACTTACATATAAATGTCTCTTCTACAAGTACTGCTAATGCAAGAATTTACAAATGTGTTCCTCCATTATATACTGCCGTTCTTTTAACTAATTTCCCAAGTACAACTGCAACGCATAATGAGATAGGAAATATTGCTTATGATAAGGTAAATGACCAATTATTCGCAACAAATTTAGATGATGGTACAATATATAGAATAAACACAACAACTGGAGCAATCATAAATAGTTACGATCCTTGGACAGCTGATAGTGGTGGATCTGGAGATGGAATTGTTGCTCAAGGTGAACAAGTTTGGGGTATTGGAGTAAATTATGAAGCCAATACAACAAAAGTATATTTCCCAAGAGTAAATGGAGGTACTAGAGAATTGTATTCAATTACTTTAAATAGTAGTGGTGATTTCCCAGTATCTGGCTCAGAAACAGTTGAGATATCAAATTTAGTAGGTAGTCAAAATAGAGTTACGGATATTGCTTTTTCAAGCAATACAAATGAAATGCTAATTACAGAACGTGGAAATCCACATGCTTCGATAACAGTAAGTTATACTAGAACTGGAAGTACTTGGAATTTAAATCAACAGTATTCTGTTGGTGGAGATCACACAATAAATGGTGGGAATTCTGCTGGTGGTGTTGATTTTGCTTATAAAGAAGTTGATGAAGATTTAGATGCAAATTGTGATGAATTCTTTTGGTCAACTGTTAATTATGCGGATGTTTTACATGTTGTTAATGACAATAGAAAAGTATATGGAATTCAAGGTATCGATTATAATG
>JAZGEV010000146.1:0-6330 GCA_036478895.1 Flavobacteriaceae bacterium | reverse complement strand
AGTTAAAAAAATACTATCCAAAATTAAAAATTATTGCTAGAGGCAACAAGGTAAAAGTATTTGGAGAAATTGAACTGATTGAAGAATTTGAAAAAAAAATTGAAGAATTGTTAAAATATTTTGATCGTTATAATAAATTGGATGAAAATAGTATTGAACAAATAGTAACTAGTAACAATAATGTAAAAAAAGACAATACCAATAGTGATATTTTAGTCCATGGTGTTGGCGGAAAACGCATCAAAGCGCAATCACCAAATCAACAAAAAATGGTTGATCTAATGCTTAAAAACGATATGCTCTTTGCTGTTGGCCCTGCCGGTACAGGTAAAACCTACACCGCAGTAGCCTTAGCTGTAAAAGCATTAAAAAATAAAGAAGTAAAACGAATTATACTAACTAGACCAGCCGTTGAAGCTGGAGAGAATTTAGGATTTTTACCAGGAGATTTTAAAGAAAAACTAGATCCCTATATGCAACCTTTATATGATGCTTTACGCGATATGATTCCACATGAAAAACTAGAAGGTTACATAGAACAAAACATTTTACAAATTGCACCTTTAGCTTTTATGCGTGGACGCACATTGGATAATGCTTTTGTTATTTTAGATGAAGCTCAAAACACGACGCATAGCCAAATGAAAATGTTTTTAACACGTATGGGAAAAAGAGCTAAATTTATAATTACTGGTGATCCAGGTCAGATAGATTTACCAAGAAAACAAATTTCTGGGTTAAAAGAAGCTATATTAGCACTTAAGGATGTTAAAGGCATTGGTTTGGTTCATCTAGACGATAAAGATATTGTTCGACATAAGCTAGTTAGCAAAATTATAAAAGCTTATAAAGGCATTGAAGCGGATTAAATTTTTATTTAAACGAATTAAAACTATTACTAGATTAAACTAAAACAAAAACAGTGGATACAATAAATAAAACAAATTTCAACTTTCCAAATCAAACAGATGTTTATCGTGGAAAAGTACGCGAAGTCTATAATATTAATAATGAATTATTAATTATGATTGCAACCGATAGACTTTCTGCATTTGACGTTGTTTTACCAAAACAAATTCCATTTAAAGGACAAATTTTAAATCAAATTGCAGCTCAAATGCTTTATGACACTAAAGATATTGTACCAAATTGGCTACTAGCAACACCTGATCCAAGTGTTTCAGTAGGCGTTTTTTGCGAACCATTTAAAGTAGAGATGGTTATTAGAGGTTATTTATCTGGTCACGCAGCGCGAGAATACAAACTTGGAAAAAGAATTATTTGCGGTGTTTCAATGCCAAATGGCATGAAAGAAAATGATAAATTTCCAATTCCTTTAATTACACCAACAACCAAAGCAGCTAATGGTGAACATGATGAAGATATTGATCGTAATTCGATTTTATCACAAGGCATCGTTTCGGAAAAAGATTACAAACAATTGGAAAAATACACCAAAGCTTTATTTCAAAGAGGCACAGAATTAGCTCAAAAAAGAGGCTTAATTTTAGTGGACACAAAATATGAGTTTGGTAAAAACAGTAAAGGTGAAATTATTCTTATAGATGAAATTCACACGCCAGATTCTTCTCGATTTTTCTATATGGATGGCTATAAAGAACGTCAAATAAAGAATGAACCTCAAAAACAATTATCCAAAGAATTTGTACGCCAATGGTTGATTAAAAATGATTTTCAAGGTAAAGACGGTCAAGTTATCCCAGAAATGAATACAGGCAAAATCATTGAAATCTCTAATAGATACATTGAATTATACGAACAAATTACTGGAAAAAATTTCGAAAAAGGAGAAACAAAAAATATCCTACAACGTATTGATGAAAATGTAAAAACTTATTTGTCAAAAAGTCACTAAATTTATTCTAAAAAACTACAATAAACCAACGTCTTTTAAACAGTCATGCATTGTTTCATAAGTACGTTTAATATCATTGTCCAACCCCATAGAAAAACGGATTAACCCTTCACTTAATCCCATTTCCTCCTGCTCTTCTAATGAAACTTCACTAGAAGTACCAGTACCAGGTGCGTTAAAAAGTGTTTTGTAAAAGCCCAAACTTACTGCTAAAAAACCAACACCTTTATTTTGCATACATTCCATTAATTGGTTTGCTTTTACAAGACTGCCAGCATCAATTGTTAACATACCACCATAACCATATTCTTTATTTAGTAATGAAGTCATTAAAATGTGATCTTTATGACTTTTTAATCCAGGATAAACAACTCTTATTCCGTCTTTTTCTAATTGAGTAGAAACATACAGTGCATTTTCACTATGTTTTTTCATACGAATATGAAGTGTTCTCATATTTTTCAAAATACTGGCCGATCTAAAACTATCCATAACTGGTCCCAACAACATTGCAGCACCATCCATCACGCTCTTAGACTCATTTACAAATTCAGTAGATGTACAATAAACACCACCAACAGTATCATTAGTTCCATTAATAAATTTAGTTAAACTATGAATAGTAACATCTGCTCCCAATTGACTTGCAGAAATCATTAAAGGCGAAAAGGTATTGTCTACTACCAACTTTACATTATGCTTTTTTGCAATTTTAGCTAAAGCCGGAATATTTGCAATTTCCAACAAAGGATTGCTTACAGATTCGCAATAAATAATTTTTGTATCTTTAGTAATAGCAGCTTCAACACTTTCTAAAGAAGTAATATCAATAAAAGATGTGTTAATATTTAATTTTGGCAGATAATTTTTCATAAATGCCCAAGAACCACCATAAATTGTTCTACTAGAAACAATATGATCACCTGCGCCACAAATTTGTAATATCACACTTGATATAGCTCCCATACCAGAAGCTGATACATTAGCACTTTCGGTACCTTCCATTGCCGCTAGAGCATTTGACAAATGTAAATTACTTGGCGACGTATGTCTTGAGTACAAATAACAACCATCGGTATTACCTTCAAAAGTATCTCCCATTGTTTTTGCAGCCATAAATGTGTAGGTTGCTGAATCTGAAATTGAAGGGTTTACACCACCAAATTCCCCAAAAGAGTGAACATCTTGAATATTGTTTGCAGGTTTGAAAGCCATAATAATATATTTTATAATTATACATCAAATTAACAACATAATAGAACATATAACAATACTTTTAAAAATAAATAGTATATTTTAAAGCTTAAAGGTGATTTTTCAGTAAAAATTATGATAATTAGTATAAAATAACAATTTATATTGTAATTTTATCGTATGACATTAGACAAAACTGATAGAGAATTAATAAATATTTTACAGCAAGATAGTAAAATAACAACAAAACGTATTGCTAGCCAATTAAACCTATCGGTAACAGCCATTTACGAAAGGATCCGGAAATTGGAAAAAAAGGGAATTATTGAAAAATATATCGCTTTAATCAATACTGAAAAGGTCTCTAAAGATTTTATAGTATTTGTTCAAGTTAAATTAAAACAACATCACATTAAATTTATTGAAAAATTTGAAAAAGAAGTCCTTCAGTTTGATGAAGTTCTAGAGTGCTTTAATGTTAGTGGTGATTATGATTATCAGCTTAAAATTATTGTTGAGAACATGAAAGCATATCGCGAATTTTTAAATAATAAACTTACTACACTGGATTATATTGGCAGTACGTATAGTACGTTTATAATAAGTGTCGTTAAAAATAGCACAACAGTTTTACTGTAAATTAACTACATTTGTAATTCAATTACCTATGACAATGAAAAACCTTTTTTTAATTATTTGTATTCTTTTTTACAATACTATTACTTCACAAAAAATTGTCACTAAAAATGAATTAGAGGCAATTGAAGAAATTGCAAAAAATGATATTAAAAAAGCAATTAAATATTGTGATAGTCTTTTAAAATTTGATTTTAAAGGTCGAAATTCAATAATTTCAAAAAATGGCTATTTACATATAAGAGCAAGTAAATACGATAAAGCTCGTATTATTTTTAAAAATGTAATTGATAATTATGAGCAAAATGAAGACTATCATTTAATTGATGCCTATATTGGTTACGGGCAATCTAGTAGTTTAAGTGGCTTTAAAAATGAAGCTTTAACATATGCTTTAAAAGCCTATAAATTAAGTGAAAAATTAGATTTAAAAGGTGAGGTAGCGCAGTCTCTTTCGCTTTTATCTTATATATACTTTTCGAGTAAAGATTATAACAATGCAATTAAATACGCAAAAAAATCAATTGTTATACAAAAAAAAGAAAATAACATTGAATCCATTACGTCATTATATAACAACATTGGCGTTTTTTATGAGAAATTAAACAAACTAGACAGTACGCAATTTTACAATCTTAAAAGTCTAAAAATTAATAAGGCTCTAGGAGATGATAATAGAATTGCAATCTCCCATAACAATATAGCTACTGTTTTTAAGAAAAAAGGTAATTTTAAAAAAGCTATAGAACATTATACAAAATCTATTAATATTCATACTAAAGTAGGTAGTAATAATATTAGTGCTCATCTAAATTTAGCAAAATTATTTTTAAAGTTAGATAAAAATTTAAAAGCAAAAAAATTATTAAATGAAACTATAAAAATTGCAAAATCTACAGGCGACATAAAAACGTTAGAAGAAATCTATTCTAATCTTTTGAAAATTGCAATTTTTGATAAAGATTTTACGAAATCATCTTTATTTCAAAGTAAAAGAGACTCTATTTATATTGTAAATATAAAACGTGAAAGTGAAGAAAATCTACAAATGCTAACAACACAATTCAATCAAACAAAACAAGAAGAAACCTTAAAACAAAAAATAGCTATCAATAAAAAAAACACCATCATTTCTTCTATTATAGGAGCATTTGCATTATTGCTAGGCTTGTTTTTTCTACAACGTTTTAGAAACAATCAATTAAAATTAGAAAAAGATAAATTAATTCTAGAACAAAAAGTATTACGTTCGCAAATGAATCCACATTTTATATTTAACTCATTAACATCTATTCAGAAAAATTTATTAGATAATGATTTGTTAAAATCTTCAAAATCGTTATCTAAATTTGCAAAATTAATTCGTCAGAATTTTGAATTTACCAGTAAAGAATTAATAGGATTAGATGAGGATTTAGATGCCTTAAAAAATTATATCGAAACACAGCAAATGCGCTTTGAAGATAAATTTGATTACCAAATAAATATTGAAAAAAATATTGATTTATCTTTCATTAAAATTCCGCCATTATTATTACAGCCCTTTGTGGAAAATGCTATTGAACACGGCTTGAAACCAAAAAAAGAAAAAGGTAATTTAATTATAACTATTTTAGAAAATAACGATCTTTTAAATTTTGAAATTATAGATGATGGCGTTGGTTATAAAAAAATTGAAAAAGTAAATGACAGAGAACACGCAACGGATATATTTCTCAATAGACTAAAATTAAGAGGCTTAAATGAAGAAAAATCATTTTCAATAACTTCAGAAAACGGAAAAGGAACAAAAATAACTTTTTCTTTAAAATTATAAAATTATGATGAAAATAGTAATAGTAGATGATGAAAAAAATGTACGAATAGTAATTAAAAAATTACTAGCTTTAGTCAGCACGGATTATGAAGTTGTTGGAGAAGCTGCATCAATAATTGAAGCAAAAACAGTTATATTAAATACGGATCCAGACCTTGTTTTGCTAGATATTGAGCTAGAAGACGGTACGGGTTTCGACTTATTAAAACAAATTGATAAGCCAGATTTTAAACTAATATTTATTACTGCATTTAATGAATATGCCATTAGAGCATTCAAGTTTAATGCCTTAGATTATTTATTAAAACCAATTGATCCCGAAGAACTAAAAGTGGCAATTGACAAAGTAAAATCAACTCTAAACTCCCAAAACGAATTAAACTTATTGTTAGATAATTTTGAAAAAAATAAAACATTGAAATTTCAAAATTTAGTTGTCAAAACTACTCAACAAACCTATTTTTTACCAATAAATAATATCCTATATTTCCAATCAGACGGCTCATATTCCAAAATTGTCACACTAAATAAAACTATTTTAGCTTCTAAAAATTTAAAACATTTTCAGGAATTAGTTCCTGAAGAATTATTTATAAGAACACATCAATCTTATTTGGTTAACAAAGAGCATGTTGCTGGATTGAAAGGAAATAATATTGTGTTAAAGAATAATGTTGAAATTCCCATTTCTGTAAGAAGAAAAAAGGATATTAAAAAAATGTTGAATTAGCACGATTATAAATTAAATTAGACCGCTTACAAAATTATTATTTTTAACATTGAATAATTATATATTTTAGCAATATAA
>JAZGEV010000145.1:0-4405 GCA_036478895.1 Flavobacteriaceae bacterium | reverse complement strand
TCTTCTATATTAAATAACATATCTTTTAATGACGTCCGTTCTTGTTTTAAAGACAAGGTTGTATCTAATTGCTGTTGTGTGAATTTGGATTCCGCAGCTTCTAAGTTTAAACGCGCATCTAATATTTGTTCATTCACGCCAGATGGATCCAATCTACCTACATAATCTCCCTTTTTCACTACGGTTCCTTCGGCAACCAAATCTTGTATTTTAATATCACGTAATCTAAACTTTCTAAGATTAGATGGGCCATTAATTTTAGTAAGACTTGTTGATTGCGCTTCTCCAGACGTAATAACTTCACTTATAAAATCACCTTTTTTCACCTTTGCGATAATGGAAATATTACCATCTTCATTTTTTTTATTATTAAAATAAAAAAATGCGATAATTCCTAAAATAGCAATTGCTATTCCTATTTTTGTTTTACTCATGGTTTGGTTTTTCTTTGTTCAAATATCCAAAAAAAAGAGTGCAATTAAGCACTCTTCTCTGTTAATAAACTCTTAAATTCTTGTTATATTGCATCAATAATTGCGTTCAATGTACCGCTTGGGCGCATTGCTGCAATCATCTTATCTTCATCAATGACATAATAGCCACCAATATCAACTTTTTTTCCTTGAGCTTCAATTAACTCTGAATTAATTTTTGCTTCATTATCTTGTAAAGATTTAGAAACATGTCCAAAGTGTTCTTTTAATGCAGCATCTTCATTTTGATGTGCTAAAGCTTCTGCCCAATACATGGCTAAGTAAAAGTGTGATCCTCTATTGTCATGCTCATTTACTTTACGAGATGGTGATTTTTTAGTTTCTAAATATTTGTCTGATGCTTCGCCTAAAGCGTTTGCAATGACCAATGCTTTTTTATTACTAAATTTTTCTGCCAAATGTTCTAACGATACTTCTAATGCTAAAAATTCTCCTAAAGAATCCCAACGTAAATGGCCTTCTTCTACAAATTGCTGTACATGTTTTGGTGCAGATCCACCAGCACCAGTTTCAAACAAACCACCACCATTCATTAATGGCACAATGGATAACATTTTTGCTGATGTTCCCAATTCTAATATTGGGAATAAATCGGTTAAATAATCCCTTAATACATTTCCTGTTACCGATATGGTATCTTCTCCTTTTTTAATTCTATCCAATGTAAATAGTGTGGCATCGTAAGGTGATAAAATTCTAATGTCCAAACCAGATGTATCGTGATTTGGTAAATATTTCTGTACTTTTTTGATAATCTCAGCATCGTGCGCTCTTTTTTCATCCAACCAAAAAACAGTTGGTGTTCCTGTTGCTCTTGCACGTGTTACAGCTAGCTTAACCCAATCTTGAATTGGTAAGTCTTTTGCTTGACACATACGCCAAATATCGCCTTGCTCAACGTGATGTACTAATAAAATATCTTCATCTTCATCGATAACATATACTTTTCCACTATCCTTTATTTCAAAGGTTTTATCGTGCGATCCATATTCTTCGGCCTTTTGAGCCATCAAACCAACATTTGGCACTGTTCCCATTGAGGTAGGATCAAACGCACCATTTTCTTTACAAAAATCAATTGTTGCAGAATAAATGCTTGCGTAACTATTATCTGGAATCACTGCTTTGGTATCTTGCTGTTCGCCAGCTGCATTCCACATTTGTCCAGATGTACGAATCATCGCTGGCATAGATGCATCAATAATTACATCACTTGGCACATGTAAATTGGTAATCCCTTTATCGGAATTCACCATAGCCAAATCTGGTCTATTATTAAAAGCATTTTGTATGTCTGCTTCAATTTCACTACGCTTGTCAGCTGATAATTCAGATAAATTAGCTAATAAATTTCCAAAACCATTATTTACATCAACACCAATTTCATTAAAAGTTGCTTGGTGTTTTGCAAAAACATCTTTAAAATAAGTACGTACAGCGTGACCAAATATAATTGGATCACTTACTTTCATCATTGTTGCTTTCATATGCAATGATAATAATACATCTTGCGCTTTAGCATCGTTAATTTCGGTCTCCAAAAACGACAATAAAGCTTGCTTGCTCATTACAGAAGCATCTATAATTTCGCTTTTAAGGATAGAAAAATTCTCTTTTAGGATGGTTTTATTACCTTGCGCATCTAAATGCTCAATTCTAATATTTGTTGCTTTTGGAAGTGTTAATGATGCTTCATTATGTGCAAAATCACCAGTAGTCATTGTTGCTACGTGCGTTTTTGAGTTTTTACTCCAAGCGCCCATTCTATGAGGATTTTTTCTCGCAAAATTCTTAACTGCTTTTGGTGCTCTACGATCTGAATTTCCTTCACGTAACACTGGATTTACAGCAGAACCTTTTACTTTGTTATATAATGCCAATATTTTTTTATCGGATTCATTATTTACTTCATCAGGAAAATTTGGCAATCCAAAACCTTTGGCTTGCAATTCTTTAATCGCTGCTTTTAATTGTGGTACAGAAGCACTAATATTTGGTAATTTAATAATATTAGCATTGGCTTCTTTGGCTAAAATTCCCAATTCTGCTAAAGCATCATCTACTTTTTGATTGTCCTTTACATAATCATTAAAAGTAGCTAAAATACGTGCGGATAACGAAATGTCTTTAGTTTCTATTGCTATTCCTGCTTGTGAAGTAAATGCCTTTACAATTGGCAAAAATGAACGTGTTGCTAACGAAGGTGCTTCGTCCGTTTTGGTATATATTATTTTTTGTTTTGACATAATTGAATTGGTTTTTTAATGATTGTAGTTTTAGTATAAAACCACACAATGTATAAAACTGTGCTTTTGAAACAAATAAAAGCTTGTTTATTTGTTATTTTTTTAAGCGAAACAAAAGTACAAAACAACGAGACAACTAATAGTATAAAATTAATAATAATTCTGTTTGCCGTTAAATACTATCTATAAACTGCTTATCACATTAAGAAGCCTTAAAAATACGCTATTT
The DNA here is from genome assembly GCA_036478895.1 of Flavobacteriaceae bacterium. Taxonomy (GTDB): domain Bacteria; phylum Bacteroidota; class Bacteroidia; order Flavobacteriales; family Flavobacteriaceae; genus S010-17. Next base: position 1,436 of record JAZGEV010000145.1, on the reverse strand, counting down.
TTTAAGTGCATTTAAAAACATATTCAAATTGGCATGACTATAGCTCAAATCGCCATCAATAATAATAACAGGCATTGTTACATTGGTTATTTGTGTTGATTTTTCCGCAATCTTTTCCCACATCAATGTTCTTCCAGTGGTTGTTTCTGTTGTCGATATAATTTTAAATGGAATGTTGTGTTTTAGTAAATAATTCTCGGCTATTTTACATCGAGAACACGTCTTCTTTGTAAATATGACAATGCCTTTATTAATATCGTCTTTTTTAAAATCGAATTTTTTTATGTTGCTTTTTGATGCTTTTCTCAGTTTCTTTTTTTTACTCGACTTACTTGTTATTGCAACAGAATAGGTTATATCTTCTCTTGACTTTAGTTTATAAAATTTTTTCCTACTGTTTGGTTTTACTTTTTTTACAATGACCTTATAGCCTTTATTAAAATAATTCGAAGTGATTTTTAAATGAATTTTTTGTTTTACATTACTATTATTAACAACATAAAACAATGTTGCGTTTTTTTTAATTACGGTTTCAATCTTAATATGTTTTTGGGAAAACAAACTCAAACTGAATAACAGAATGGTAATTCTAATAATATGTTTCATTTTTGGTTGGTATTAATTAATGCTAGTAATTAACGCAAATTATAATATAAAAGTATGTGCATTTTATAACAAACAAATTTAGTTGTAAATTTGTTTAAAATATAATTACATGTTACAACCTAAAGACGACAGTTATTTTATGCAAAAAGCCTACGAAGAGGCTGAATTAGCTTTTGAAAAAGATGAGATTCCAATTGGTGCAGTTATTGTCTACAACAATAAAATCATTGCTCGCGCACACAATTTAACAGAAACTTTAAACGATGTTACTGCGCACGCAGAAATGCAAGCATATACATCCGCAGCTGACTATTTAGGTGGGAAATATTTAAAAGATTGTACTTTATATGTGACTTTGGAACCTTGTCAAATGTGCGCTGGCGCAAGTTATTGGACTCAAATAAGTAAAATTGTCTTTGGCGCTTCAGATAAGCAACGTGGCTATCAATTTTACAACAGTCAATTACATCCCAAAACAAAAGTGGTAAATGGTATTTTAGCAGAAAAATGCAGTTTAATTCTTAAAAAATTTTTTATTGAAAAGCGCAACTTAAATTAATTCTCTTTTTTTGGAGGTTGTTCCATTCTCTTATCAATAAAGTCACCAATTCTACCATTATATCTCTGGTAAACAAATAAAGGCATCAAAATAAAGGCAAATAAAAAAACACCTGAACCAATATATAATTTTCCGTTTTGATTATAATAATTCTCTAATATATAGCCACCAATGATTAATCCAAGAATTAAAATCAAAATTATTTTTAAAATTGTTTTCATATTTATGTATTAATTTACAAGGATAGTGAAAAATAAATTTTTAAATATAC
>JAZGEV010000144.1:0-4378 GCA_036478895.1 Flavobacteriaceae bacterium | reverse complement strand
ATTATAGCTTTAGAAAATAAAAACGACTTTTACAGTTTGTTTCAAGTATCTACCAGGCCTTTTTGGGATACGCATTATTCATTTACTAGTACATCTGTTAAAAGAAAAAAAAGAATCACTAAAAGCTTTATAGATCTATTATTGATAAACACGATCATTCCTTTAAAATTTGTGTATCAAAATTACATTGGAAAATTTGATGAGAAACAATTTTTAAAACTAATTCAACAAATAAAACCCGAAAAAAATAGTGTTATTGAGAAGTTTAATAATCTAAAAGTTGAGTCTAATAATGCATTAGAAACACAAGCATTATTAGAATTAAAAAACACCTATTGTGTTCCTCAAAAGTGTTTAAATTGTGCAATTGGCAATGTTGTGATGAAAGTTTAAATTAATATAAAGCTTTAAATTTTAAAGGGTTTGATTCGTTAAAAATAGCATAAACTTGTTCAAAAACATCCATTACATTTGGTTTAGAAAAATAATCACCATCACTACCATATGCAGCTCTGTGAGCTTGAGCAGAAATAGTAATTGGCTTACTATCTAAGTATTCATATGCATTTTGTTTATTTACTATTTCGTCGAGTAAATAACCGGAAGCACCACCATTAACATCTTCATCAATAATCGCTAAACGATTGGTTTTTATAACACTCTTTATCACATCATGATTGATATCAAAAGGTAATAAAGTTTGAGCGTCAATAATTTCTGCATCAATACCAACTGCTGTCAATTCTTTTACGGCTTCTTCAACTATTTTAAGTGTAGATCCATAAGAGACTAAAGTAATGTCTTTCCCCTCTTTTATTGTTTCCACAACACCAATAGGTGTTCTAAATTCTCCTAAATTAGTAGGTAATTTTTCTTTTAAACGATAGCCATTTAAATTTTCAATGATAATTGCTGGTTCATCAGTTGCTAATAGGGTATTATAAAAACCAGCAGCTTTTGTCATGTTTCTTGGCGTAAGAATGTACATACCTCTTAGTAAATGAATCATTGCGCCCATTGGTGATCCAGAATGCCAAACACCTTCTAATCGATGTCCTCGTGTACGAATAATTAAAGGTGCTTTTTGTTTCCCAAACGTTCGCCATCTTAATGTTGCTAAATCATCACTCATAGTTTGTAAGGCATATAATACATAATCTAAATATTGTATTTCTGCAATTGGTCTTAACCCACGCATTGCCATGCCAATACCTTGTCCAAGGATTGTAGCTTCTCGTATACCTGTATCTGCAACGCGTAATTCACCAAAAATGTCTTGCAAGCCTTCTAAACCCTGATTAACATCACCAATTTTACCTGCATCTTCACCAAAAATTAAAAGATTGTCATGCTTATTAAATAATGTTTCAAAATTATTTTTTAATATTATTCTTGCATCAACAAGGTTAGATTCGTTGTATTGCGGTAAAATCTCTTTAACATTAGTGGCTTTATTATTATGTTCGGAATATAAATGAGCACTGTATTTATGTTGTTGTATTTTACTGTAAGTGATAATCCAATCTTTTAAAATAGATTTCGCCTCAAAATTTTCATCTCTAAGGTAAACAAAACTCTTACGTGCTGTGTTTAAAATTAATGCACGATCAATGATTTCTTGTATTTCTAAATCTTCTTTTAGTTTGCCAATGAATAATTTATTACTACTATATTTAATGATATCATTTAAAATATTTATTAATGCAGTACGTTCCACTTTAATAGGATTTATGTAGGCATTCCAGGCATTTCGTTTAGCTTGACTGGCTTCTTTTTTAGCTTCTTTTTCTATGTTAATAAGAACAGATTCGTCATCAACAAAACGGAATATTTCATCATCATTTTTTAATTCAAAATTTAGAATCCAATCTCTCATTTGTAAATTGCAATCCATTTTTTTCTCCCATTGTAAACGGTCTTTGGATTTGTATCTTTCATGAGAACCAGAAGTGGAGTGTCCTTGTGGTTGCGTGAGTTCATTTACATGAATTAAAACAGGTACGTGTTCTTCTCTAGCAATTTTTTCTGCTTTATTGTAAGTGCTTATTAATTGAGAATAATTCCAACCATTTACTCGTAAAATTTCAAAGCCTTTTGATTTCTTTGTACGCTGAAAACCTTTTAATATTTCGGATATGTTTTCTTTGGTTGTTTGATGTTTTGCATGAACAGATATTCCATATTCATCATCCCAAACACTCATAACCATTGGTATTTGTAGAACCCCGGCAGCATTTATAGCTTCAAAAAAATGACCTTCACTTGTGCTGGCATTGCCTATTGTTCCAAAAGCAATTTCATTGCCGTTATTTGAAAACTGATTTTCGCCTTTAAGTACGGAAACATTTCTATATATTTTTGAGGCTTGAGCAAGTCCAATTAATCTAGGCATTTGACCACCTGTGCAACTAATATCTGAACTTACATTCTTTAGGTTTTTTAATGCTTTCCAAGTACCATCATCATTAAGTAAATGTGTTGCAAAATGTCCATTCATTTGTCTTCCTGCAGATGATGGTTCGTTGGTTTGATTTGCATCAGCATATAAACTTGCAAAAAACTCTTGAGGTGTTAAAGCGCCAATAGCAAACATAAATGTTTGATCTCTATAATAACCCGATCTAAAATCACCTTTTTTAAACACTTTTGCCATCGCTAATTGAGGCACTTCTTTACCATCGCCAAAAATACCAAACTTTGCTTTGCCAGTAAGCACTTCTCGTCTTCCTAAAATACTAATTTCTCTACTTAAAACAGCAATTTTATAATCATTTAAAACTTCATTTTTAAACTCTTCAAATGATATTTTTGTATTTTGTTTGGTTGTTTTTTGTGACATTGTATTTGGATTATCAAGATGTAAAAGTACTGCAAATAAAATTTTAAATGATTTTCCTGTATAATAATAGTTAGTCAATCATTTTTTAATCATTAATATTATTAATTAATAATTAAAATGAAATCATTTTAAACAGCTCTAACAATGGTTTTACTTTTTGTTAAAACTATTTTATAGAAATGCTTTAGTTTACATTATATCTTAAGCTGTATTTTACTGAAACAGGCTTGTTGTTATGTATCCCAGGTGTCATTATTGGGAGTTGATTAAAAACTCTATTAAGTTCAGCTTTAGATTTGCTAGATGTGGCTCCAATCATTTTAATAACTTTTACTTTTCCATTCATATCTATTATAAATAATACACGAATTTTAGATTTTTCACTATTAGTGCTTTTATAATTTAAATTAACAAATTTAGAAATTTCAGTAATCATACAGTTCTTTACGAAAAATTCATCGTCATGATTACAACCAGGAAATATTGGCGAGACATCAATAGTATTAACATTAACGGACTCATTCATTTGCTTATTGTTATGCGAAATGTTATTTTTATTTAAAGCAATTATAGTTTTAGCTTCTTGCTCGTTTTCTTCTACAGGCTTTAAAATTTTAGATTTATTTTCGTTTGTTTTAAGTACCTTTACTGTTGGTTTCTTAGTAACTTGTTTTGTAATCACTGGCTTCTTAGCTTCAATAATCGTTTTTGTTTCAACGTTCTTATTTTTTAAAGGACAACCATCTGTGGTATTAGCATAAGTTAATGGACATTTATCATCTTTGTCTAGAACACCGTCTTTATCACTGTCCGAAGCTATTTTTTTAGGGCATCCATCTGCTTGTTTAGCATACAGGTTTGGACACTTATCAACATTGTCAAAAACTCCGTCACCATCGCTGTCTAATTTTTCTGGGCAGCCATTGGTAGTTTTTGCAAATGAGTTTGGGCATTCGTCCTTTGAATCAATAACACCATCTCCATCTTTATCACTTGGGCAACCATTTTCTGTTTTTGCGTAAATTTCTGGGCATTCATCATCTTTATTTAAAACACCATCAAAATCAGTATCATTATTTTTATCGACTTTTTTTAAACATCCGTTCTTAGCTAATCCATAGACATATGGACATTTATCTAAATAATCTGGCACATTGTCTTCATCTGTATCAATGGCTTTTCCATTGCTATACACGAGTATATTTGGAGGAGTGCTATTATCTTCATCAAAAATATCAATCACACCATCATTATCGGTATCTTTTAAGGTTGTGTCAATTATTTTTTGTTTTTCACTTTCAACAATAGTAATATCTGATGAGTTGTCTTGCCAAATATAATTGTCATTATTTTTATCATTTAATTTAAACACAATTCCTAGGTTTGTTTTAAAAAACCAATCTAAAGCTTGTTTGTCACTCACTGCGGCGTCTAAATGATCATCATCATTTAAATTAAAATTTTGCCTTAATTCAATATCTATTTTTGAATTCAATCTGTATTTTATATCAAACCCAGTTGTAAAATACATAGATGTAG
>JAZGEV010000143.1:0-16424 GCA_036478895.1 Flavobacteriaceae bacterium | reverse complement strand
TAGATGTGACTAGTTTAGGTGGTGCTTCGGCAGTTACTGTATCTGACGGTACAACTACATTTGCAGGCGTAAGTACTGGAATTCAAACTTTTGGTCCTTACCCTAGTGGTACAACAGTTGCTTTTACGGTTACAAGCGATGATGATGGTACTTATACTTCTGGTGAATCGGTAACATTTACATGTCCACCAGCTAATGATGATTGCTCTGGAGCAACGCCATTAACTATTGGTGTAACACCAGCTGATAACCCAGTTGATGGAACAGTTGCTGGTGCTAATGCAGATGCAGTACCAAATGGATGTGGCTCTAATGGACCAGGTGTATGGTATTCTATTTTAGTACCATCTGATGGTATTGTAAATATTGAAATAGGTCCAGATGCAGCTACTGGTGATACTGGATTTGATTCTGTTATTGAAGCATTCTCTGGTGATTGTACTACTGGATTAACATCTATTGATTGTGATGATGATTCTGCTACTGGTAGTTTCTCAGCCTTAGATTTAACTGGTCTTACACCAGGTGAAACAATTTATGTGCGTGTTTGGGAATATGGTGGTGGACAATATGAACCATTCTCTATTGCAGCATATAATCCTGCAGCAGCAGATACAAGTGATTTAGCATTGGTTGGATTTAATTATTATCCAAATCCTGTTACTAATGAATTAACTATGACAGCTAATGAGACTATTAATTCGGTAAGTATCTTTAATATGCTTGGTCAAGAAGTGAGAAACAGTACTCCTTCTTCATTAGAAACTAAAATAGATATGACTAATTTAGCTAATGGCACTTACTTTGTAAAAGCACAAGTAGGTAGTTCTGTTGGAACATTTAAAGTGATTAAAAAATAAACACTTTTTATAATATTTTAAAATCCTGCTTGGTTTAGTACCAAGCAGGATTTTTTTTGTTTACTTTTGTTTTTAAATACTTATACATTGGAATTTTACAGTAACGGAAAATTATTACTTACAAGCGAATATTTGGTTCTAGATGGCGCTACAGCATTAGCAATACCAATAAAATTTGGTCAAAATTTACGTATTAATTCATTACATAGTGAGTGCAATATTTTACATTGGCAAAGTATTAATGTAGAAAATAAAGCCTGGTTTACATGCACCTTATCTATGCCGTCTTTAAAAATAATTGATTCTTCTGATGAAAGTATAGCCCTAATTTTGCAAAAAACGCTATTATTTGCTAAAAATGAAAATTCTTCTTTTTTAAATAAAAAAGAAAGTCTTTCTGTAAAAACTAAACTTAATTTTTCAAGAGATTGGGGTTTAGGAACTTCGTCTACATTGATTAATAACATTGCTCAATGGGCAAAAATAGATGCTTTTAAATTACAATTTGAAATTTTTGGTGGTAGTGCATATGATATAGCCTGTGCTCAAAACGATAAACCAATTTTATATGAATTAAGTAACTATAAACCTCAAATAAAACACGTTTCTTTTAATCCGCTATTTAAAAGCAAGCTCTTTTTTGTTCACCTTAATCAAAAACAAAATAGCAGAGACGCTATTACAATCTATCGGGATTATAAAGATAATAAATCTAATCTAATTAAGGAAATATCAGCAATTACAATGCAATTTTATAAAGAAACTTCATTCAGTAAATTTGAAAAATTAATTCGAAAACACGAACAACTTATTTCAAAAGTAATAAAAATTCAACCAATAAAAGAACGCTTATTTAAAGATTATTTTGGAGAAATTAAAAGTTTAGGTGCTTGGGGAGGCGATTTTATTTTAGCTACTGGTAATGAAAAAACAGTTGCATATTTTAAAGAAAAAGGATATAATACAATTATTCCTTATTCTGTAATGGAATTGTAATCCAATTCAGGTTATAAATTCTTAACTAGTATGTGTAAATATTCTTCAGTTTTATTGGCTTTATGATTTCTGTTTTCATCTTTATCTGCTTTAAAACGTGAGTACTCGGTAGATGCTAAACTGTAATCTCCATATTTTTCCATGATATTTTTTACCTCTTCTACAGACATTAATCCTTCGTTGTTATAGCTTAAAAATATATATTTAAAATCAGCATTTTTTATCAAGTTTTCAAACTCATTTTTAACATTTGGCTTACTGCAATACTTGGATTTATTGTATTCACGTAAACCTGTTTTCCCTTTAGGAATAAAAACATCGTATTTTGCAATGGTATTTAATAAGTGATAATTAGAACCATATTGACGTGCATTATAAGGTGGATCGAGATATAAAATATCTCCTTTAATGTCTTTTATTAAAATATTACTATTGGTATTATAAACAGTATTTTTTTGATTTGTAAAGTCAAATCTTGCCGGTATTAAAATCAATTCTTTTAACGCAGTTTTCTTTAATTGTTTTAAATACGCGCCGTAAACAGAGGCTGTATTGGCCACTTTGTCAGCACTTTCAAGCAGACTTGCTAATAAAAAATAATAGGTATTATCATCAATTTTTTTAGTGGATTTTAAACGATTAATTTCGGCTCTAATCGCGTCAATTTTTTGACCATTTGTATCAGAAAAATACAATCGATCGCCGTGTCCACCTTTGCAATAATGCTGATAAATAAATCCTTTTAAGGGTTTTAAATTATTTAAACTAGCCAAGTATTTATCTGCATTTTTTATTGGTTTATGATTGCCAATATAGTTTCTATTCAGTACATAGCTATAAAATTCATAATCATTACTTATCACTTGTTTTACTTCGTTTTTAAAAATACGACCAACAATACCTGTTCCTGCAAAAATATCACAAAACACTTTGTTAGATAAATCAGTCCCAACTATATCATAAACAGTCGTTTTAATGAAGTTTGATAATCGGTATTTTGAGCCTATATAATTCAAATTTTTTTTATTTTTTTATCCAAACGATATCCGATAAAATCGAACCTTCACCTAAATTTAATGTTGTTAATGATTTCTTTGAAAAATTTGAAATGTACTTTTCTATTTCAAATTTTAAACAATTTATTTCGGCTTTCATTTTCCAATGTTGTTTTGTTGTATCATCATACAATACTACAAATAGCCTGTTTTTTAAATGTTTTCTTCCTTGCTGGCTTTGGTTGTTATACAGCCAAGTTATCAATTCTTTTTTATGCTTTATTGCATAAGCAATGTCTTTTTTAAAACCTTTTGGAAAAACGGTTGTTTTATGATCAAACGGAATATTATTTATAGTAAAATCCACCAATTTATCATACACATTTCTTTGTGCAATAATATTTTTATGAGTAGTAAAAATGGATTCTACTGCCTTTGCGCTCCAGTAATTATACCATCGGTTTAGGGCATAATTTTTTAATTCTATTGATAGTTTTTCCGTTCTTTCGAGTAGTTTTTTGTAACTGTAAGTTGTGTAGATAAAATTAGATTTTTTATCCCAATCATCCGATTGTTTTCTTCCCCAATTATAAGACGTTTCCCATCTTTTTTTTAATTCCTTTTCTACTCTTTCTAAATCCATCTGACAAAGAAAAAAAGATTAAAAAAGACCGTTTATTTGAGCATCTATTTTATCAATAATTGAACCTAAATCTTCTTGGTTTTTTACAAAATCAAGATTATTTACATCTATAATAAGTAGTTTACCTTTGGTGTATTTAGAAATCCAAGCTTCATAACGTTCGTTTAATCGACTTAAATAATCGATACTTATTGAGTTTTCATAATCACGTCCGCGTTTGTGAATTTGACCAACAAGTGTTTGAATATCTGCTCTTAAATAAATCAATAAATCTGGTGGCGTAACTAAGTTTTCCATCAATTCAAATAGAGAGGAATAGTTACTATAATCACGATTTGTCATTAAACCCATAGCATGTAAATTGGGTGCGAAAATGTGTGCGTCTTCATAAATAGTTCTATCTTGAATGATGTCTTTTCCACCTTCACGAAGTTCTAGTATTTGTCTAAAACGACTGTTTAAAAAATAGATCTGTAAATTAAAAGACCAACGTTCCATAGCGCCATAAAAATCATCCAAATAGGGATTTTCATCAACAGATTCATAGTGAGGTTCCCATTTATAATGTTTTGCTAATAACTTAGTTAAGGTTGTTTTACCTGCTCCAATATTCCCTGCAATGGCTACGTGCATATTTTAAAATTTAATGATGTGTAAAAATAGTTTTTTTTTGAAAAAAAACACACGTATTTATTAATTAATTATCTAAAGCTTTTTGCAAAATAGGATCTATGCCATTTTTATAATTATGAATTGTTTGCTCTATATAAATGCATGGGTTTAAAGTTGTTTTTTTAAATTGTTTATTAGGAAAAGAAATTTTAAACTGTGACTTTGGAAAATTAATAATTGTAATATCATTGCTGTTATTAATTGTCCCAAATACTTTTTCTCCAACCAAAACTGCCTTAGTGTGTTTTTGAAATTCTAATATTGTATTAATTGTAGCCGATGAAATACTTTTATCTAACAATAAATAGACTCTTTTTTTTCGTTTTAATCTGCGGTGATTTTTAATACTATTAATGATTTTTTTTGTCACCCAAACATGTCCTTTTTTATTGTTTCTAAAATCAATAAACAGTTTTTTATAACGCTTATTGTCAAATTTTAAAATGACTTTATTATGGAAATCATCAATACTTGGCGCATCGTAAATACGCTGTAAACCCATTGCGTGTTTTTTTGCACAAATTTTTTCAGTCCATAGTAAACTATCTTTCATTTTATTAAAGTATTCTTTACTTAATAAGGTGTTATATTTAACATACAATTGCTGTCCGTAATTAATGCCATAAGACCAAAACCATCGGTCGCTTTTTTGTTTAAAAAATGGTATTTTATCAGGAATTAATTCTATTAAATTATCCATATCAACCTCTTCATTAAGAGGAATAGTAATGATTTCTTTTTTTTGATTGTCTGATAGTAATTCTAATGTTACACTAGCCTCATTGTGTGTATTTAAATAGCTAAATAATGGTTTGTTGTTTAAAAATTCATCGGGATTGAGATTGGTTGTTTTTTGAATTTTATTAATTATTTTTTTAATAGAGTTGTTGTTTATTCCTATAAGTTTGTATCCCAAAACGTGCTCAAAATTAATGTCAATTTTTGTTATAAAAACACCACTTTTAAATCGTTTTACTTCAAAAGGAAAATGATCAAATTTGTTGTTAAAAATTCTTAAATTAGGGTCTTTAAATTGAGTTAATAAAGTTGATAATTCCCAATAAAAACTGTCTTTTTTAAAAGATTTATTATTCAATAAATCTATTTTTTTTGTAAACTCCTTTTTTGAAATGTGATGAAATAAATAATCTTTCTTTAAAAGTATTGTTTTGAGACTATCAATATCTGAATTCTTTATGTTTTGAGAAAAAACAGATACATAGGCAAGTAAACCTATAATTAAGCTAATGATTTTTAACATTGCATTTTTTTATAAAGATATAAAAATTTATTAAAGAGGAGATAACAATTATTTTTATACCTTTGAAAAAATCAAAAAATAAATATGCCGTTAGTACAACCTCTTTCACCCAATGTAAATCCTGAAGTAAAAAAACTAGCTGAATTCTTTAATGAAACTTTAGGCTTTTGTCCTAATTCTGTTTTAACGATGCAAATTCGACCTGAAATTGCACGTTCATTTATACAATTAAACAAAGCTGTGATGGCAAATGAAGGTAAAGTAACCTCAGCCTTAAAACGTTTAATTGCTTATGTAAGTAGTAATGTAACAGGTTGTAGATATTGCCAAGCGCACGCAATAAGAGCGGCAGAGCGTTATGGTGCAAGTGACGAGCAATTAAATAATGTTTGGGAATATAAAACGCATAATGCCTTTAATGAAGCCGAACGCGCCGCATTGGATTTTTCTATTGCAGCGTCTATCATTCCTAATAATGTAACTGAAGACATTCAAAAAAACCTCCATAAATATTGGAATGATGGAGAAATTGTAGAAATGCTTGGTGTTATTTCTCTCTTTGGTTTTTTAAATAGATGGAACGATTCTATGGGAACAAGTTTAGAATCTAGTGCTATAGAAAGTGGTAAAACATTGCTTGCAAAGAGTGATTGGGAAATTGGAAAGCATATTTAAATTACTTTTCCTTGCCGCCTACAATCATTACAATTTCACCTTTTGGGGCTTTGTTTTCGAAGTGTTGTAAAACTTCGGTAGCAGATCCACGAATGGTTTCTTCGTATAGTTTGCTTATTTCTCGTGAAACAGATACTGGTCTATCAGCACCAAAATAGTCTACAAACTGCATTAAGGTTTTAACTAATTTATGCGGAGAAACGTAAAAAATCATAGTTCTTGTTTCTTCTGCTAATAATTTTAAGCGTGTTTGTCGTCCTTTTTTTGGTGGTAAAAATCCTTCAAATACAAATTTATCATTGGGTAACGCACTATTAACCAGAGCTGGTACAAATGCAGTTGCGCCAGGCAAACAATCAATGTTAATGTTGTTTTGCACACAAGCTCTTGTTAATAAAAATCCAGGATCTGAAATAGCTGGTGTTCCAGCATCGCTTATTAAGGCAATTGTTTCACCACTTTTTAAGCGTTCAATAACTCGGGCAACTGTTTTGTGTTCATTATGCATATGATGACTTTGCATTGGTGTGCCAATATCAAAATGCTTTAATAATTTTCCAGATGTTCTGGTGTCTTCTGCCAATATTAAATCAACTTCATTAAGCACTTTAATGGCTCTAAAAGTCATGTCATCTAGGTTTCCTATTGGTGTTGGTACGATGTATAGTTTCATATATTTTTCAAAAATAAGACTTTATAATCGTTAATCAAAATTATCCGAATCTGGTTAAAATAAAAATCTAAGTTTCATTTTTTATCGTAACCGATGTACAAATCCAAAACTCAATTCACTAAAATCAGCTTGACTTAAATTAGAATTGATATGTGCTCCAAAATAAAAATTGTTTTTTGGCTTTAACGTATTATTCTTCAAATAATATTTAATTCCCAACCGACCTAAAAATAAATTTTTCAGCTTGTATTTCAGTTCGCCTCCTGTTCGTAAACCTTCCAACGCATAATGTTTTTTATAAAATGGTTTGTGTAAATTTAAACCACCTTCCCAATCGATTCCAAAATGATCTAAGAGTATTTCTGCACCTAGTGATACATAAATATTAGATGCATTTATAAACGGTTTATCGATAAATGGAACCGTTTCATTTTCAATAATATAATCGTAATAATGCAAGTAATGTCTTGCATTTAACCCCAAACTTAAACGCACTATATTTTTATAAAAAACGCCTCCCGTTAAACTGATATTATGCACAGTTTTTAATGGGCTATCTTCAAAAACAAAAGTTTGAATTCCATTGCCATATCTTATTCCATAATACAAGCCACTTATTTTTTTTACTGTTTTTGTATCGAATATTTCTTCTTCTATAGTTTGGTTCTTTGGTGTTTTACTTAATCGTGTAGAGACACTTAATAAGCCAGAGTTTATACCTTGATTTGGTAATTTTGTATGTCCGTTGGAATGATGGAAAACACCTAAACCCAAACGAAAATCAAAGTTGTTTTTCAACATAAAATCATAATAAACAAACCCTTGTATTGCCCAAGTAAAATCACTACTTATTGCCTCGTTATTTGGATTGGTAATGGCATTGTATTTTGTGTCAAAATAGCTTATACCCATTCCAAATTTTGTACTCCATTTTTGTTTTTTACCATAATAAAATTCTATAAAAGGTATTAAAGAAACGGAATTTCCTTTTGTTTTTTCACCATAATGAGACACGTATAATGATAAGCCTGTTGTTGGATAATTTAAAAGTGTTTGCCATTCCCCTTTGGGCTTATAATTTTGATGCGCGTAACTTGCACCAAGAACTATTTGTGGATTTTTACCAGTCCATAATTCATAAGACGGAATGGATTTTCCTACCAATATTTCTGGACGGAAAAAATAATTAGATTGTTGTGCAAAAAGTCCGTTATATAAAAACAGAACTGCTAGAAAAATAAATCTATTCATCTATAGTATAATTTTTCTTTTAATGATGGAAGCATCGTTAACTACAAATGGCGTAGCCATGGTTTTTGAGTCTGCTCTTTTTGGCATATTTAATAACTCGTTATTAAATAAATCATACTTTGTTTCATTTAAAGTAAATGATGGTTTTTCATTTTTTGGTACCGAAAATTCAAAGTTCAATAGCTCATCTTTTTCCGTAAAGTAATAACTAAGTACGTGATTTTTCTTTTCGGTATCAAAAACATACATCTTGTTTTGTTTTAATAAGGATTCGCCATTAATAGTAAAGGAATTAAAATGCACCACATTATTTGCAATTAACTCCATTTTATTTGCATTTCGCTGCGATGTTATTTGTAGTTTTATATGTCTATTAGCTCCAATTATTGTGTCTTGTGTTTTTGTAATTAATGGTTGTGGTAGTGCCAATACATCTGCTTGTTTATACAATTTATAACCTGTATTATATTTACTACTACCAACTGTTTTTTCAAAATTTCCAACCGTTGGATTTTCACCTAATTTTGTTTTGTTATAATCATTTAATTCAGTCTCATAACTTGCCCAATACGCTTTATTTTCATCACTATCTATCACATAAACCAAACTTGTTGGCTGTTTTCTGGTTTCATTATAACTTGCTTTAAACGATGCAACAATTAGTAATAAAACACCTAAGCCTAAAAATAAATTAGCCAATAACTTGGTGTTTCTAAATTTCTTAAAAACAGGGATTAATAAGCCAAATAAAAGAGATACAAAAATTGCACTTACAACCAACATTTTTAAACCCAAACCTACTGGAAACATTTTTACCAGCGGTGCAAAAACAAGCAATGTTGGTATTGATAAAAGTGTGCTAATTATCAATTTAAATTTACGATCTCTTTTTGAGAATAATAACATCGCCAAAATGGCTAAAGCTGCAAAAACTGGTAGTATAAAAAAGCCTGCGCCTTTTAAATATATAGCGATTAATAAATTAATAATTCCCCAAATGAACAATGGCGCAACCATTAAATTTGCCGATGAATGTGCCTTAAACGGATTCTTATAAAACCAAAATAAAATTCCCAAAGTTAATGCAGAAAAGCCAGCAATATACAAATGACCATTATACGTAAAACCGTGTAACATGTCTTTATATTGTGGATGAATTATTTGTAATAATTTCCAACCAAATACAGCTACAAAACCACTTGTAATTAATGCACCCAAAAAAGGAATAAACCCTGCAAACATTTTATGAGACGTTAATTTAAATTTTTGAACACCATAATAGGTAATGCCAAAAAACAACAATGCAGCTAAAATAAATAATCCCCAAACCCAAGAAAATGGATACGATATTAAGCCTAATTTTGGAAAACTAAAATAAATATCATCACTTTTTGCATTAAGTTTATCTAGTTTTACTTCAGAAAAATGATTAAGCATCGTCATCATATAATCACCTTGTTGTGCTAAGGTGTTGATGTCCATGTTTTCATAAGTATCTAATGCTGTATGATAATCAAAATGATCATCAATAAAGGCAAAATTAAAACCGTTTATATTTTTACCTTCTCTAAAAATAGTCAAATCGGTATCATTTGGAAGCATTTTATAAATGCTGTACATCAATGAATTTGCAACAGGGAAATTTGCTTTGGCTTTGTTAAACGTCTTGATTAATTCTTTATTACCACCATTTGTTTCGAGCAACATATAACTTGGTCCACCGCTACCACGCGCTTCAAAATTAAGGACCAAACCTACATCTTTTGCCCACGGGTGATGTTTTACAAAAGCTACGGCTCCCAATAAACCAACCTCTTCTGCATCGGTAAATAAAATAATAATATCATTTTTTGGTCTTTTACCAGCTGCTAAATAAGCACGAATTCCTTCCAAAATAGTAACCACGCCACTACCAGCATCACTGGCGCCAAAAGAGGAATGTACAGCACTATCGTAATGTGTTAATAAAACTAATGCATTTCCTTCTTCTGTACCTTTAATACGTGACATTATATTTTGTGCTTTGGTTCCAGCACGCCATTTTTCATTGATGGCAATTTGATCTTGAGTTAAAGGATGTAATCCTAATTCATCTAATTGTTTAATTAAATAATTTTTAACTCTTGTATGATCCTCTGTACCAACATAATGCGGTTTTTTAGAAATCTCTTTTAAATGCACCAAAGCTCTTGCTGTAGAAAACTCGGTTTTTGGTGTATTTAAATCGGTTGTTTTTGAAGGTAATAACGATGTAAAACTCCAATAAATAGCACCTACAATTAATAAAAACGAAATTACTTTTATTTGATTGAGTTTCATATGTCTTGGGTTTAATGGTTAATTGCTCAAATATACAATTTTTTAGATTCATCTTTTTTAAAAATTGAATTTCTTAAAGTCTTTAAAAAATAGTACTTTTAAAGTTCCAAACAAATACTATGCAAATACCAAAATCAACTTTAAAATATTTAACTGCTTTAAAGAAAAATAACAATCGCGAATGGTTTCATGACAACAAACCTGTATTTAAAACCGAACAAATTTTCATTAAAGAGTTTCATCAAAATATCATTAACAACCTCAACAAACACGATAAAATAGATAAATATAAACTGTTTCGTATTTATAGAGATGTGAGGTTTTCTAAAGATAAAACGCCATATCAACCACATTTTGCAGCGTCATTTTCTAGAACTGGCGCAGCGTTACGTGGTGGTTATTACTTAAGAATACGTCCAGGAGAATCCTTTATTGCTGGTGGATTTTGGGATCCAAATAAAGAAGATTTATTGCGTATTCGTAAAGAATTTGAAATGGATGCAAGTGACATTAGAGCTATAATTAGTGCTAAAAAATTCGTGTCGGTTTTTGGAAATACATTGGAAGGTGCAGAATTAAAATCTGCGCCACGTGATTTTGATAAAACACATCCAAACATTGATTTAATTCGAAAAAAAGGATTTATTGCTGTAAAACAATTATCCGATAAAGATGTATTAGCACCAGATTTTATAGTTAAAGTAGATGACTATTTTAAAACTTTAAGGCCTTTTTTTGATTATATGAGTGAGGTTTTAACAACCAATTTAAATGGAGAATCATTGATTTAAAAATATGAAAACTGCAACCGTAACCGAAATAAAAAAAGAACTCAAACACCAATCGCAAAACGAATTAATGGCACTTTGTTTGCGTTTGTCAAAATTTAAAAAAGAAAATAAAGAATTGCTTACTTATTTACTTTTTGAAACCGATGAAGCCGATTATAGAAATGCCATAAAAGAAGACATTACTTTACTTTTTAATGACATTAATACAAGTAGTTATTACTTTATAAAAAAATCGGTTCGTAAAATATTACGCCTTACCAAAAAACATATTAGATATACGCAGAATAAAGAAACCGAAATTGAACTCCTACTCTATTTTTGTGAACAATTAAAAGATATGAAACCTTCAATGACTCGCAATGTAAGTTTGCAAAATATTTTTGACCGACAAATTATCCTAATTAAAAAAAGCATCTTAAAACTACACGAAGATTTACAGTACGATTATTCTATGGAACTAGAAGAGTTGCTTTAAAAATAACATTGAATTATCCTCTATTAATTTCGAATAAAGCAATAGCTAAAGCATTTACAACATTTACTGATGAGTTTTTTCCAAACATATTTATATGCACACAAGCATCTAAATTATCTAAAATTTGAGCATCAATACCAAAACGTTCTGCACCAACAAACAAAGCAATTTTTGATTGGTTTAAAAAATTAAAATCTGTAATCGAAACACTATTCTGTGCCAATTCCAAACCTATTAATTGAAAATTATCTGTTCTTAAATCGGTTATTAATTTGGCTGCGGTTTCTACAAAAGTAATATCCAACATTTTTTCTGTACTTCTTGCGGTACGCAACACTTTTTTGTTATTTAAGTTTGGAGTTTCACCTATTAAAAAAATACGTTTTACGCCAAAGGCTTCGGAAATACGGAATAACATACCTACATTTTCGGGCGTTCTAATATTGTTGGTTATTACAACAATCTCTTTTGTGTTTTCCTTATTATTAACCTCTTTATGTGTTAATTGTGATTGATTCATATTAAAAATAGAAGACATTAATTATTACTTTCAAGCTTTAACGTGTCTAATTCTAAACGTGTTTTTAACCATTTATATAATTTTATTTCTTGTAACTCTATTGTTTTTTTAGGAATAGAATCAAACCATTTTACTTGAAATACTGTTAAGGTATCTACCTTGTTAAAATTGGTCTTAATAACATCAGAATAGGCTAATTCTTTCAATTCTTCATAGTTGATTTTTGCTTCTTCACTAATTTTTATAAACGGAATTCTATTACTAAAAACCTGACTTAATTCCTGTTCTAAAGACCGAATACGATTGTCTTTATTTTTAATAAATTCATCTCTTTTTTCAATCAATTTTAAGGTTTTAGCAGATTGCTCTCTTAGCATTTGAAATTCATTAATGATCTTAGAATCATCTGTTCCGCCTTGTATATTTAAAGCAACATCACTAAGTTCATGTGTTTTTTTAATGGCTTCCATTTTATCTCTATCGGCTTGTTTTACATTGCCAAAAATTGTTAACTCAAGTGTTTTTGTATCAAAATTAAAATCTGATTTATCTTCATCAATCAATACATAACCTAAGTCTTTTACAGCGGTTTTAAATGTTTTTACATTCGCCGTATACGTATTTTTTTGATACAGTTTATAAAACGTAAAAATACTTGCTCCTAAAACCAAAATAGCGATGAAAGATGCTAATCTAGAAATGAATTTTCGCTTGGCAGAATTGATATATTTCACCATTGGAAAATGTAAATATTTTACAATTACAAAGGTTGCTAAAGCAATAAAAATAGTATTTATTAAAAATAAAAATAGCGCACCAAAAAAGAATTTATAATTTTCAATTGCTAAGCCGTAACCTGCAGTACATAAAGGCGGCATCAAAGCAGTTGCAATAGCTACACCAGCAACAGTGTTGGTTTGCGCACTTGGACGTGTTATAGCAACAATTAAGGCTAATCCACCAGCAATTGCAATCATAACATCACGCACATCTGGCGCAGTTCTAGCAGATAATTCTGGTGTTAATTCTTGAAATAATGGAATGCTAAAAAAGACAAAAGAAGTTAATAAACTAATGACCAACATCACGCCTAAATTCTTCATTGAATTACGTAAGGTATCAATATCGTTAATTCCAATTGATAAACCAATTCCTAAAATTGGCCCCATTAATGGCGAAATAAGCATCGCTCCAATAACAACTGCTGGTGAACTTACATTTAATCCAATAGAAGCAACCAAAATTGAAAAAACCAGAATCCAAGCAGTTTGACCCTTTACTGCAATATTATCTTTAATAGATTGTATGGTGTTATCTATATCTGTATCATGTCTTATATCCAATAGGTTTTTCAACCATGTCATTAAACTTTTTTTTGAGGCTTGTATGTCTTTTTTTACCTCTTGTTTATTCTCTTCTATTTTTTGTTCTTGAGCTTCTTGAGTCTTTATATTTTCTTCCATAAGTCTTGTTATTAGGTTAAATTCGTTTTAAAACGAGCCTTAACATCGTTGACAATTTGTTTTATATCTTGTTCTTGATCTTTTGGGCAAATCAATAAAACATTGTCTTTTTCTACCACAATAAAATTATCCAAACCTTGAATAACCACATGTTTTCCTTTTTGAGTACGCACAATATTATTGCTAGAATTTCTAAAAATAGTTGCAGCATTTACCACAGCATTTTTAGAAGAATCTTTGGGTAATTTATCATATAAAGAACCCCAAGTTCCTAAATCATTCCAACCAAATTCAACAGGTAAAACGTATACATTTTTAGCTTTTTCCATAATCCCAAAATCAATGGATATACTTTCTGCTGATGGATAATTATCTTCTACAAAATCATCTTCAAAGTCCGTATTCCAAACATTATTTCCTACTTCCATTAAGTCCAACATTTTTGGTAAACTCTGCTTGTAAGCCGATAAAATACTTCTTGTACTCCACACAAAAATTCCAGCATTCCAAAGGTAATTACCTTCTTTTAAAAAGGCTTTTGCTTTGTCTAGATTTGGTTTTTCGGTAAAATTAACGACTTCTTTTATGGTGTCTTTTCCATTAAACTGTATGTAACCATAACCTGTGTTTGGATTGGTAGGCTGAATGCCTAAAGTCATTAAAATATCTTGTTTACTACAAGCTGTAAATGCGGTTTCTATGTTTTTTAAAAACTCGTTTTCATCCTCAATCCAATGATCCGATGGCGCAACAACCATTACTGCATCGTCATTTAAATTATTAATTTTAAGTGCTGCATATAATATACAAGGCGCTGTATTTCGCATTACAGGTTCAAGCAATAATTGCTTTTCCGTACAGTTTGGTAATTGTTCCAAAACCAAATTTTTATAATTTTTATTGGTCGATATGAGAATGTTTTCAGTTGGTATAAGTTTTTCAAAGCGAGCAAAAGTACGTTGTAATAAACTTTCGCCAACACCAAGCATATCATGAAATTGCTTGGGAAAATTACTAGTACTCATTGGCCAAAATCGAGAGCCAATGCCACCAGCCATTATTACTGCATAATAATTTTTATTTTTTTGCATTTGTTTTTTGTCTTTAGTCTTGGTTCTTGTGTCTTTTTTTCCCGTAGATTGCGCTGATACTAGTAGATTTTCTCTCTTCTCTCTTCTCTCAAAAAACCAAATCAACCTCAGCATTGGGATGAAAAAGGTATTCTTTTTTGGAACTAATTTCCATACATTTATATCTCACGCGTCTTTTATTTCCTTTGATAAAAGTACGGTTATTATGCGTAAATTTACTGTGCATTGGAATTTCAAAGATAAAATTTTTATTTGTTTTTTCATCATACCCTTTTAAAGCTAAGGATAATTGAATATCAGAATCGGTACTTGCCTTGGGGTTTCTTAAATACTGAGCTAGGAGAATTAAAATTTCTTTCGGGAAAATAGCTAAATTTAAAAATGGTAACATTAAATGTTGAAAGTTTAATTTCCATTCTATACCGTGTGGTTTTACCCTTTTTTTTTGTTCTTTAAATGTTTTTAAATGGGCAATTTCATGAACCAAGGTAATTACAAAACGGTAAATATTTAAATCGTTATTTATAGTTATTTGATAAAACCCGTTTGGCAGTGGTCTAAAATCGCCATGTTTGGTTTTTCTATTATTTTTAATAATGAGATTGAAGGCGTATTTTTCCAACAAATTTTCAACTAAATTAATAGATGCTTCTGGAATATACTTATGAATGACATGGAATTTTTGTTCCATTTTTTACGGTGTAGAATTAGAAACTTGCAATACTTTTCCGTTATAAATCAATTGACCAGTTAAGGCGAAATTTGCAATATAATTTGCCATTTCACTAGCTGTGATTGGTGCTTTATAATCGGGGAAAGCTTCGGCTAACATTTCGGTTTGTACTGCACCAAGCGCTAAAGTGTTAAATGCAATGCCTTTTTCTTTATACTCCTCGGCTAATAATTCAAATAAGGTAATCACAGCGCCTTTGGATGAACTGTAAGCCGATAAGCCTGGAAATTTAACCGATCCTTGTATGCCGCCCATACTGCTTATAGCAACTGCATGGCTTCCTTTTTTCATAAACGGTAAACAGGTTTTTGTAAGTTCTGCAACGCCAAAAACATTCACTTTATACACGTCTAAAAAATCCTGATAAGTTGTTTCTTCAAAAGGTTTATGAGCAAGTTTTCCTGCATTATTTATTAAAACATCAACAGTTTGCCATGTGTCTTTAATAAATTTGCCAACCAATGCTAAATCATTAGCTATTGTAATATCAGCTTGTAAAACAGATACGTTTTTCGATAGCCCTTTTAAAGTGTCTATATTTCTAGAAATTGCCAACACGTTATAATTTTGTTTAGCAAAATATTCTACAAGAGCAAAACCAATACCTCTACTAGCACCCGATATTATTATATTTTTCATGTTTGTTTTGTTAATGGTATTATAGAATGTCTAAACTCCCTTTGCCTTCACGAATCACATTTACTTCGCCATTGGTTAAATCGATAATTGTTGAGGCATTATTATCTCCATAACCACCATTTACAACTATAGTTACTTTGTCTCTCCATTTTTCAAAAATCAATTCTGGATCGGTTGTGTATTCCAATACTTCATCTTCATCGTAAATAGAAGTGGATACTATGGGATTTCCTAAGGCTTTTACAATGGCTCGAGCAATATTATTATCGGGCACACGAATACCTACGGTTTTTTTCTTTTTAAACACTTTTGGCAAGTTATTATTCCCTTCCAATATAAACGTATAAGCGCCTGGTAAAGCTCTTTT
>JAZGEV010000142.1:0-11178 GCA_036478895.1 Flavobacteriaceae bacterium | reverse complement strand
TTATACTGAACAAGATTACTTTGCGAAAACTGTAACTGAGATAGAAAAAATCCAAAACATTTCCGATAATACTGAAATCAATCTTTGGTTTGAAGACGATTTATTTTGTCAAGTAAATTTTTGGTTTATCCTTCATTTAATAGTTGAAAATTCTCCGTACGAAAATGTATTTTTAATTCGACCAAAAAAAGACAGTGCTTATAGTTTTGGAAATATGACTGATGAAGAATTGCTTTATAGCTATCATAAAAAAGTAAAAATTCAACCGTCTAAACTAATGGAATTGAGTAAATTATGGAAAAACTATCAATTGAATGACTTTACGGAAATGTTCGCCATAGCAGAAAATTTAAAAAACCAATTTCCATTTCTTTTTCCTGCAATTAAAGCTCATCAAGATCGCATTCCAAAAAACGGTAACTTAGGTCGTCCAAAAGAAACTTTAAATCACATAATTAAAGACCTCAAAACAGAGGATTTTAGTGAAATTTTTGAAGAATTTTGTAAAAGAGAAGGAATTTATGGATTTGGAGATTTACAAGTAAAAAAATTACTTAAAGAAATGACAAGAAACCCAAACTCAATGGCTGGATAATTAATACGAATTGCGATAAGACTTTAAAACACTCTAAACTAACGCCGTTTATTATTTTATCTAAATAGTAAATATGTTCCTTTTTCCAAAAATAGCGCTACCAACACGCACCAAAGTGCTTCCATTGTCAATTGCAATAGTATAATCACCACTCATACCCATAGATAGTGTTTCCAAAATTATATTGTTTGTGTTTTCTGATTTTACGTCATTAAAAAAAACGTTTAATGATTTAAATTCTCTGGCAATTTGAGTTTCATCGGTTGTGAAACTAGCCATTCCCATAAGACCGCAAATTTTAATGTTCGCCAACGCCTTTAGGTCACTGTTTGCTAATATGGATTTAGTTTCATTAAAAGATAAACCAAATTTAGAATCTTCACTCGCAATTTTCACTTGAAGCAAACACCTAATTATACGATTGTGTTTTTTTGCTTGCTTATTAATTTCCTTTAAGGTTTTAATACTATCAACGCCGTGAATTAAATCCACAAAATGCGCCATGTATTTTATTTTATTACGTTGAAGGTGACCAATCATATGCCAAGAAATATCTTTTGGTAATTCCTCAAACTTGGCACACATTTCTTGTACTTTATTCTCTCCAAAAACACGATGACCTGCATTATAGAGTTCTTGAATCATTCTAATGGGTTTGGTTTTAGATACAGCAACTAATGTTACATCATTTGGAATAGACTTTAATATAGATTCTAAATTATCCTTTAATGACATAAATTACACAAATAATGTTTGCTTTCTATCTGGTCCAACCGAAACAATTGATACAGAAACGCCAACAAAATCTTCAATAATTTTTATATAGCTATTCACATTATCTGGCAATTGATTTATAGAAGAAAGTGCAGTTATGTCTTTTTGCCATCCAGTTACTTCTTTATAATTAACACTCACATTATTTGGTTCAATATTATAAGGGAAATGACTTATTTTTTTTCCTTTATAATTGTATGAAGTTGCTATTTTAAGTGTGTCAAAACCAGATAGAACATCTGCTTTCATCATAGATAATTCGGTTACACCATTTATTTCAACAGCATATTTTAAAGCGACTAAATCTAACCATCCACAACGTCTAGGTCTGCCCGTTGTAGCGCCAAATTCTTGTCCAATTCGAGCCATTTCTTTACCATTTTCATCAAACAATTCAGTTGGAAAAGGACCAGAGCCAACACGTGTTACATAAGCTTTAAAGATACCAACTACTTTTCCAATTTTATTAGGTGCAACACCTAATCCAGTACAAGCGCCAGCAGCAGTTGTGTTGGATGACGTTACAAAAGGATACGTTCCAAAATCAATATCAAGTAATGAACCTTGTGCGCCTTCTGCCAAAATGGTTTTATGATCTCGCATGGCTTGTTGTAGATATTCTTCACTATCAATAAATGTAAGTTCTTTTAAGCGCTTTACGCCAACAAAAAACTCTGCTTCCAATTCTTTTAAATCGTATTGAATATCAATATCAAAATAATCTAACATTGAAATGTGTTTTCTAGTTAATGCATGAAATTTTTCTTTCCAATCATCCAATTCAAAATCACCAACTCTAAAACCATTTCTACCAGTTTTATCCATATACGTTGGTCCAATGCCTTTAAGAGTTGAGCCAATTTTGGCTTTTCCTTTCGCAGCTTCTGATGCAGCATCTAATAACCGATGCGTAGGCAGTATAACGTGAGCTTTCCTAGAAATTAATAATTTAGATTTAAAATCGATATTATAATCGGCTAAATTGTCTAATTCTTTTTTAAAAATTACAGGATCAATAACAACACCATTTCCAACAACATTTACAGCATTATCGTGAAATATACCTGATGGAATTGTATGTAAAACGTGCTTGTTTCCATCAAAAATCAATGTATGTCCTGCATTTGGACCACCTTGAAAACGTGCAATAATGTCATAGTTTTTTGTAAGTACATCAACAATTTTACCTTTCCCTTCATCTCCCCATTGTAAGCCTAATAATAAATCAACCATTTTTTATGTGTTTTAATTTTTTAAACGTAGTTTCATAACTACGTAGATTTATTTTATATTTTTATTTTTTATTACGTTGTCCATAAAAATAGAGTGAATGTTTATCTATTTTTATATCAAAAACGTCTTCTATTGTTTTTTTTATAGTGTCTATTCTTGGATCACAAAACTCAATAACTTCGTTTGTATCAGTTAAAATAACATGATCATGCTGCTTGTTAAAATATGATTTTTCGTAATGCGATTGATTTTGACCAAAATGATGCCTTCTTACCAAACCACTTTCCAATAAAAGTTCTATTGTATTGTATAAAGTTGCTCTACTCACACGATAGTTCTTATCCTTCATATATACATACAGAGATTCTATATCAAAATGATCATCGTGCGCATATATCTCTTGCAAAATTGCAAAACGTTCTGGTGTTTTTCTATGTTTGTTGGTTTCTAAAAATTTTGTAAAAACAGTTTTTACAATTTCTTGATTTTTAGGACTACTCATTTTTTTGATTATACATATTAAAAAACAAATTTACGAGTTAATAGCCTTAAAAATCCAAATTATTTATAAAATAATAAACAAGTTTTAAACATGTTAAATTATGAATGTGCTCTACTAATTTTTATTATTCCTTCAACTTTTTTCAAACGCTCTAAAATAGTTTTTAATTGATCTTTATTATTGATTTCAACGCTCAATTTTCCATCAAAATAACCTTCATCACCATTAATGTTAATACTGCAAAGGTTTACTTTTAAATCATTCAAAATTTTGGTTACATCACTAACCAATCCAGCATTATCCATACCATTAAGTTTAAGCGATACACGATGTTTTTGCTGTGAGGAGTCTACCCATTTTGCTTGTAAAATTCGATATGAGTAATTGGCTTGCAACGAGACTGCATTTGGACAAGAATGCTTATGCACTTTAATACCTTCATTAATTGTAATAAATCCAAAAACACGATCTCCAGGTATTGGAGTACAACATTTTGCTGGATTGTAATCTAGTTTATCTTGTTCTTTACCAAAAACCAATAAATCATATTTCAAATTTGATTTTAAGCCATTATTTGGGTTTGTACTCTTTTTACGAATTGTAGATTTAAAAAAATTATAAAACGTATTCTTTTTATTTGCTGCAAACTCTTTTAGATCTTTATTTTCAAGACTTCCATCGCCAAATTTATAAAACAAATCTAAGCTCGTGTTTAATTTAAAAAAATTAACCATTTCATTTATAGTACCTTCATTAAATGGAATTTTAATATGACGTAATTTTCGAGTTAAAATTTCTTTTCCTTCGTTTGCAATATTTTTCTCTTCATCCTTTAAGGAACTTTTTATTTTGGATCTAGCACTTGCCGTTGCTACAAAGTCTAACCAACTTAATTTTGGCTTTTGATTCTTAGATGTTATTATTTCTACTTGATCGCCACTATTTAAAGTATAACTAAGAGGGACAATTTTACCATTTACTTTGGCGCCTTTGCAACGCAAGCCAACTTCACTATGTATTGCAAATGCAAAATCTACAGGTGTTGCGCCTTTTGGAAGGTTTTTAATATCGCCATTTGGTGTGAAAATATAAATCTCTTTAGAGTATAGATTTAATTTAAATTGTTCTACAAAATCAATGGCATTATTGTCGGGGTTTTCTAAGGTTTCCTTTAATAGATTTAGCCAAGTTTCTAAACCACTTTCCTTAGCATTTCCTTGTTTGTATTTAAAATGAGCTGCATATCCTTTTTCTGCAATTTCATT
The DNA here is from genome assembly GCA_036478895.1 of Flavobacteriaceae bacterium. Classification (GTDB taxonomy): domain Bacteria; phylum Bacteroidota; class Bacteroidia; order Flavobacteriales; family Flavobacteriaceae; genus S010-17. Next base: position 6,809 of record JAZGEV010000142.1, on the reverse strand, counting down.
CATACGCTCAGAACGTATTTGAACTTCAACCCAACGGCCCTTTAAGCCCATTACAGTGATGTGTAGTGCTTCATAACCTGTGGATTTTGGTTGTGTAATCCAATCTCTAAGTCTTTTTGGATTTGGTGTAAAATGATCTGTAACAATAGAATAAATTTGCCAAGCTTTAAATTTTTCTTTTTTACGTTCACTTTTATAAATTATTCTTATTGCGAATTTATCGTAGATCTCATCAAAAGTAACACCTTGATTGAGCATTTTTTTACGAATAGAAAAAATGGATTTTGGACGTCCTTTTATTTCATAATTTAATTTCTCTTCATTTAATGATTTTTGAATGACTTTAGTAAAGGTTTTAATATAAATATCCTGTTCTTCTTTACTTTGCGTAATTTTATTGAATATTTCTGTGTAAATTTCTGGTTCAGTATATTTTAAGCCTAAATCTTCCAATTGAGATTTAATATTATATAAACCCAACCTATGAGCTAAAGGAGCATAAATATATAATGTTTCGGATGATATTTTCACTTGCTTATGAGGTGGCATAGCATCCATAGTTTGCATATTATGCAAGCGATCGGCAATTTTTATTAAAATCACTCTTACATCATCATGTAATGTAAGGAGCATTTTCCTATAATTTTCTGCTTGTAATGAAACATCTTGATCTTTTTTAAGATGTGATATTTTTGTTAATCCATTCACAATACGTGCGATAGTTTTACCAAAAATAGTCTCCATATCGCTTACAGTGTATGGTGTATCTTCAACCACATCATGAAGCAAGGCCGCAGCAATAGAAGTTGCGCCAAGCCCAATTTCATTTGAAACAATTTTAGCAACAGCAATAGGATGATAAATATATGGTTCACCAGTTTTACGCCGTTGATCTATATGCGCTTCAACAGATAAATCAAAAGCTTTTCTTATTAAATCTTTATCAGACGTTGTTAAAGTTTCATAAGTATCACTTAGTAAATCTTTATATCTACGTGTTATTTCTTTTTTTTCTTCTTCACTATAAGCCATAGAATAAAAATAATCAATTATACAATACAAATTAAGAATAACTTGAAATTTATTATTATAAAATTAAAAATTAGACTAATTAAATTATACAAACACAAAAATTAAATCAATTAGCATTAATCAAAGATGTTTTCTATATTTGTAGAAAAAAAAGAGTATGATTGATTCTATTGAAAAAGAAGTCCATATTGCGCCAAACAAAGTAATAATGTCCAAGACAGATTATAAAGGACTATTACAATATGCAAACGATTATTTTATTGAAATTTGTGGTTATAGTAATGAAGAGCTAATAGGCAAAGCCCACAATATAATAAGGCATCCAGATATGCCAAAAGTGATATTTAAAACCTTATGGAATAAATTGCATAAAGGTAAAAATTTGTATGCAATAGTTAAGAATAAAACCAAGGATGGAAATTATTACTGGGTAGTTACCAAGTTTGAAACTACTTTTGATAAAGAAGGTAATATTATCTCTCATTATGCAAGAAGAAAAGCTGTACCAACTAAAGTAAGAGAAATAGCAGAAAGTATATACAAAACAATTTTAGAAATTGAAAAACATGATGTCAATGTTGCTGAACAAACTTTTCATGAAATTCTTAAAAACTACAATTTAACATACGATGATTTCTTTTTAGAAATAGCAGGTATGAGTGAGGTTGAAGTATACGATTATTTTCAAAGTAGTGAGCAAAACATAAATGCCTCTAATGAAAATTCAATTCTTGCAATTGACACCACACAAAAGAAAGAAGTAATTGAGATAACACCAATAAAACCTTCTAATAATGGTTTTTTGGGTGATACCAACGAATTAGACGATGCTTTAAAATCATTTTTAAAAAAGAATAAATAATCTTATTTTAGACTTCGTTGTCTATTCGCTTCAAAAAGAATTATTGCTGCAGATACGGATACATTTAAAGAATCAATAACACCAAGCATTGGTATAATTATATTTTTGCTTTGTTTAAGCCATTCATCGCTTAGACCTGTTGCTTCAGTGCCAACTATTATAGCTGTTGACTTCGTAAAATCTTGCTTTGTATAAATTTCAGAATCTTCTTTTAAGGCTGCAGAAAACAATTGAACTTTTTGTTTTTGTAAAAACTGTATTATATTTTCACTAGAATCAATTGCAATAGTGTTTGTGAAAATACAACCTACACTAGAGCGAATGATATTTGAATTATACATATCCGTTTTAGGATTTGCAATAAATACAGCATCTGCATTTACTGCATCGGCTGTTCTTAGAAGTGCGCCAATATTCCCAGGTTTTTCAGGCGCTTCGGCAACAAGAATTAATGGTGTTTTGTTTTTAAAACGAATAGATTCCAAGCTAAATTCTTTTGTTTTTACAATGGCGATAATGCCTTCTGTTGTAGACCTAAGCGCTAATCTCTGATAAACTTCTTTTGATATTTCAATCAGTTCAACATTTTGATTATCAATTAATTGATTAACATCATCTTCACTAATTAATTCAGAGTAGAATAGGAGTGTAGTCAATTTATAATTTGCTTTTAAAGCAAAACCTAATTCACGAACACCTTCCAAAATAAATAAGCCTTGTTTTTTACGAGCTTTTGACTTTTCTTTAAGTAATAAGATATTTTTAATTAATGGATTTTGAATACTAGAAAGATATTTCATATGCTATTTTCAATATAATTATCAATTTTAGGTTTAAAACAATTCCGCATTATCAATAGTCATATTTTCAATAAATCCTATTGCGTTTTTAATATCATAATGTAATACGCGATCCTTCTCTACTAATGGAACATCCGTACGGAATAAAGAAATAAAACTTTCTAAAAACGGACTCGTTTTCAAAGGCGCTCTAAAATGAATTGCTTGTGAGGCAGTAAATAATTCAATGGCTAGTATACGCGTTACATTATCAACAATACGTTTAACTTTTGTGGCTGAATTTGCGCCCATACTAACGTGATCTTCTTGTCCATTACTTGATACAATACTATCTACACTAGCTGGTGTTGCTAATTGTTTATTTTGGCTTGCAATACTTGCAGCTGTATATTGAGGAATCATAAAACCAGAATTTAAGCCAGGATTACTAATTAAAAATGCTGGCAAACCTCTTTGACCAGATATTAATTGATACGTTCGTCTTTCTGATATTGAGCCCAACTCAGACATTGCAATAGCAAGATAATCTAGAGCTAAGGCTAATGGTTGTCCATGAAAATTTCCACCAGAAATTATTAAATCTTCTTGTACAAAAATATTTGGATTATCCGTAACAGAGTTGATTTCTGTTTCCATTGTTTTTTTTATAAAAGCAAGTGTGTCTTTAGTAGCACCATGAACTTGCGGCATACATCTAAAAGAATACGGATCTTGTACGTGATTTTTTTGCTGTTGAATAATATCACTATCACTTAAAAAATCAGTGATTCTTTGAGCTGTTTTTATTTGACCGTTATGAGGTCTTACCAAATGAATAAGTGCGTTAAAAGGCGAAATTCTACCATCAAAAGCTTCCAAGGAGGTTGTACCAATTACGTCAGCTAAATAGGATAATTTATAGGAATCAATAAGTTGAGAAACACCATAAGCACTCATAAATTGCGTGCCGTTTAATAATGCCAATCCTTCTTTGGATTGTAACTCAATTTTTTCCCAGCCCTTTTCTTTTAACATTGCTTTCGCCGATATGATTTTTGAATCAATACAAACCTCACCTTCACCAATTAATGCCAATGCTAAATGAGCTAGAGGTGCTAAATCACCAGATGCACCAAGAGAGCCTTGAGTATATATTATTGGCAAAATATCATTATTGTATAAATCAATTAAACGGTTAACTGTTTTTAATTGCACGCCAGAATGGCCGTAACTTAAAGATTGAATTTTAAGTAAAATCATTAATTTAACGATGGACTTTGGAACTTTTTCACCAGTACCACAAGCATGTGATTTTACTAAATTCTCTTGTAATAACTGCAAATTTGCTGTTTCAATTTCAACATCGCAAAGAGATCCAAACCCAGTATTTATACCGTAAATTGGTTTTTTTGATGTTTTTATTTTTTCATCTAAGTAATTGCGACAAGTCGTAATTTTTTCAATTGCAGTAGGCGATAATTCCAATTTTTTATTTAAAGAAATGATGTCGTTTATTACTGAGATTGTTAAAAAATCTGAATTGATAAAATGAGTAGATTGCATATATTATTAAAATTTCCCCAAAATTCAACAATCAAAGTATATTATGCAAATATTAAGTAAGTAAATTGTAAAAAAATAGTTTACATTTGTAAAACTCGACAAGAGTATCTATTTACTAACTTTAAAATAAAAAATTATGTTTAAAAGAGTCTTGCAATTATCAATATTGATAGCACTTATTACTTCTTGTAAAAAGGAAGTAGCATTAGATTACGCTACAGTATCAGGAAAAATAACAAATCATTTAGGAAAAGATGGTTCTATAAAAGGTAGAAGCTATTCCAAAGAAATTAAAATTGCCAAAGACGGTACTTTTTCTGACACTTTACATTTATCAGAAAAAGGAACAAGATTGAGTTTCTCTGATGGTAATGAAGTTACATCAATGTTCTTGAAAAATGGTGATAACATTACGTTAAATTTAGATACAAAAATGTTTGATGAAACTCTTGTGTACACTGGAAAAGGATCTGAAACCAATAATTATTTAGCTAAAAAAGCACTGTTAAAAGAAACGGCTTTTTCAAATAATATTTATGAAATGGACAAACCTTCTTTCGAAAAAGAATTGGTTAAAGTTGAAGGGAAATTTTCAAATTTAATTGATTCATTTAAAGGCTTAGACACAGGTTTAGCAGCATCAGAAAAAAAGAGTTTAACTGGAATGAGTAAATTTATGTTAAGTAATTATGACGCTAAGGCTAAAGTTGCAAAACTTAAAGGAAATCCTTCACCGCAGTTTAATTATGAAAATTATAAAGGTGGTAAAACATCTTTAAAATCGTTAAAAGGAAAGTATGTTTATGTTGATGTTTGGGCAACTTGGTGTGGACCTTGTAAAGCTGAAATTCCTCATTTGCAAAAATTAGAGAAAGAATTTCATAATAAAAATATAGAATTTGTAAGTATTTCTGTAGATAAAAAAGATAAGCATGATGCTTGGAGGCAAATGATAAAAGATAAAGAAATGAGTGGTATTCAATTATTTGCAGATAATGATTGGAAATCAGATTTTGTTAAGGCTTACGGTATAAATGGTATTCCTCGTTTTATATTAATTGACCCAAAAGGAAATGTGGTAAATTCTGATGCATCTAGACCATCAGAACCTAGTACAAAAGCACTATTTGATAAAATATTAAAATAAAAAATATCTTTAATGAAAACACAATTAGCAATAATTATAGTCCTAGTGAGTTTTTTATTTTCATGTGAAAGTAAACATTCATCAGAATACGCAAGTTTATCTGGCTTAATTGCCGATAATAATGCTACAGAAGTAATTGTAAGTAGTAGAGGATTTAGCAAAAAAATTCCAATTCTAAATGATGGTACTTTTTCTGACACTCTTAAAGTAAAGAAAGCTGGCTATCATAACTTTTATGATGGTAAGAATAAAACGATTATTTATTTAAAAAATGGTTCTGATATATCATTAAATTATTCGTACTCTAGTTTTGATAAATCGCTGAATTTTAGCGGGCAAGGTTCAGAGACATCAACTTATATTCTTAAAAAGAAAAAATTTGATAAGGTTGAAAAAATGAATAAGATTAAAGATTTCTTTAAGATGGATGAAACCGCTTTTAATGTAAAAGTTGCACATCTTGAGAAATCATTTAGTACAATGTTAGCGCCAAACGGCATAGATTCAGCTTTAAAAGCCGATGAAACTAATAAAAACAAACGTTTAATTGACTATTTAAAGACTAATTATTCTAAACAACGTCATTTACTTACTGCGCTTGGAAAAGGAAAGCCTTCTCCTAAATTTTTTAATTATGAAAATATAAAAGGTGGCACAAAATCATTGGATGATTATAAAGGTAAGTATGTTTATGTTGATGTATGGGCAACTTGGTGTGGACCTTGTACAAGAGAAATACCTTATTTACAAAAACTGGAACACGAATTTAAAGGTAAAAACATTTCTTTTGTAAGTATTTCTGTTGATGGTGCAAGACGTCATGGTTCTTTGGAGAATGCAAATAAAAAATGGAAATCAATGGTGAAAAGTAAAAACATGACAGGTGAACAATTGTTTGCTGATAAAGCTTTTGCTTCAGATTTCATTAAAAAATATACTATTAATAGTATTCCACGCTTTTTATTGATAGATCCACAAGGAAATATTGTGAATTCAAATGCACCAAGACCTTCTAATCCACAGTTAAAATCGTTACTAACATCTTTAGGTGTTTAAATGTGTTTTTTGACTATTATAATAAAACCTGAAATTATTAATTTCAGGTTTTTCTTTTTAAATTATATATCCTGTCCAATAATTGCAGTCCACAAAAGCAATAAAGTAGGAATTATTTAATCTTTATAATGCCATCTTTATAAAAATTCAAAGCTATATTTAGTAATTGCTGTATTTTTTTTAGTGGAATATCTGCATTGGGATTTATACGAAAAATTTTCATACGTGATCTGTTTCCTTGTTCCAAATCAGCTGAATTCATTCTATTACCTTCTACAAAACCAATATATGGATGCGCTGTATTCTTATCTGTCCACAAATAACAAAACATTTTCCCTTTGTAACAAAAAAAAGGCATTCCGTACTTTAA
>JAZGEV010000141.1:0-43241 GCA_036478895.1 Flavobacteriaceae bacterium | reverse complement strand
GGGTATTAATTAAAAAAGAAACAAAAGGACCAATTATTTTTAAACAAACAAGAGAAGGTATTAACGGAAAACCATTTACTTGCTACAAGTTTAGATCAATGGGTGTTAATAAAAATGCTGATAAAATTCAAGCTACAAAAGGGGATTTAAGAGTCACTAAAATTGGGCAAAAAATTAGAAAAACAAGTATTGATGAATTACCTCAATTTATCAATGTATTACTTGGTGATATGAGTGTTGTTGGCCCAAGACCACATATGTATTCTCAATCAGAAATATTCAAAACAACGGTAAGTAAATATATGGTACGCCATTTTGTTAAACCTGGCATTACAGGTTTAGCTCAAGTTAAAGGTTATAGAGGTGAGATAGAAACCGATAGAGATATAAAAAACAGAGTGAAATATGATATTTTTTATGTAGAGAATTGGTCGTTTTTCTTGGATATGAAAATTATATTACAAACCATTGGCGTTTTTAAAGGTGAAGATAAAGCATATTAAATGAACATATTAATACTAGGCTCAGGCGGAAGAGAACACGCCATAGCACACAAATTAGCGCAAAGCAAGCAATTAAATAAACTATTTATTGCGCCAGGAAATGCAGGAACAATGCAAGTTGGTACAAACTTGCCTATAAGCGTAAATGATTTTCAGGCTATAAAAAAAACCGTTTTAAAAAACCAAATTAATATGGTTTTTGTTGGACCAGAAGACCCATTGGTCAACGGCATACACGACTTTTTTTTAGCCGATGAACAACTCAAAAATGTAGCCGTAATTGGACCGCAAAAAGAAGCTGCAAGACTCGAAGGATCCAAAGAATTTACCAAAGAATTTTTATTCCGTCATAATATACCAACCGCTGGTTATCAAAGTTTCACCAAAGAAACCGTTGAAAAAGGATACGACTTTTTGGAAACCTTAAAATCTCCTTATGTCTTAAAAGCAGATGGATTAGCAGCAGGAAAAGGCGTATTGATATTAGATGATATCAATGAAGCCAAAGCTGAACTTAACGAGATGCTAACCAATAAAAAATTTGGTGAAGCAAGTAACAAAGTAGTTATCGAGGAGTTTTTGGATGGCATAGAGCTCTCTTGCTTTGTATTAACCGATGGAAAATCATATAAAATTCTACCTTACGCTAAAGATTACAAACGCATTTCCGAAGGCGATAAAGGGTTGAATACAGGCGGAATGGGCGCAGTTTCTCCAGTATCTTTTGCCGATGAAATTTTCCTTAATAAAGTAGAAGAACGCATTGTAAAGCCAACCATAAATGGATTGCAAAAAGACAACTTGCCATATAAAGGCATCGTGTTTATTGGATTAATAAAAGTGAATAACGAGCCTTTTGTGATAGAATACAACGTGCGTTTTGGTGATCCCGAAACCGAAGTGGTTGTGCCTAGAATAAAATCGGATTTAGTTGCTTTGTTTAAAGCTGTAGCCGATGAAAAATTAGCCGAATTCAATTTAGAAATTGATACAAGAACTGCCGCAACGGTCATGCTAGTTTCTGGTGGTTATCCCGAAGCTTATGAAAAAGGGAAAGAAATATTGGGCTTAGAAAAAGTAACAGATTCCATAGTGTTTCACGCAGGTACAAAACAAGAAAATGACTCTATTTTTACTAATGGTGGACGTGTTTTAGCCATAACGTCTTATGGAGATAATATTCAGGAAACTTTAGATAAAACCTATAAAAATATTGCAAAAATTAAATTTAACGGTATGAATTTTAGAACCGATATTGGACAGGATTTGATTTAGTAAAACTCAATTTTGAGAAGTCAAGTAGACGAACTCAAAACTGTTAGTTGAACTAACCTTGTTTTTATCAGGGTCTTTGGGCTAAATACAATAATTTAATTACCTAAATTTGGCATAAAGTAATGAAAAATTATACTTAAAAATGAACCTAGTTTCATCAAAAAAAATACTAATAGCGCCATTAAATTGGGGCTTTGGACATGCAACTAGATGTGTTCCAATAATCAATGCATTAATAGAACAAGGTTTTGAACCCATTATTGCAAGTGACGGAAATGCTTTAAACTACTTAAAAAACGAATTTCCCACTCTTAAGAGTTACACCTTACCAGCATATGATATTATGTATGCCAAATATGGCTATTTTTTAAAACTCAAACTCTTTTCTCAAACACCTAAAATAATAAAAGCCATTAGACAAGAACGTAAAATGGTGGCAGAAATCATTGAAAAAGAAAAGATAAAAGGCCTCATTTCCGATAACCGTTTTGGTGTTTATAGCCGAGATATTCCAACGGTTTATATAACACATCAAGTTCAAGTATTATCTGGCTTAACAACATTTTTAACCAGTAAACTACATCAAAAACAATTGTTTAAATACAATGAAGTTTGGATTCCAGATGTTAAAAAAACGCCGCGTCTTTCTGGTAAATTAACGACTTTTAATGAAAGCACTATCAATACAAAATTCATTGGCGTATTAAGCAGGTTTAAAAGAGAAGAAAAAGCAATTCAAAATTATAAATACGATGTTCTAGTATTGTTATCGGGTATAGAATTACAACGTAATATCTTAGAAAAAAAATTAGTAATTGAACTCGATAAAACTGATAAAAAAATACTTTTCGTTCGCGGTTTATTAAATCCAACAACCAAATTAAAAAACACGCAAACTATGAAGTTTGTCGATTTTTTAAACCAAACCGAACTTATAAAAGCACTAAATAAAAGTGAGTTAGTCATTGCTAGGTCTGGATATTCTACAATAATGGACTTAGCAGTTTTACAAAAAAAAGCCTTTTTTATTCCAACGCCAGGACAAACCGAACAAGAATATTTAGCCCAACATTTAAACGATTTAAAAATTTCTCCGTTTGCAAAACAATCAAATTTTAAAATAGAGTTACTAGATAAAATAACAAATTATTCAGGTTTTGAAACTAAATATCAATTCAATAGTGAGAATTTATTTGAAGTGTTTGAGTGAGTAAAATTAATTTTCTGTCAGTACGAGCGAAGTCGAGAACGCTTTAGAATAATTTTAAACCTAAGTGATTCATATTTTGATAGCTAAAAACTCTCAACAGAAATCGTTTTTTTCACCAACTCAGCCGTTTTACGAGCTTCATTAATATCTTTATTAACGACAGTTACGTGTCCCATTTTACGAAAAGGTTTGGTCTGCTTTTTACCATAAATATGAGGCGTTACACCTTTCATTTTAAGTATTTCATTCATATTTTTATAATGGACATCGCCAGTGTTATTCTCAGCGCCAACCAAATTCACCATAACGGACGCTAAAACACTATCGGTATTACCTAAAGGCAAATTCAAAATTGCGCGCACGTGTTGCTCAAACTGATTGGTATAAGAACCTTCAATACTATAATGTCCGCTATTATGAGGTCTTGGAGCAACTTCGTTGACAATAATTTCATCCTCTTTGGTTAAAAATAATTCAACGGCCAACAAGCCAACATGTTCAAAAGCATTGGCAACATCCAATGCAATTTGACGCGCTTTTACAGCAATATCATCTGTTATACGAGCAGGACAAAGTACATATTCTACCTGATTTGCCTCTGGATGAAATTCCATTTCCACCACAGGATAAGTCACTACTTCTCCACTTTCCGAACGTGCAACAATTACGGCTAATTCGTTTTTAAACGGAATTAAATTCTCCACAATACAAGCCACATTGGGTAAATTGTCCAAATCTGTTATTGAATTAATTTTTTTCACACCTGTTCCATCATAACCAAACTGTGCAGTTTTCCAAATAAACGGAAAATCTAAATCGGCTTTTTTTAACGAATCCAAAGAGTCAAAACGTTGGTATGGCGCAGTGGGAATTTTATGTTGTGTGTAAAAATCTTTCTGCAAGCCTTTATGCTGTATAACTTGTAACACTTTGGGTTGTGGAAAAATTTTTAAACCTTCTTTTTCTAGTTGTAATAAAGCCTCAATATTTACGTGTTCAATTTCAATAGTCAACACATCTATAGTTTTACCGAAGTTATATACTGCATCGTAATTTTTAATGTCACCAAGTATAAATTCATTGGCAATTTCTGCACAAGGCGCATCCTTAGAATTTTCCAAAATTGAGGTAAAAATATCGAATTTCTGAGTTTCGGTCAATAACATTCTACCCAATTGTCCGCCACCAAGAACACCTAATCTAAACTGTGAAGAAAAATAATTTTTCATTTAGCAAAAATACGGAAAAAAAGTAATAGAAAACCTAACTCCTAATCACCAAAATATTGCCATTTTGAGTCACGTTATAAAACCGAGCAGATTGGTGAATAGTACCATCTTCTGGCGCACCATTATTAATTTGAAAACGCTTATCATCACACGGACACACCATATAAATTCCATCTACGCTCATTGTAGAACATTGCTGTAATGGAATATGCGGACAAGCACGATCAAAAGCTACATAACCAATACCTGTATTGTAAATAATTAAACCTTCTATGCCGCCATTTGCATATGCAAATCCACCGCCAATTAACAAATCTTGGAATTGTGGTAAATTTAAATTAACCTCTTCATTTACAGACACATTGGGTAAATACGTTGTATCTACTTCATCACTATCGCAAGAGAATAAGCCCAAAAATAAAACTAAAATAAAAAACTGTTTCATAACAAATAATCTTGTTTTAAAAACGCTAAAATACAACTTTTAGTATGAGTATTCTAGAGAAGAAAAAAAGGCTGTTTTACTTTTCGAATCAATAAACAAGACTCAAATTTAATGTATAATCATAAAATAAATTTAACCCTACTAGGGTTTAAAACCCTAGTAGGGTTGTGTTAAAAAATGATTATCTGTCATAATGCTGTCTTGTTTCTAGCCTCTTAAAGCATAGCAATTTATCCTGAATTTATTTCAGTAGTCTTAAGTCTATTAAAAATTTCATCCAATTTGTACCAAAATCACTTTTTTAGTATTCTAGAGCAAAATATTAGAATATATCGTATCTTTGTCGCCTAAATCTCAGCCTAATAAGAAATATTAGTCTTGAGATTTTTAGGTTAAAATTAAGAATTATGAGTAAACTATCATACTATACGGCAGCAGGATTAATTGAAATAAGAGCCGAGCTAGAACAACTAGAAATGGTTGACAGACCAAATATCACGCAAGCCATTGCAGATGCAAGAGATAAAGGTGATTTAAGTGAGAATGCTGAGTACCACGCTGCAAAAGAAGAACAATCTCACTTGGAATATAAAATTGCAAAACTTAAAAATGTGGTTGCAAATGCCCGTTTAATCGATGAATCTGATATGGATTTAAGCAAAGTATTGGCTTTATCTAAAGTGAAATTAAAAAATTTAACAACCAATAAAGAATTTGAATATACGCTTGTGGCTGATGCGATGACTAATATTAAAGAAGGTAAAATTTCAATAAATTCGCCTATCGGAAAAGGTTTGTTAGGTAAAGAAGTTGGTGATATTGCAGAAATTCAAGTGCCTGTAGGTATTATGAAATTAGAAATTTTAAATATTTCTAGATAATGGCTTCCATATTTACTAAAATAATAAATGGAGAAATTCCATGTTTTAAAATTGCCGAAGATGCTAATTTTATCGCTTTTTTGGATGTAAATCCCAATGCAAAGGGACACACATTGGTTGTTCCAAAACAGGAAGTGAATAAAGTATTTGATTTGGATGATAAAACTTATGCAGATTTGTTTTCGTTTTCCAAAAAAATAGCGTTAGCCTTAGAAAAAACAATACCTTGTAAACGTATTGGAATGAGTGTTATTGGTTTAGAAGTACCGCATGTTCACGTACATTTAATTCCATTACAGGCTATGGAAGACATTCAATTCAATAAAAAAGAACGTTTTTCTAAAGAAGAAATGGTAAAAATAGCAAAGGAAATTAGTGAGCGTGTTGTTTTAATGTAATATGCTTGCTATAGAAAAGATTCTGAAACAAGTTCAGAATGACCGTTCAGAGATTAAATTCAGAATGACCGTTTAGAAAAAACAGTTCAGAATGAGAATTCATAATAAACGTAATTAATAAAAATAAAAATGTCACAAAACAAAAACTCGTCGCGAGGACGACAAGCCTCAAAAGGCAAATCAAAAACCTCAAAAAGTAATCCTACAAAATCAAATGCATCGTCTGGTAAAGACAAAAAATTTGGTAACCCAAAGGATCGAAATTATCGTATCAACCCAAATACGATTAAACATTACAAGAAAAAACCGTCTGAAACTAAAGACGATACAAAAAAATCATCTGATGGTATTCGTTTGAATAAATACATTGCCAACGCAGGTATTTGTTCACGTAGAGAAGCAGATGTGTATATTGGTGCTGGAAGTGCATCGGTTAACGGAAAAACAATTACCGAAATGGGTTACAAAGTGAAAGCCAATGATATTGTTCGTTTTGATGGTCAGCTTTTAACACCCGAAAAAAAGCAATATGTTTTACTAAATAAGCCAAAAAACTACATCACCACAATGGATGATGAGCGTGGCAGAAAAACCGTAATGGATTTAATTGTAAACGCAACTAAAGAACGTGTTTATCCTGTTGGACGATTAGATAGAGCAACAACTGGCTTGTTATTGTTTACTAATGATGGTGAAATGACTAAAAAATTAACGCATCCAAAACATAATGTGCGTAAATTATATCACGCATCTTTAGATAAAAAATTATCCATGAAAGATTTACATAAAATTGGAGAAAATTTTGTGTTGGAAGGAAAAATGGTATTCGTTGATAAAGTATCGTATATAGACAATCAACCAAAAACCGAAATTGGTATTGAAATTCACTCGGGTAGAAATAGAATTGTACGTAAAATATTCGCTCATTTTGGTTACAAGGTTGTAAAACTTGATCGTGTTATTTTTGCAGGTTTAACTAAGAAAAATTTACCACGTGGTTTCCATAGATCACTAACTAAACAGGAAATTAATTATTTAAAAATGATTTAATTGATTAATGAATTTGACCTTAAACAATATTGGAAAATTAGCATTTGATGCGTCAATAAACATCACAGGCTCAAAAAGCGAATCGAACCGTTTATTGATTTTACAGCAAATATTTGATGATTTAAGGTTAGAAAATGTGTCTAATTCTCACGATACTATTGTCTTAACGAAGGCTTTATCTGGCAAAGAAAAAACGATAGATATTGGTCATGCTGGTACAGCCATGCGCTTTTTAACAGCGTATTTTTCTATAAAAAAAGGATGTAATTTAGTGCTTACTGGATCGGAAAGGATGCAAAATCGTCCTATAAAAATATTAGTGGATGCTTTGTTGTCGCTTGGAGCTGATATTACCTATTTGGACAAAGAAGGTTATCCACCAATACAAATAAAAGGTGTTGAATTAATCCAAAATAAAGTGAGAATTCAAGGTAATGTAAGCAGTCAATACATTTCAGCTTTATTACTTATTGCGCCATCTTTAAAAGACGGTTTACACATTGAATTGAAAGGAGAAATTACATCGATACCTTATATTGAAATGACTATATCATTTCTCAATAAAATTGGTATTGAAACAACTTGGGATAAAAATACCATTACTGTTTTACCAAAAAAAGTAATAAAACCAACTGCCATTACAATAGAATCCGATTGGTCATCGGCATCGTATTATTACAGTTTGGTGGCGTTAAGTGAAAATGGTAAAATAAAACTAAGTTCTTTTCAAAAAAATAGTCGTCAAGGTGATTCTGCTTTAGCAGAAATATATACGCATTTTGGTGTGAAAACTACGTTTAATAAGGATGCTATTTATCTAGAAAAAATAGCGAATTTCAAACAAAAACAACAGGTAAAATTCGATTTTATTAAAACACCCGATATTGCGCAAACTGTTGCTGTAACTTGTTTTGGATTGAGTGTTTCTTGTGAAATTATCGGTTTACATACATTAAAAATTAAGGAAACTGATCGCTTGGAAGCATTAAAAATAGAGCTCAAAAAATTGGGTGCTAAAGTTAAAATTACTGAGGATAGTTTTCATTTGCTTAGTGAAACAGAAAATAAGACACAAAACGCAAAAATCAAGAATCAAGTTTTCCAAATAGAAACGTATGACGATCATAGAATGGCAATGGCATTTGCGCCATTATCACTTTTGATGTCTTTAGAAATTAAAGATGCTTTGGTTGTAGAAAAATCGTATCCCACTTTTTGGAAAGATTTGGCATCGGTTTTTAATTAGTGAAACTCCACGTTTTTTTAGCGTAGTCTGTTGGGTGTAACTCTCCGATGCTCTGCGTGGAAATAAAAAAGAAATTCTTATTAATATCTCGTACCTTTGGGTAGAGGTTGTTAATTACCAACCGCCACTTGCGCCACCGCCACCAAAACCACCTCCGCCAAAGCCGCCACCAAAGCCACCGCCGCCAAAGCTTCCGCCCGAACTTCCGCCACCAAAACCTCCAGAACTTCCACCAAAACCGCCGCCGCCAAAGCCACCACGACCTTGATTACTCAATATAATTGTTTCTAAGATAGATCCAGTCGTATTACGATGTCCTCTATGATGGTTTCCTTTATTTCTGTTGGAAAGAATTAAGATTAATATAATGACAAAAAAGATAATGAATACTATTGGAATGCTTTCTCCATTACTTTTTTGATGTTGTGGTTGTCCTTGAAATTCACCATTCAAAGCATTCATCATATAAGTAACGCCATCATCTATACCCTTATAATAATTCCCTTGTTTAAAGGCAGGTTTTATAACTTGTTCTATAATACGTCTAGAATAAGCATCGGTTAATTTATGCTCTACACCATAACCTGTTCTAATAGTTAATTTTCTATCGTCTTTGGCAATTAATAGAAATACACCATTGTCTTTTTTGGCATCTCCAATTCCCCATTCATGTGCCCATTCTGTAGCAAACATGGCAATGTTTTTACCGCCTAAAGAACGGATTGTTGCAACCACAATTTGAGTAGAAGTAGTGTCGTTATATTTAATTAACTTTTGTTCTAATGATTTAAGTTGATAGGTGTTTAATATCGTAGCATAATCGTAAACACTGGTTTCTAACTTTGGTTTTGGTGGAATTGTTCCATTTTGAGCACATCCAAAATGTATTCCAAATAAAATGGAAAGTGAAAATCCTAAAAAAAGTAATTTGATTTTTTTCATATTAATGTTTGCAAGATAAGGAATAATTCTAAATGTTTAAATTTAAAACCGTCTTTCTGAATTTATTTAAGAAACTGTACGCAACAATAGTGTGGTTTTAGAATTATAAAAGGTAAAAATTCTGAAACCATTGAAAAAAGTTCATGACAGGCGTGTTCAGAATAACTGATAGATAGAGTGCTTTTAAAAAGTAATGCCATAACGATCTTCTAGATCGTCCATCTTCATTTGCAAATCACGTAAAAAACAATGGTGTTGTTCAGATGTAGCATTGAAAGGTTTATGTGCTAAGCCTTTTTGAATTTGATTTATTTCGTCCATAGTTTCTACGGCCGGAGTACTTATCCAAGTAGTTATAAATTTATCCCAAATATAATCTAAGGCTATTTGGTTTGGATGCACCATATCTTTCTTATAAAAACGATAATCTCGCAAATCGTCCATCATTATTTCATAAGCAGGGAAATAAGTTGCTTCGGTTTGATAAATGGCTGACAACAAATGTGCTTTACTTTGCTTATTCTCCAAAAAACCATCTTTTAAATGACGCACAGGACTTAACGTAAATACAATGTTTGTTTCTTTATTTACGGACTTAATTGCGTTAATTATACTGTTTAAATTGGTTTGAATTTCTTGAATGGATAACAACTCCTTATTGAATTTTTTTTGCTGAATTTTATGGCAATTGGCTACTACTTCTCCAGATTCTATAAAACGATAAACCCAAGAAGAGCCTAATGTTATAAAAATATGTGAGGCTTTTATAATCTCAATTTTTGTTTGTTTTAAAATTGCATTTAAATTGTTTAACAAATGGTCTTTATTAGCATTACTCAAGCTGGAATGCGCATCAAAACAATGCCAACGTTCGTTGTGAAAAATGACATCATTATTGGTATAAACAACCTCATTTATACTGGATAATATAAATTTTTCAATGGCACTAGGTTGAAACAAAATGCCAAACGGATTTATAGTAGTATTAAACTTAAAATAATTTAATTTATCTCCAATATTTTGAGTAAAACACGAACCAATAAGTACAATAGAACTTTTATAATCAATAGTGTGATTTTGCTTTTTAAGCGTTATTTCAGTTCTAAAATTTGTCATAATTAATTATCTAAACATAAATTAAGTAAAACAAAACGGCTAAACCTAAATATTTTATAGATTCTAAAATAAGGACATTTTTATTTTCCAAACGTCTGCCAATAATTACCATGGTTAAAATTAAAAAACCAATTAACCCATACACATAATTAACAGAAATATCACTCATAATATAAGCGGTTTCTGCTAAAAGTAAAAACAAAAAGACCACCGAAAATCCAATAATTAATCTGTTAGGTTTAGATAGCTTATTATAATTGTAAGTGTCTTTTTCAATATATCTCTTAGGTATTTTTAATGCACCAGAATTTGGCACCCAATCTGGTCCTTTAAACCATAGTAAAAATTTCTCTTTTACATTTGGCAATTGCTTTGTTTGAAGCATTAAAGTTTGGTAATAATGAAATACAGATGGTGTAAAATCTCGGGTATTAATGTCTTTTGTTATACCAAAAGCAACGGGTGCAATTTCTTCTTGAAATGTTCCAAAAAATCGATCCCAAATAATAAAAATACCACCAAAATTTTTATCTAAATATTCCTCATTACTTCCGTGATGAACACGATGATGCGATGGTGTTACCATAAATTTTTCAATGATTCCTAATTTAGGAATAAGTGTTGTGTGTAATAAAAATTGATATAAGCCTATGACCAAATGCGTTCCTAAAACAACCGATGCAGAAAAACCTAAAATTGGCATGGCAGACCACACCATAATACGAACCACAACTTGAAAAGGTGTTAAATTTAATGCAACAGTATAATTATAATCTTCACTTTGATGATGTATGATATGTGCACCCCAAAAAAGATTAATCTTATGACCAGCTGTATGATAAATGTACCATAAAAAGTCTGATATAATTACTGCACCTATAAAATAATACTTAGTTTCTGGTATGGTAAAAATGGCCAGATTTTTATATAAAAAATCAAACCAAAAATAAATAAATGGTACCATTAATAAACCTGCAGCTCTATCAAAAGCGCCCATTGTTAGATTGGAAATAGTATTTTGAAATCTATAAACATTTTTACCCATTTTTTTGGCAATTAAATATTCAATTCCAACAACGGCTAAAACGACTGCCATTACAATCCAAAGTATTTTATTATTATCTTCCATTTATTATTATTTTAAAGTAAAGAAGTGTACTTCTTATTAGACTCTAAAAAAGAAAAATTGTTACTAAATAAATCTATTATAAATAGTTTTTTGCTTTTTCCAAGGCTGCATCTATACCATCTGGATTTCTCCCGCCAGCAGTTGCAAAGAAAGGTTGTCCACCGCCACCACCGTGAATTAATTTTCCAAGTTCGCGGACTACTTTACCAGCGTCTAAATTTTTATCTGCAACCAAATTTTTAGAAATAAAACACGTCAACATCGCTTTGTCTTCACTTTTTGTTCCTGCAATAAAAAACAAACTGTCTACTTTTTGACCCATATCAAACATTAAGTCTTTAATAGATTTGGGATCTAAATCTAGAGTTGCTGATAAGAAATTGACACCATTTATTTCGATAATTTGGTTAATTAAATCGCCTTTTACAAATTGTGCTTTTTCTTTCATTAAACTATCAATCTGTTTTTTTAATTTACTGTTTTCATTTTGTAAATTTAAAACCGATTGCACAGTGTCTGCCGGATTCTTAAATGCCAATTTTATTTTAGAAAACTCCTTGTCTTGTACCGAATAAAAATCCTTAACGGCATCACTTGTTATCGCTTCAATTCTACGAATTCCACTTGCAATTGCACCTTCTTGCGTTATTTTAAAATGCCATATATCACTGGTATTTTTCACATGCGTTCCACCACACAATTCTTTTGATTTCCCAAATTTTATCATGCGTACTGCATCGCCATATTTTTCGCCAAACAAAGCCATTGCACCTTTTTCTAAGGCTTTTTTCATTGGAATACTACGGAATTCTTTTAAGGGTAATTTCCCACGAATACGTGCGTTTACAAAATCTTCTACTTCCTGAATTTCTTTAACAGATAATTTTGAAAAATGAGAAAAATCAAAACGTAAATATTTACTATGAACTGCAGATCCTTTTTGCTCTACATGTTTTCCTAATATTTTACGTAAAGCTTGATGTAATAAATGTGTTGCTGTATGATTACATTCCGTTCTAAAACGTTGTTTTTCATCAACAACTGCTTTAAAAGTATCTTTAATATTTTTTGGTAAATGCTTTGAAAAATGGATGATTAAACCGTTTTCTTTTTTGGTATCTACAATATAAATTACATTTCCGTTAGGAACCTCTAAATAACCTTTATCTCCAACTTGTCCACCACCTTCGGGATAAAAAGGGGTCATATTAAACACCAATTGGTACATATCGCCATCTTTTTTGGACGTTACTTTTCGGTATTTTGATATTTTTACGTTAGCCGATAATAAATCATAGCCAATAAATTCTTCCTCGGTATCATCAAATAAAACCACCCAATCATCAGTTTCAATTTTTGATGCAGAACGTGAGCGTTCTTTTTGTTTTTGCAATTCTTCTTTAAACGTTTGCTCATCCAAAGTATAACCTTTTTCAGATAAAATAAGTGCCGTTAAATCGATAGGAAATCCAAAAGTATCGTACAATTCAAAGGCTTTTTTACCAGAAACTTCTTTACCTGCTGTTGATTTTATAATCCCATCCAATAATACCAAACCTTGGTCTAAGGTTCTTAAAAATGAATTTTCTTCTTCTTTAATTACATTACTTATTAATTGTCTTTGTGCAATTAATTCTGGAAAAGCAGACCCCATTTGTTTAGCTAATAAACTAACCAAACGATACATAAAAGGTTCTTTTTTGTTTAAAAAAGTAAACCCGTAACGGATGGCACGTCTTAAAATACGACGAATCACATAACCTGCGCCATTGTTTGATGGTAATTGTCCATCGGCTATAGAAAAAGCTACGGCACGTATATGATCTGCAATGACTCGTATTGCAATATCCGTTTCATTTCTTTCTTTATCGGCTAATTTGGAATTTTCGTAGCGTGTTTGAGTTATCGTTTCAACTTCTCTAATTAAGGGTTTAAAAACATCGGTATCGTAATTGGATTGTACGCCTTGAATAACCATACATAAACGTTCAAAGCCCATACCTGTATCTACATGAGTTTTAGGTAATTTTTCTAAAGAACCATTGGCTTTTCGATTGTATTGCATAAAGACCAAATTCCAAATTTCAATAACTTGGGGATGATCCATATTTACTAAGGATTTACCATCTACTTTCGCTTTTTCTTCAGCCGAACGAATATCTACATGAATTTCGGAACACGGTCCACAAGGTCCTTGCGCGCCCATTTCCCAAAAATTATCTTTTTTATTTCCATTGATAATACGGTCTTTAGCAATATGGTTTGTCCAAAGATCATAAGCTTCTTGATCGAAATCTAAATCTTCCGATTTATCGCCTTCAAAAACCGTCACATAAATACTGTTTTTATCAATTTTATAAACGTCTGTCAATAATTCCCAAGCCCAAGCGATTGCTTCTTTTTTAAAGTAATCACCAAAAGACCAATTACCCAACATTTCGAACATTGTATGGTGATAAGTGTCTTTACCAACTTCTTCTAAATCATTGTGTTTTCCCGAAACACGCAAACATTTTTGCGAATCTGTAATTCGTTTTACTTCAGCTTTACGCTGACCTAAAAAATATTCTTTAAACGGAACCATTCCTGCATTAGCAAACATTAAAGTTGGATCGTCCTTTAACACCATTGGTGCAGATGGCACAACTTTATGTTTTTTACTTTCAAAAAAATCTAAATATTGTTGTCTTATTTCTTTTGCAGTCATTCTAATATTGGTATTCGTTTTTACATCTTTTTCTTAACAAAAAGTTAATTAATATCGTTATTAAAAAACATTTTGTAAATTTGTCATTCATCAGTATTAAGATAAGGACTAACTAACTACAAAAGTAATATAATTTATTAGTATGGCTAAAGAAAAATATCATTATGACTCCGATACCTTATCTTATAAAAAAGTAAAGTTAAAAGGAACGCATAAATTTATGCGTCTTTTCATTGGATTAATGGCTTTTGGATTGATTTTATTTATGGGTTGGCTAAGTTTAAGTTACGTTTTTGAATCTCCAAAAGAGAAAGAATATAAACGAGAATTGGATAACTTACAATTACATTACAGCCAATTGGATAAAAGGATGGAACAGGTTGTTGATGTCTTATCGGATATTGAAACTAGAGATAATAATATTTATCGTATGTATTTTGAAGTAAATCCTATTCCAGATGAGCAACGAAAAGCTGGTTTTGGTGGTGTAAATAGATATAAAAAATTAGAGAATTATAACAATTCTGACATGATTATAAACACGTCCAAAAAAATGGATATTTTATCAAAACAACTTGTGATTCAATCTAAATCCCTAGACGAAATTGTTAGTTTAGCAAAAAATAAAGAAGAAATGTTAGCTTCAATTCCTGCAATTATGCCAGTTAAAAAAGGGGAATTAACACGAATGGCTTCGGGATATGGTATGCGAATGCATCCAACATTAAAATATAGAAAAATGCATGAAGGCATGGATTTTTCTGCCAAAAAAGGTACGCCAATTTATGCTGCTGGAAATGGAACTGTGATTCGTGCTAATAGAAGTGCAACTTATGGTAATGTGGTTTATATAGATCACGGTTATGGCTACGTAACACGTTATGCACATATGAATACTATGAAAACCAAAAAAGGTAAAAAAGTAAAACGTGGCGAGCTAATTGGCTTGGTTGGTAATACTGGAAGATCTGTGGCATCACATTTGCATTACGAAGTACGTTATAAAGGTAAAGCAGTAAACCCAATGGGTTATTATTTTGGAAACTTAACTCCAAAAGAATTTGCTGCAATGCAAAAAGCCTCTATGCAAGAAGGACAATCGTTTGATTAATATTTTTATTTACATTCGATTTATTAGATAAAATAATTCAAAAATTACGATTTTCACCTATGAAAAAGAGACTACTAACAACACTCGTATTATTATCAATTTTTATTTTAAATGCCCAAGAGAAAAACAGCGTAACACTTATGGCTGTTGGTGATATAATGATGGGAACCACATTTCCAAAAAAGAGTTATATGCCTGCAGAAGGTGTAGATCCATTTGAAAAAGTAAAAGATACTTTGGCTAAAGCCGATATTCTTTTTGGTAACTTAGAAGGTACTTTAACAGATACTGGTAAAAATGCCAAACATTGTAAAGATCCATCGAAATGTTATTCGTTTAAATCGCCTACATATCTAGCGCAATATTTAAACAGTACAGGTTTTAATGTGATGAGTATTGCTAATAATCATATTGGTGATTTTGGAAGAATTGGGATTACTAATACCAAAAATACGTTAGACAATAACAATATTGCTCATGCTGGTGTGCACTCCAAACCCGATACTATTTTTTATAAAGATGGGATTAAATATGGTTTTGCAGCATTTGCACCAAATAATGATACACCAAAAATTTATAATATTAAAAAAGCCAAAGCAACTGTTGCTAAACTAAATGCTGAATGCGATATTGTAATTGTGTCGTTTCACGGTGGCGCAGAAGGTGCAAAACACACACACGTAACGCGTAATAGTGAACGCTATTATGGTGAAAATCGTGGGAATGTTTATTTATTTGCGCATGCAATGATTGATGCTGGTGCTGATGTTTTATTAGGTCACGGACCACACGTTAGTAGAGCTATTGAGGTTTACAAAAATAGATTTATAGCGTACAGTATGGGGAATTTTTGTACTTATAATCGTTTTAATTTAACTGGTATCAAAGGCTTAGCACCGATTGTAAAATTAGAATTGGATAAAAAAACAGGGCAATTTATTAGTGGTAAAATTATATCTGCTAAACAAAAAAGAGGTGTTTATCCGTACATTGATGAAACAAATACCGCCTATAAAGAAATTAAAAAATTAACGCTAGAAGACTTTCCCGAAACAACATTGACTTTTTTGGATGATGGTACTTTTTTTTAATTAAAAAGTAAAGGTTCAAAACTGTTTCACTACTAGATAATTAAGGTGAGAAAAAACTATTTTCACAAGCTTATTGTGAAAAAAATCTGCGAACATCTGTGTAATCTGCGGGAAAAAAGAATCAAGACCGTTTTACTGCTAGGAAAGAAGACTTATATAACGCACGCTTAAATTGATAAATTAGTGTTTTTAAAAGTCTCCATAAATTCCTTTTTTTTGTTTGCTAATAAATATGTATTTTTACAATAAATTAAACGAATTCTTTTAAATGCACATAGATTTAGGAAATAAACAATATTATCGCATTGGTGAAGTAGCTAAAGCTTTTGGTGTAAACACCTCTTTAATACGCTTTTGGGAAAAGGAATTTGATATTATTAAACCAAAAAAGAATAAAAAAGGGAATCGTTTATTTAAACCTGGTGATATTAAAAATTTTCAATTAATTTTTCACTTAGTCAAAGAAAAAGGATATACACTTGATGGCGCAAAGAAAAAATTAAAAGAAAAGCCAATTATAGAAAAAGACAATCACGATATTGTAGCACGTTTGGAAAGTATCAAAGCGGAGCTAATAAACTTTAAAAATCAATTATAAATTAACTAAATACTTATTATTATGAAAAAATGGTTATTACCTTTAATACTTGTTGCCGCAATTGCTTTTTGGGCATACAACATGAGTGTTGGCTTTTTTAATTCGGCAACCAATTTAAAAGAAACTGCTACATCTCAATGGGGAAATGTAGAAAGTTCTTATCAACGTAGAGCAGATTTAATACCTAATTTAGTTGCAACTGTAAAAGGTTATGCAGCTCATGAAAAAGAAACATTAGAAGGTGTAATTAAGGCTAGAGCTGAAGCTACAAAAACAACGATTAATGCTGGTGATTTAACTCCAGAGAAAATGGCTGCTTTTCAAAAAGCACAATCTGGTTTAGCTGGAGCGTTGAGTAAATTAATGGTAGTAGTAGAACGTTATCCAGATTTGAAAGCAGATAAAGGATTTTTAGAATTACAAAGTCAATTAGAAGGCACGGAAAATCGTATAAATGTTGAAAGAAACCGATTTAACGAAACTGTAAAACCATACAACAAACACATAAAAACATTCCCAAACAACTTTTTTGCAAGTTGGTTTAAATTTGGAGAAATGGCCTATTTTAAAGGAAAAGCAGGTAGCGATGTAGCGCCAGTTGTTGATTTTAAATAGAAAATAATTAATCTATTTTACAAACCTGTTAGTTGATTCTAACAGGTTTTTTTATGATAAAACTGGTTTTCAAATATAATTAATTTGGATAATATAAATTTACAAAAAGATAAACCTACTTAATTTTCAGTTGAAATAATGTTGTATATT
The DNA here is from genome assembly GCA_036478895.1 of Flavobacteriaceae bacterium. Taxonomy (GTDB): domain Bacteria; phylum Bacteroidota; class Bacteroidia; order Flavobacteriales; family Flavobacteriaceae; genus S010-17. The sequence goes on along the minus strand of JAZGEV010000141.1, from coordinate 25,545 downwards.
TGGTGTAACTTATATTATAACAATGTCCAAAGTAGAAGAATTCTTAACCCAAACACAAGAGCAACAAATTGTAAAAGCAATACGTACAGCAGAATTACACAGTTCTGGTGAAATACGTGTGCACATAGAAAACTGTACTCCAAAAGAAACACTTGTTAGAGCAGAAGAAGTTTTTCATTATTTAAAAATGGACGAAACAGAAAATAAAAATGGCGTTCTTTTTTACTTGGCAGTACAAGATAAAAAATTTGCTGTTATAGGCGATAAAAATATTGATGCAAAAGTACCTAATGGATTTTGGGAAAGTACTAAAGAACTGGTTTTAAAAGAATTTAAAACAGCGCATTTTGCAAGCGGCTTAGTAAAAGGTATTTTAAATGTAGGTAAAGAGTTGAAACAGTATTACCCAATTAATGAAAACGATACTAATGAGTTAATAAATACCGTTTCGGTTGGTAAGAAGTAGTTTTCTTTTACTGAAATTGAATTAACTTTTTTAATACTTATTTTCAAATAAGTCAAATTCATCACACTTAATTAATAGTCAAATAACAAATGGCAGAACATAATGCACTTGGTGAACTTGGTGAACAAATGGCATTCAATTTTTTAAAAAAAGAAGGCTATACAATTGTTGAAAAAAATTGGCGTTTTAAAAAAGCTGAAATCGATTTAATTGTACAAAAAAAAGACACCTTAATTTGTGTAGAAGTAAAAACAAGATCTACAGATTTTTTTGGAGATCCACAAGATTTTATAGATGCTAAAAAAATAAAATTACTGGTTGGTGCAATGAACGAATATGTAGAATCAAATGATTTGGATGTGGACGTTCGGTTTGATGTTATTGCAATTATTCATAATAAATATAAAACAAAACTAGAGCATTTTGAGGATGCTTTTTGGCATTTTTATTAAGAAATACTACTCTCTTTTAATCAACAAATAAACCTCATTATCCAGTTCTAAATAGCCTTGATCGTAAACATAATAATACACATTATTAGTTTTGGTTGTGTAAATGGATGTAATGAAATTAAAATCAAAATTATGCCCAATTAATTTTGAACGACTCACTTTTGTTTTGCCTGTTTTGTTTAATTCACTTAGTACTTTATAATTTTTTCGTAACCGATTATTTGTATTTCTTATCAAATTTTTACTGTCTCTATTTATTTTATTATTGTAGGTGTTTCTACAATAATCCGTACAGAATTTTTTATCAATTCTACCTTTAAATTCATCGCCACATTCTTTACATTGTTGTTTTTCCATAGTTTATTTTTTAATTATAAGAAGCGTATTTGTTTTAAGAACATTATTCATTTGCGTTACTGTAAAACCTTTTTCATTTAAAAATATGTTTAATTTTTTTAGCTGTTTTTCATTTTTTTGATGAAGTGAAGCGTTAAATAATAGTTGCTTAGTATTGGCTATTTGTTCCCAAAATTTAACAGAAAAAAATGGATCTGGAATACTATTATCGATAAATAAATCAATGATAATAAAATCGTATTCTACTTTATTTTTTAATATAAAATCATAAGCGTCTTCACAGACTATTTTTAGTTTTTTGGTGCTTTTAATATCAAATTCTTCTTCAGCAATTTTAATAATTATAGGGTCTATATCTAGAGCAGTAATATGCTCTTTATACAAACACTCATCTCTTAAAACTTTAATGATACTTCCGCCTCCTAATCCTAAAACAAGTATGTTTTTAAATGATAAAACATCAAATTTAGCAACACCAATTTTTAATATTTTCTCTAATGATCCATAGGAATAGTTGGTGTTTTTACTATCCAACATTTTTTTTCCGTTGAACCAAATGATTTTTAACATGCCATTATGTAGCGATTTTATTTTTTTTGAAATGGGATAAATATAGCTTACAAGTCTTATCATTACTACAAATATACATAATAACTATCCAATTACAAACGTTTTTACATATTTACTTACGTTTACAAACGTAAGTAAACGTTTACTAACCGAATATATTTTCTAAACTGTTATTAATTTGCACCGTCGAAACAACTAAACTGTTTTGATATTATAATAATCGGGAATAATCCCACACAAACCAAAGGCAAAAATAATAAGTCCTTTATTAAATACTTATCTTATGAATACGTTAAGAAACAATGTTCAATTAATTGGAAATTTAGGTGCAAAACCAGAAATCACAACTTTAGACAACGGACAAAAAATGGCTCGTTTTAGTGTAGCAACCAACGAAAGTTTCACCAATAAAAAAGGAGAGAAAATAGACAAAACCGATTGGTTTAATATTGTAGCGTGGAACAAAACAGCTGAACTTGCTGAAATGTTTTTGGACAAAGGAAAACAAATTGCGCTATCGGGTAAACTAGCCTCAAGATCTTATGATGATAAAGATGGTAACAAGCGATACATTACCGAAGTGGTTTGTAATGAATTGGTTTTTTTGGGAGCTAAATAATAAATTATGAATGATGATTTAGCAATTAGAAAAGAAAAGATAATTACTAAAATACTCTTTATAAGAAATAATAAAGTCATGATTGATAGTGATTTGGCAGAACTTTATGGCGTTTCTACCAGTAGATTAAATGAGCAAGTAAAAAGGAATAATAATCGTTTTCCTACGAACTTCATGTTTTCATTAACTTTAGAAGAAAAAAAAAGAGGTTATCGCAAATTGCGACCACCTAGAAAAACTAAAATATTCGCCTAATTTACCAAAGGTTTTTACTGAACATGGAATTATAATGGTTGCAAATGTGTTAACTATTAATAGAGCCATAAAAATGAGTATTAGAATAATTGAAATATTCATTAAAATGAGAAAATCACTGAATGACAATCTATAGCTCAAACTAGAAATAGAAGTTATAAAAAAGAAGCTTGGCAATCACAGTAAAAACATTGAACTTGTCTTTAATTATTTAGATGAACTCATAGAAAAGAAAGAAAAACCAAGAGTAAAAATTGGCTATAAAAAATAAATAATAATCGGGAATAATCCCACACAAACCAAAGGCAAAAATAATAAGTCCTTTATTAAATACTTATCTTATGAATACGTTAAGAAACAATGTGCAGTTAATTGGAAATTTAGGTGCAAAACCAGAAATCACAACTTTAGACAACGGAAAAAAAATGGCTCGTTTTAGTGTAGCAACCAACGAAAGCTTCACCAATAAAAAAGGAGAGAAAATAGATAAAACCGATTGGTTTAATATTGTAGCCTGGAACAAAACAGCTGAGCTTGCTGAAATGTTTTTGGACAAAGGAAAACAAATTGCTTTATCGGGTAAACTAGCCTCAAGATCTTATGATGATAAAGATGGTAACAAGCGATACATTACCGAAGTGATTTGTAATGAATTGGTTTTTTTTGGAGCTAAGTAATTAGTGTTAAAAGAGGTAGTTCTAAAATAGTACTGCCTCTTTTATTATAAAAAATATAAACACAATAGATCAATCTATCAGCAGAAAAATCTTTACAATTAGAAATCAAAAAGTAATGTTGGATCGCGATTTAGCAAAACTTTTTAATGTAAAAAATATTCGTTTACGTGAACAGGTAAAACGAAATCAAGAAAAATTTCCAATACATTTTATGTTTAGACTAACAGATGAAGAATTTCATTATATGGTATCGCAAAATGCGATACCATCAAAACAACACCTAGGTGGATCATTACCACTAGTTTTTACAGAACACGGTATATTACAGTTATCCAATGTCATTAAAGGTGAAATAGCAACAAAAATGAGTATTAGAATAATTGAAATATTCATTAAAATGAGAAAATCATTGAATGACAATCTACAGCTCAAACTAGAAATAGAAACTATAAAAAAGAAGCTTGGTAATCATAGTAAAAACATTGAACTTGTTTTTAATTATTTAGATGAGCTCATAGAAAAAAAAGAAAAACCTAGAGTTAAAATTGGATATAAAAAATAATAAAATTTAATGTATTGATAATTAAAAGTGGTCGTATAATACGATCACTTTCTATTTAAATAACATAAACATTAAACAAGATTTCGATAAAAAAAGGGTAACAAAATAAATAGTGTTTTGATATAATAGTGTAACCAATTAAAACACATATTATGAAAACAATAAAAACAATTTTTAAAACAATTACTTTTCTAAGTTTAATCTTTTTTATGGGAAGCTGTTCCCAAACCGATCCGCCAGAAAGTGGTGGCGTAGCGCAGCACAAAAAATTTAGTATTTCTGGTACAGATTATCAAACCGATTATGCCTATATATTTGTTGATGGAGGAACACCTCTTACCGATGGTTTTATGCTTGTACTAACTGATGCAAAATTACAAAATCATAGTGTGCATGGTGTGTCAATGGAAACTATTATGAATCAAGGTATTTCTTTATTAGTGAAATTCTCTAATGGTAATCAACCAACGCAACAAGATGTTCTTAATCAATTAGCAAATACAACACACAACTTAAGTGATGAATGTATGGCACTAACCGATATTGTAGATTGGCATGACACCTATTTGGATAACACTATTCAATTTGGCTTACCCAATGAAACTACTGCTAATACTTACGAAAAAGATGATGCTATTGCTGGCGATTTAACCATAACAAATTTTTGGAATAGTACAATCGCAGGAGCTATTAATTGTACGTATACTTTTACAGATTCTAACAATGTGGTTGTTAGCGGAACATATAATGGACCATTTGAAATCATTACTGAATTATAAAATACCCTCTTTTTTTGTCAGAAGGATGTTTGAAGCAATTCAAATGTCCTTTTTTATGATTGTAATTTAATGTCATAAGTCACTTGATTGTTGTAAATTTGCATTCTAAATTTAAACATTTATGTCACAATTTCATTCCGTAAAAATTGCAGCAATAAAACGAGAAACTAAAGATGCCGTTTCCATTGTTTTTGATATACCAGAAGATTTAAAAAATCAATTTCAGTATATTGCTGGACAGTATATTACTTTAAAAACAACTATTGATGGAACCGATGTACGAAGAGCATATTCTATTTGTTCTTCACCAAACAGTAATGAAATAAGAGTTGCTGTAAAACGTGTAAAAAACGGGTTTTTCTCAATTTACGCTACAAGTGAATTGAAAGTAGGTGATGTTATTGAAATTTCTAAACCAGAAGGAAAATTTATCTTAAGCACTTCAGCAAATAATGCTAATAATTATTTAGCCTTTGGTGCTGGTAGTGGAATTACGCCAATAATGGCAATGGTGAAATCGGTTTTGGAAAACGAACCAAACAGTAAATTTGTTTTAGTTTACGGAAATAAAAATACATTTGAAACCTTATTTTTTGACGAAATTAACACATTAAAAAGAACTTATTCAGATCGTTTCTTTGTGCAATTTGTCTATAGTAAAGAACAACCAGAAGGCAGCCTTTTTGGTCGTATTGATAGTTCCGTTGTAAATTTTGTTCTTAAAAAACATGTGGATTCAACCTTTAATGACGTTTTTCTTTGTGGACCAGAACAAATGATCAATACCGTTAAAGAAACATTGTTTGCTCAAGATTTTAATGACGATTCAATTCATTACGAATTGTTTACAGCACCAAAATCTAATGACAAAGATGAGGCAGAAAATTTAACTTTAGATGGTAATTCTGAAATTACTGTAATGTTAGACGATGAAGAAACTACCTTCACAATGGCTCAAAAAGAAACCATTTTAACAGCTGCGCTTAAAAACGATTTAGATGCACCATATTCTTGTCAAGGTGGTATTTGTAGCAGTTGTATTGCCAAAGTTACCGAAGGAAAAGTAACAATGGCAAAAAACACTATTTTGTCTGAAGATGAAGTAGCAGAAGGCCTCATTTTAACCTGCCAAGCGCATCCAACAACTGCAAAAATAACCATCGATTTTGATGAAGTGTAATAATTAAAATATGAATGTAGATATTGTAAACGCCTTATTTTCTGGTTTCTTTTTGTCTTTTATGGTAGGACCTGTTTTCTTTGTGTTACTAGAAACCAGTGCAACCAAAGGAATAAAGCAAGCCATCACTTTCGATTTGGGTGTAATATTAGCAGACATCATCTTCATCACCGTTTCCTATTATGGAAGTTATCAAATTTTATCACGCTTAAAAGACGATCCAAGATTGTTTTTTATGGGTGGATTTATTTTATTTACCTACGGTTTATACACTTTTATAAAAGAAAAAAGACGTAAAATGATGGCATCTAATTTAACAGTAGAGGAAAAATACAGTTATTTTGGTCTGTTTTTTAAAGGCTTTTTTCTCAATTTTATTAATGTAGGCGTGTTGGCTTTTTGGTTAGCATTGGTAGTTGTTGTTAGTACAAATGTTGCCATGGATACCAATCGCGTTATCATATATTTCACAACAGTATTAATTGGTTATTTTGTAACTGATGTTGGAAAAATAGTCTTAGCCAAACAACTTAAAAATAAATTAACGCCAACAGTCATTACCAAGATTCGCAAGATAATGGGTATTATTTTAATGGTGATTGGTTTTGTAATTGCTTCCAAAGGGTTTATACCCGAAAAAACAATTAATAAAGTAAAAGATAAGGTTGAAAAAGTATTGGATAGAACCAAGTAAAAATTTACTTTTTGGTATGTAATAAGCGAGTTAATTTTATGGAGATATCCAATAAAATTATTTTAGCATTTCCATTGCGCTCAATATGATAAATAGCTTCGTTTAAAGTGTCATTTATTCCAATAATATTATTGCCATGTATAAATGGTGCGAAGTTTTTTAAATCAAATTTTGCTGTGGTTGTTTCTAAATAAACCAAACTTTCTGCCTTATAGTTAAGCAATAATGCTTGTCTGAAAAAATGAAGGCAATACTGTAAAAATTGTTTTTGAGTTTCTCTATTTGTAGCGGCAATTTCGTTACTCCAATTAATTAAATGCTCAATAACCGATGCGTTTCCACGTGCTCTAAAAGCAGCTCTAATCCAAATAATAAACCAGGTTTCAAACAGATTATCTTTAGAATCATGCTTTACCAAATGCAAGGCTTTATTCCAATTTCCATTAGCTTGATGCGCAATTTTTAGTGCTAATTCTTTACTTAATCCTTCTTTTTCTATTAGAGTTTTAGTAATGTTTTCTTCACTAATATTTGGAAAATGCACTACTTGACAACGTGATAGAATGGTTTTTATAATTTGTTCTTCGTCTTCGGCAATGAGAATAATAACTGTTTTTTCTGGTGGTTCTTCAATGAGTTTCAATAATTTATTAGCAGATGAAATATTCATTTTTTCTGCCATCCAAATTATGAGGATTTTATAACCGCCTTCAAAGGATTTTAAACTTAATTTTTTAGTGATTTCAAGAGCTTCATCTTTACCAATTAACCCTTGTTTTTTTTCAACACCCAAAAATTGCATCCATTCAAAAACATTACCATAAGGGTTTTGCTGCATAAATGAAACCCATTCGGTTACAAAATATTTACTTACTGCATTTTTTTTTATTCTTTCTGTTGTAGAAACTGGGTAAGCAAAATGCAAATCGGGATGAACCAATTTATTACATTTTAAATTACATGCTGTATTATTACCATTATTTTCCGCATTGGTATTGTTACAAAGAATGTATTGTGCATAAGCAATAGCCATTGGCAAAGTTCCACTTCCAGCCGCGCCAACAAATAATTGTGCATGTGGAATTCTACCATTATCCGCTGTTTGGGTAAGGTGTTTTTTGATATTTTCTAAACCAATAATATCTTTAAAAAGCATATTACAAAAATAAGAATTTAAAAAAGAAAAAAGATGAAACTACAATCTTAATGCAGGACAACTCACACATAAATAAAAAGAAGGTGTTTTTTTAAAAGAAATTATATTATTTATAGAAAATGTAATTAAAATCAAATGTCATTCCTGCGAAAGCAGGAATTTAATAGAATTACAATAGGGATTCCTGCTTTCGCAGGAATGACAGTAGAAATTAAAAGTATGGTTTTGCCCTAAATCTTAATGGTGTACAAAAATTTAGGTGTTTCTAAATTCTGCTTCTTCATCACTTACAATACCAAGCGCATCATAAATGTATTTAAAAGTCGATAGTATTTCGGGTTTACCATTTATCATTGCAATATCGTGCTCAAAATGAGCAGATGGTTTGCGATCCTTGGTTAAAATAGTCCAACCGTCTTTTAAATGACTTACCTTTTCGGTTCCCATATTTATCATAGGTTCTAAGGCTACAACCATTCCTTCTATTAACTTTTTTCCACGACCTCTTCGACCGTAATTTGGCATATTTGGATCTTCATGCATTACACGTCCTAAACCGTGACCTACCAATTCTCTCACCACACCATAACCATGGTTTTCGCAATAACTCTGTATGGCGTAACCAACATCTCCTACTCTATTTCCAATTTTAAAAGCACGTATTCCTTCGTATAAACTTTCTTTTGTAATTTTTAAAAGTTTTTTAATATCTGCATCTACTTCTCCAACTTCAAAAGTATAGGCGTGATCTCCGTAAAATTCGTTCATTAAAACACCACAATCTACCGATAAAATATCACCATTTTCTAAAGGCTTATCATTTGGTATGCCGTGAACCACTTGCGCATTTGGACTTATACATAAGGTATTTGGAAAATCATATAAACCCAAAAATCCTGGAATTCCTTTATGATCTCTTATGAATTCTTCCGCTAATTTGTCTAAATATAAAGTAGTCACACCTGGTTTAATTTCACTAGCTACTAAACCTAAAGTTTTGGAAACTAATAATGCGCTTTCGCGAATTAACTCAATTTCTTCACGTGTTTTAATTTTTATCATGAGGCAAAGATAAAACTTTCCTTTTAATTGTGTTTTATGAAATGAATAAAAGGTAAAGGCAAACTCACACTTAAATAAAAAAGAGCTGTTATTTAAAAGGAAATCATATTATTTCTAGAAACTGTAATTAAAATCAAATGTCATTCCTGCTTTCGCAGGAATGACAGTAAAAATTAAAAGTATGAGTTTGCCCTAAATAAAAGGTAGATAGTGAAATAAAAATCGTTCTTTGTACCATATTATTTATCGATTTAACTTATTTCTATGAATACCAAACCCTTACTATTAGTAATGCTTTTTGCTACATTTTTTAGCTATAGTCAAATAACTGGGATTAGTAATAAATTTCGTTGTAAAACTAAGATCCCACTAAATAGCGGGATTACTGAAACTAACCATTTTAAATGCGTTTCGCTTTGCTCACTTTATAAAATGGAGTTTCAGTAACTTGTGTTACATATTATATTTAAAAATGGTTCGTTATTTGCAACATCATAAAAAAATAATATTAACTAAAAAATAAAATAATATGGGATTTTTCAATTTTATGGGTGGCGGAAGCGATACCAATGCAATAAAAGAGTATTTAGATAAAGGTGGCGTTATACTAGACGTACGAACACCAGCAGAATGGGCAGAAGGTCATACAAAAGGTGCAAAATTAATTACATTAAACGATGTGCCTAAAAAAGTAAACGCAATTAAAGCTTGGAATAAGCCTGTTGTTGTTGTTTGTAGAAGTGGTGGAAGAGCAGGTTCTGCTTTAAGTTATTTACAAAATGCTGGAGTAGACGCTATCAATGGTGGTGCTTGGCAAAATGCTGATATCTAGACGTTAGACAAAAATAAAAAAAAGCTGATTTTGAATGTTCAAAATCAGCTTTTTTTAATACAAATTTTGCCTCGTGCTTCTTGTCTCTTGTCTCTTGTCTCTTGTCTCTTGTCTCTTGTCTCTTGTCTCTTGTCTCTTAAAACTAATCTAACAAATCATTAATAGCATCTAAATTTGGTGCTAAAATTACTTCAATTCGTCTGTTTTTTGCTTTTCCATTACTGGTGGAATTACTGTCAATTGGTACATATTTTCCGCGTCCTGCTGCAGTTATTTGTTTAGGATTTACACTATTATTAACTAAAATACGTACAATTGCTGTGGCGCGTTTGGTTGATAAATCCCAATTATCGGTAATAGAATTGTTACCACTGTAAGGCACATTATCAGTATGACCTTCAATAAGTACATTAATATCTGCATTTTGTTGCAAAACACTTGCTAGTGATTTCACGGCTTCTTTTCCTTGATTTCCAACTGCCCAACTACCAGAACCAAACAGTAATTTATTTTCCATAGAAACGTACACTTTTCCATTTTTTCTGTGAACTGTTAAACCTTTGCCTTCAAAATTTTGAAGTGCATTGGAAACTGCTGTTTTTAAGTGTTGCATTTTAGCTTCTTTAGCGGCCATTAATTGTTCCAATTCATCTATTCGTTTAGATCGTGAGGCTAATTCTTTTTGTAATTTTTCCAAACGTGTGTTTTCTGCAATTAAAGCTGTTTCTTTATCGTTTAATTGTTGCGAAAGTGCTAAAATTTCTTTGGCTTTTTGATCCAATTGTGATGAGGAACTTTGAGACAATTCGTTATACGAAGCTTCTAATTGTTTCTTTTTTGTTTCCAATGCAACTACATCATCCAATAAAGTTGCCTTTGCACTTGCTAAACTATCAATACTCGATTGTAAATTTTTATTAGCTTCTTCTAATTTTTTTGTAGCCGAAAATAAGTCGTCATTTTCACCAACTAAATTCTGATTTCTATTCTTAAGTTTTTCGTATTTACTTTCTAAATCTTGATATACTTTTCTAGAAACACAAGATGACATACTTGCAAGAGCAATAATAATGATGATGATTTTTTTCATAATTCTAATTTTATTTCAATTAATCGGCTATTTCTACAACAACAGGGCAATGATCTGAGTGTTTTGCTTCTTTTAAAATATAGGCTCTTTGTAAACGTTTTTCGAGCGATTTTGTTGCCAAGCAATAATCCAATCGCCAGCCTTTATTATTGTTTCTAGCATTGGCTCTATAACTCCACCAACTGTATTGATGTGGTTCTTTATTGAAAAATCTGAATGTATCAATAAAGTCATCACTAATAAATCCATCGATCCATTCGCGCTCTTCGGGTAAAAATCCCGAGGTTTTTTTTAAGCCTTTTGGGTTGTGAATATCAATCTCTTCGTGACAAATATTATAATCGCCACAGATTACTAAATTAGGAATGTCTTTTTTAAGTTTGGTTACATAGGTTTTAAAATCATCCATAAATTGAAATTTTAAATCCAACCTCAACGCATTTGTTCCTGATGGTAAATACAAGCTTATGACAGAAATTGTATCAAAATCGAACCTTAAAATACGACCTTCATTATCGCCTAATTCTATGCCTGTTTCAAAATTAATATTAGTAGGTTTTGTTTTGGATAAAATAGCCGTACCGCTATACCCTTTTTTTTGAGCAGAATGCCAATAATGATGTTTATAACCAACATTTTCTAGATCCTCTAAAAAATCGAGTTGCTCTTTGTTTGCTTTGATTTCTTGCAGACAAATAACATCGGGATTGGCAGATTGTAACCAATCTATAAACCCTTTTCTAACAGCAGCTCTTATGCCATTTACATTGTATGATATTATTTTCAAATTGTATACTTACTTTTTTTGTTACACAGAGGTTTTACTATTTTATTGTTGTATTCTGGCTTTGCCCTTTTGTCTCTTAATCCAAACTAAAGTATCATTTCAGGCACTTCGCCTTCAATAATTAGTTTTCCTGCGGTTGCTTTTTTAATCTCATCAACAGAAACTCCTGGCGCTCTTTCTATTAAATAAAATGCGTCATTTTTAACTTCTAATACCGCTAAATTCGTAACAATTTTTTTAACACAACCAACTCCAGTTAGTGGTAAAGAGCAAGTTTCTAAAATTTTTGATTCGCCACGTTTATTGGTATGCATCATAGCTACAATAATATTCTCTGCACTTGCAACTAAATCCATTGCGCCACCCATTCCTTTTACCATTCTACCAGGTATTTTCCAGTTGGCAATATCACCATTTTGTGCTACTTCCATTGCACCCAAAACAGTTAATTGAACGTGTTGACCACGAATCATTGCAAAACTCAAAGCCGAATCAAATAATGAACCGCCTTTTAAAACAGTTACGGTTTGTTTCCCCGCATTTATCAAATCTGCATCTTCTTCGCCTTCAAAAGGAAAAGGTCCCATTCCCAATAAACCATTTTCAGATTGAAACTCAACATCAATGCCTTTTGGAATGTAATTGGCAACTAGTGTAGGAATTCCAATGCCTAAATTAACATACCAATTGTGTTGTAATTCTTGTGCAATTCGCTGTGCTATTTCTTGTTTTGATAATGCCATTTCTATTTGTTTATTCGTTAATTTGTTTATCTGATTAATCATAGATTTTAAGATAAACGTTATTCTAATTCAATTTAAAATTTATTCAAAAAATTTTAATTAGTCTTTGGAGTAACCGTGCGTTGTTCTATACGTTTTTCATAATCTTTACCTTGAAAAATACGTTGTACAAAAATACCTGGAATGTGAATTTGATTTGGATCCAATTCGCCTGCTTCTACCAATTCTTCAACTTCTACAACGGTTGTTTTTCCAGCCATTGCCATCATTGGGTTAAAGTTACGTGCAGTTCCTTTGAATATTAAATTACCAGCAGTATCACCTTTCCACGCTTTTACAAACGCAAATTCTGGATCAAATGCTTGTTCTAACACATACATTTTTCCGTTAAATTCTCTCGTTTCTTTACCTTTGGCAACTTCGGTTCCATAACCAGCTGGCGTGTAAAAAGCTGGAATTCCAGCTCCTGAAGCTCTACATCGTTCGGCCAAAGTGCCTTGTGGAATTAAGTCTACTTCCAATTCACCCGATAACATTTGACGTTCAAACTCATCATTTTCACCAACATAAGACGATATCATTTTTTTAATTTGACGTTTTTGTAATAATAACCCCAAACCAAAATCATCTACACCAGCATTGTTTGATATACAAGTTAAATTATTTGTCTCTAAACGTACTAATTCAGATATGCAATTCTCGGGAATACCACATAAGCCAAAACCGCCCAACATAAATGTCATGCCATTTTCAACGCCTTGTAAGGCCTCTTTTACATTATTTACTACTTTATTTATCATAATTATTATTTTTAACTATTCATCAAATAGATTGTCATCATCTTCATCATCAGGTTCTGGTGTTTTTACATCCACAGGTTTCCCATCAGTACCAATAATTGCGGTTTCATCTGTTTTTTCATCATCACAATTAAGTTCAATTGTCATATTTGAAGGTTTTGGAAAATCTTTATCGCTTACTTTTAAATCTTTATCAGCATACATTTTTTTATAGAATAAAGCCCAAATTGGTAATGCCATTGTTGCGCCTTGTCCTCGTGCAATATCGGGAAAATGGACAGATCTATCGTCTCCACCAACCCATACACCTGTTGCTAAATTTGGCACCATTCCCATAAACCAACCGTCTGATTGGTTTTGTGTTGTTCCTGTTTTACCAGCAATAGGGTTTTTAAAATTATACGGGTGACCAGTTACATAACTTGGTTTTTTCCAAGAGGTTCTTAAATGAATTCCAGAACCAGATTGCGTAACGCCTTCCATTAAATTTAAAATGGCGTAAGCAGATTCGGCACTCATAACTTCATTAGATTTTGGTGTGAAGCTTTCTAACACTGTGCCATTTTTATCTTCAATACGTAAAATCATGATTGGTTTAATGTACATTCCTTTATTTACAAAAGTGCTTAATGCACCTATCATTTCGTAAATAGATAAATCTACCGAGCCTAAAGCTATGGAAGGATTTGCGACTAATTCTTTACTTTTAATACCCATTTTTCTAGCTAACTTAACTACGTTTAATGGAGAAACCTCATCTATTAAACGAGCAGAAATTACATTTATGGATTTTGCTAAAGCCACTTTCATACTTACCGCTTCTTTTGTGTATTTTTCACCTGCATTATGTACAACCCAGTCTTCTGGAATACCATAACGTCCTTTTGGCATGGTAAAAGGCGTGTTTTTAATTTTTCTACAAGGCGAATATTTTAATTGATTTATAACTGTTGCATATACCATTGGTTTAAAGGTAGATCCAACTTGACGTTTTCCTTGCTTTACAGCATCGTATTTAAAATATTTATGATTTATACCTCCAACCCAAGCTTTTACATGACCATTTTGGGGTTCTACAGACATTAAACCCGAACGTAATATTTGCTTATAATATTTGATTGAATCATAAGGCGTCATTATGGTATCTTTTTCATTATTTTTATGATTCCAAGCAAAAACGGTCATATCTGTTTTTTTATGAAACGTTGCAATTATTTCCTTTTCCGTTTTACCAGCTTTTTTTAACTGATACCAACGATTGGTGCTTTTCATCGCTCTTTTCATGATAGCTTTCGCTTCTTTAAGTGTAATTCCTTTTTCTTTATGACCGTTAAAAGGCACCCATTTTTGTTCATATTTACTTCTTTTTTTCTGATATTTATCAAACTCCTTTTGTAAACTTGCCATATGCTCTTCCATAGCTTCTTCTGCATATTTTTGCATACGCGAATCAATTGAAACGTGAATTTTTAAGCCGTCTCTATGAATGTCATATAAATCACCATTTTCCTTTGGGTTGTCTTTAACCCATTGTTGCATATATTTACGTAAATATTCTCTAAAATAGGTTGCCATACCATCGTTTGTATCCTCTGGAGAGAAATCTAAAACCGTTGGTAATTTTTGTAAAGAATCTTTTACTTTTAAGGTAATGAAACCATATTTATTTAAGTTTTTAATGACTTGGTTTCGTCTTAAAAACGCTTTCTTTTTTGAGATTTCACGTCGAGGATTATATTGTCTTGGGTTTTTAAGCATGGCAACAATTACAGCAGACTCTTCTTGTTTTAAGTCTTTTGGTTCTTTTCCAAAATATATTCTAGAAGCTGATCTTATGCCAACAGCATTATAAATAAAACCCATTTTATTAAAATACATGGCCATTATTTCTTCTTTGGTATATTGCCTTTCTAATTTTACAGCAATAACCCATTCTTTTAATTTTTGCTTTAACCTAAAAATTAAATTTCCTCTTTTTTTATGAAATAATAATTTTGCCAATTGTTGCGTTACGGTACTTGCGCCACCTTTTGTACCTAAAAAAGCAAAGGCTCTTAGAGTGCCTCTAAAATCAATACCAGAGTGTTTATAAAAACGAGCGTCTTCTGTTGCAACTGTGGCATTAATTAAGTTTTTTGGCAATTCTTTATACTTAATTGGTGTTCTATTTTCTTTAAAATATTTACCAATAGTTACACCATCTTCAGAGATAACTTGTGAAGCTAAATCGCTTTGAGGGTTTTCTAATTCTTCAAAAGTTGGTAATTTTCCAAATACGCCTATTGAAGCTAAAAAAAATAATAAAAACATAAAAGCTATACCTCCAAAAAATAAACGCCACATCCATTTAATGTACTTTTTATAAGTTGCATCGTGAATTGTTGTTTTTTTAATATTTTCTATCATAATTTATTTCATTTTTTCTATAGAAAGTCCAACATCTGTGATCCCATCTAATATTAATACACCATTTTCATGACCATTTTTTCGCATGGCTTGTTGTATTGAAAATTGATAATTTCCTTTAATTGGAAATAGTGTATTTGTTTTAAATTCTAATTTATTCTCCTTAATATCTGTAAATCCTTGTCCTAAAAAATAACCAAATTCATCTGCCATTTTATATTCTAAGGTATCTTTAACTTGTGTTCCGTTAGGAAAATCGACACCAATAATTAAATAAATATTACTAAATTCATAATCTTTATTGTTTCTTAAATTTACATAAATAGTCTGTTTTGAAATTGTATCTATTGTGTTAAACGAAAATTTTATCACATTATTTTTGTGCCACTTTGCATCTGGAATACTTTTGTACTCACTAAATACTGTGTTTTTTGCACACGATGTAAATAAAAACAATACAACCAGTAAAGTGCTTATTTTATGCATCCTTTTGTGGTTTTGTGTTCGGTTTATTTCTAGAGTTATTCCTTTTTTTGGTTTGATTACTAGGGGTTTTTTTCTTTTTTTGGTTTGGATTATTCGCATTAGCTCTTTTGTCATTTTCTATTTGAGCTTTACTTTTCTGTTGTTTCTGCGGTTGTTTATGAGTAGTTTTAGCATTGGCCTTATTAGTATTAGAGTTTGGCTTTTGCGAATTTTTTTGTCGATTTTTATTGTTTGAATTGTTTGAACTGTTTCGTTTTTTCTTACGTCTTTTTTGTTTTGGTCTATCAAATCGTGTTAAACTATCTTGCCCAACCACATTTTCAAATAATTTTTCTTTTGGTTTTTCAATAATTAATTCCTCTGAATATTCTTCCAAACTGCTTGGTTTTTTCTTGTCTTTGTTTAAAGCTATAATTTCATTGGCTTGTTCTGCTGTTAACTTATGCCAGTTCATTGGATTGTCTTTATAAGTATACCATAACCAACCATTAAAAATGTCCATTTTTTGAAAAATGGCTGTCCCTTGTTTGGTTTGTAACCAAGTATCTGTTTTAGGGAAGTTTTTAAGCGCATCTACATAAGAGTCAAGTTCGTAATTTAAACAACACTTTAATTTTCCACATTGACCAGATAGTTTTTGCGGGTTTAAAGACAGTTGTTGATACCTTGCCGAGTTTGTATTTACACCTCTAAAATCGGTTAACCAAGTAGAACAACAAAGTTCTCGTCCACAAGATCCAATACCACCTAAACGAGCAGCTTCTTGACGTGAACCAACTTGTTTCATCTCAATGCGAATGTTAAGTGTTTGTGCCATTTCGCGAATCAACATTCTAAAATCTACCCGTTCATCGGCAGTGTAATAGAATATCGCTTTTTTGCCATCGCCTTGATATTCTACATCACTTAATTTCATTTTTAAGCCTAAACGAGAAATGATTAAACGTACTTTTTTTTGTGTATCTGGTTCTTTATTTCGCGCTTCTTGCCAAATATCTATATCTCTTTGCGAGGCAATTCTATAAATTTGTTTTACAGTTTCAGAATCCACTTTAACGCGTTTCTTTTTCATTTGCACTTTTACCAATTCGCCTTTTAAGGTAATTGTACCAATATCATGACCCGATTCTGCTTCAACAGCAACAGGTTGTCCAATGGTTAATGCTAAGTTTTTAGTATTTTTAAAATAGTGTTTTCTTCCGTTTTTAAACCTAATTTCCACATGATCAAATGCTTTTTGGTGTCCAGGCAATGTCATATTTGACAGCCAATCAAAAACTTCTAATTTATTACAACCTCCCGAAGCGCAAGTGCCATTGTTTTGGCAGCCTTTTGGTGTTCCTGTTTTATCTGTAGTACAGCTTGTGCAGCTCATATATCTAATCTTTGTATTTTAAGTGAATATACCCTTATTCAACTAAAATAAATTAATCTTCATTTGCGATTATTAGTAACAATAATCACTTTCTTTTTAATCTGTAAATATATTGATTTAAGATGTAAAATAAAAATTTATTTTTTCTCTAAATTACGTAGACCTTCATAAATGCATATTGCAACTGAATTGGCTAAATTTAAACTGCGGATATGTTTGCTGTATAAAGGTATTTTATACAACGAATTTTCGTTTTCAAAAGTGACTTTTTCTGGTAAGCCTGATGATTCTTTTCCAAAAACTAAAAAGAGATTTTCTTCAAAACTAATATCCCAATGTTTTTGTTTTCCATGACTCGAAAAATAAACCAATTTAGCGCCTTTGTTTTTAACGAAAAAATCGTCGATATCATCATAAATAAAGAGGTTTATGTGTTTCCAATAATCAAGTCCAGCTCTTTTTAAACGTTTATCGGTAAGTTCAAAACCCAAAGGTTTTACAAGGTGTAAATTGGAGTTTGTAGCTAAACACAATCTGCCAATATTTCCAGTATTGGTATGAATTTCGGGATTTATTAATACAATATTAAATGACATATTAATTAGATAAAAATACGTGGTTATTTGTTATTTTTAAGTGAGATTTTTTACCAAAAATAAGCGCGTTATTATTGGCAATATGTCCAGCAGGAAAATCAAAACAAATTGGAAAATCATATTCTTTTACAACATCCAATATTAAAGTTTCGATGGACATTCCAAAATCTGGATCGTTTTGAGGAATGTTGGTAAAAGCACCTAAAATAAGCCCTTTGCAATTCTCAAAATAACCATTGAGTTTTAGGCTTCTTAACATGCGATCAATGCGGTATTTATATTCGCCTATATCTTCAATAAAAAGAATTTTATTTGTGGAGTTTATAGCATGTTTTGTACCTAACAAACTAGCAATTATTGCTAAATTCCCACCAATAATTTCTCCTTTCACATCACCTAGCCTGTTATTTTTGTTTGGTTTTATTGTATAATTCAACGTTTCACCAAACAAGGCTTTTCTTAACGATTCTTTGGCTGTATTCTCTTCTTTAAAGGTTGATGAACTCGTTGGCATAAACGCATGAATAGATTCCAATTTTAAACGATTAATTACCTGATGAAAAACTGTAAAATCAGAATAGCCAATAATCCATTTTGGGTCTTTACAGAAACTGGTGAAATCTATGTTTTCAACAATTCTAATACTTCCATAACCACCACGTGCAAACCAAATAGCATTGATATTATCATCATCTAAAAAAGTTTGAAAATCTTTTGTTCGTTCATCATCTGTTCCAGAAAAATGCCCATGACTATTAAATAAATGTTGGCTTAGAATTACTTGTAGTCCCCAAGATTCTAAAAGTGAAATTGCATTCAACAACTTTTCATCTTTTTTAATATATCCGGCAGGTGCACAGATGCCAATTTTATCTCCTTTTTGAAGTTTTTTCACGTTAATTTATTAATTTTGGCTAAATTAGTGCAAAAATTAAACAATTTTAAACAATATTTACTTAATAATTTAGTTGTTATTTAAAACTATCCAATTATGTCGTGCAATACAGGAACTCTAAATCCCTACATACCAACAACTCAAAATCCTTGGGATAAAAATAAAATAAAACATCTTTATAGACGCATAGGTTATGGCGCTAGTACGTTATGTATAAATCAAACACTTACACAAAATCCATCTGCTTTTATAGAAAATACAATAAATGATGTTATAGCTTTAGGTGCAACAACGCCTCCTGTTTGGGCAAATATGGCTTATAGTGATTATACTGGAGCAGATCCCGATATTGAAATTCAACAACAACATGCAGAGATTGCTTTTGAATGGACAAATGAAATGTTAGAGAATTCATACACCTCAAGAATTGATGCTATTCGAGGTCGATTCACCATGTTTTGGTCCAATCATTTTGTAACGCGTTTGGAAGATTATTGGTGTCCGTCTTGGATGTTCAATTACTATGAAACTTTACAAACTTATGCTTTTGGAAATTTTAAGGAATTTGTTAGGGCTATTGGTATTACACCTTCAATGATTGTGTTTTTAAACTCGTATCAAAATACAGCGTCCGAACCAAATGAGAATTACGCCCGTGAATTGTACGAACTTTTTACACTAGGTGTTAATAATAATTACACGCAAACCGATATTGTAGAAACTGCGAAAGCTTTAACTGGTTTTACCAATTATACAGAATATTGCGCACCTATAAATTTTAATATTATTGATTTTGATGCAGGTTCAAAAACCATTTTTGGACAAACCAATACTTTTGATTATGATGGTGTTATCGATAATTTATTTGCTCAAAGAGGCAGTGAAATAGCACATTATATTTGTGAAAAATTATATAAATATTTTATTTCTCCTGATGTTGATACAGCAATTGTAGCTGGTTTGGCAACCACATTTATGACCAACAATTTTGAATTGGCGCCAGTCTATAAACAACTTTTTAAAAGTGAGCATTTTTTTGATGACAAGGCTATTGGGGTTATTGTAAAAAGTCCTAACGATTTGTTTAATGCTTTTGCTAAAGAAACAATACCATATTATGATAATACTTTTTTAGGAAACGTTATTTATTACAATGGAGAAATTGGTCAAACTATTTTTGAACCTTTAGATGTGTCTGGCTGGCAAGGTAATCATGATTGGATAAATTCAAGTACTTTAGTTGGAAGATGGGGCTTGTCTGAATGGTATTTATATCGTATTTGGGATAATCAGCCCAATACATTACGTGATTTTGCAGTAAATTTAGTAGGTAATAGTAACGATCCAGCAGTTATAACACAGGTTATTGTAGATCATTTAATTTCAAATGGGCTTCAAAATCCAGCAGATTATGCCATTGCTACAGATGTTTTAAAAGATCAAGTACCACAAAATTATTATGATGATAACTCATGGAGTTTACAATGGGGAACTGCCAATTATCAAGTATTCTTATTATTAATACATATTATTAAAATTCCTGAATTTCAACTAAAATAAAAGATTATGTGTACAGATTATAAAAATAACGAGTTAGATGAAAATCATGATAAAGAACATACCGTTTGGAATAGACGATCCTTTTTACAAGCTTTAGGTTTAGTTGGTACAGGTTCGTTGGTGTTGGGTAAATTACCAGTTTCTGCCGCATCACCAACGCCATTAAGTGCTGCTCTTGCAGTATCCGAAAGTGATCGTGTACTTATAATCATCCGCTTAAAAGGAGGAAATGATGGCATAAATACCGTCATTCCAAATTATGATTATGGTACATATGCGGCTTTAAGACCAAATCTTAAAATTAGTAATACAAATTCTTTTGCTTTATCAAACGAATTTAGAATGCCCAATTATATGAATCCATTGCAATCATTTTGGAATACTGGGAAAATGAAGGTCGTTCATGGTGTTGGCTATGCTAACCAAAGCTTATCTCATTTTAGTTCGGCAGATTTGTGGGCTTCTGCAGCCGATAATGGAAACCCCATACAAACAGGCGTTTTGGGACGTTATTATGAAGATTTATATCCCGATTATATTGTAAATCCACCTGCAATTCCACCTGCAATTCAAATAGGTAGTTTAAGTAATTTAATGTTTAATGGTGATAATGCTGGTTATGCTTTTTCAGTTGCAAATCCAGATCAATTAGAAACCATTGCAGCAAACGGAACAGCCTATGATATGCAAAATTTACCTGCTTGTGAATATGGGAATCAATTGGAATTTATGCGTGGCGTAACAAATAACACTTATAATTATGCAGGTGTAATTCATACTGCGTATGATTCAGCAACTAATGCTGTAACTTATGATAATAATGACTTTGCAAAACAAATGGCCATTGTTGCCCGTTTAATAAAAGGAAATTTAGGCACCAAAGTGTATATGGTTACTTTGGATGGATTTGATACACATGCCGATCAACCTTTAGCACATCAAACTTTAATGACCGAAATGACTAATGCTATTTCTCACTTTTATGCAGATTTAGCAACCGAAAGTTGGGATACTGATGTAATGGCAATGACTATTTCTGAGTTTGGTAGACGTGCCTATGAAAATGCTTCAAACGGAACCGATCACGGAGCAGCTTCAACCATGATGTTGTTTGGCGAAGGTCTTAATGGAAATGGATTTGTGGGTAATCATCCCAATTTAAGTAACTTAGATAGTAATGGTAATTTACAATACACTACAGATTATAGAAATGTATATGCAACAATATTAGAAGATTGGTTATGTATTGATCCTGCTGTTGTTGATTCATCGATGCTTAATAATTATACAAGATCCAATTTAGGTATTGTGTGTACCACAGCTTCAACAACAAATTTTAATATAAAAGCCGCTTTAAACCATAGAGCAATTTATAAAGATGACAGTGTTTTTGTAGAGTTTCATTTAGCAGGAGCAATGCATGTGAAAATTGAATTATTTAATATGTTGGGGCAACAAATAAGTATCATTCACAATGAAAGATATTTGTTAGGAAAATATACCATCGATTTAAATCCATTGAGAAAAAGAATGGCAGCTGGAAAATATATTTATCGCATTATTGCTAATGGCGAAGCGTATAGTAAACCTGTAGTTTTTGTAAAATAGATTAAGTTTACAATAAACCATCATCAGTAAAACTGAAATAACCATTCAAAGTAATTATTAAATGGTCTAATACTTTTATATCTAAAGTTTGCCCTGCTAAACTGATTTTTTTAGTTAATTCTTTATCCGACAAACTTGGTTTTAAAGTACCACTTGGATGATTGTGACATAAAATAATACCTATGGCACTTAATTCCATAGCACGCTTAAAAATTAAACGTGTATCTACCAAAGTTCCTGTAATACCGCCTTTACTTAATTGTGATTTATCAATTATTTTATTAGAATTATCTAAGTAAACTACCCAGAATTCTTCGTGTTGTAAATCGCCTATAATAGGTTGCATAATTTCAAAAATTGTTTTGCTTGAGGTGATTTTTGGCTTTTCTAAAGCTTGTTCTAACCTGCGCCTTCTCCCAATTTCTAATCCTGTAATGATGGAAATTGCCTTGGCTTCTCCAATGCCTTTAAATTTACACAGTTCATTAAAACTCAATTTAGCTAAAGCGTTTAAATTATTATCAACACTTGCTAAAATACGTTTAGATAAAGCGACTGCAGATTCTTCCCTATTACCCGAACCAATTAAAATTGCCACCAACTCCGCATTACTTAAAGCAACTTTCCCTTTAAGTAATAATTTTTCTCTAGGACGATCATCTTCATTCCATTGTGGTATAGGAAAAGAGTCTTCTTGCTTTGCCATATCAATTTTTTTTGATAAAGATAGCAAATTAATAATTGTTGCTTAACAATTCAAAAAAAGTTTATATTTGTAGCACAAAATTACCTAAAAAAATGAGAATTATAATAGCTGGCGCAGGAGAAGTAGGATTTCATTTAGCCAAATTATTATCTTACGAGTCGCACGATATCACCCTAATTGATTTAGATAAAGAACATTTGGCTTACGCCGATACTCGGTTAGATATTAGAGCAATATATGGCAATGCAACCTCTATAGAAACCTTACAAGATGCAGGAATTGCTACAACAGATTTATTGATTGCAGTAACCTCCAACGAAGCTGTAAATATCACTATTTGTGTGATTTCAAAAAGATTGGGCTCCAAAAAAACCATTGCACGTATTAGTAATACGGAGTTTATAGATAAACGTAATGAGGTTAATTTTAAAGAATTAGGTATTGATGAACTAATTTCCACAGAAGAATTAGCGACCAATGAAATTAAATTACTACTAAATCAAGCAGCATTTAATGATACGCATGAGTTTGAAGGTGGCGAATTAACAATGATGGGCATTGTACTTTCTAAAAAAGCACCATTTGTAGGTATGACTGTTAAAGAAGCCGCAGGTTTATTCTCTGGAATTCATTTTATGCCAATTGCAATACAGCATAAAAATTCGCAGCAAACTATTATTCCGCGTGGTGAAACTGTTTTTAAAGCAAAAGATCAAGCGTATTTTATGACCACCAAAGAAGGTGTTGATGAATTATACAAACTAGCAGGAACTACTAAAACAAATATTAAAAATGTGATGATTTTAGGTGGATCGGGAATTGGCGTAAGAACAACAAAACAATTATGTGCTCAAAAATTAAACATCAAATTAATTGAATCTAATAAAAACAAAGCCATTCTACTTGCCGATGAATTACCAAACGCACTTATAGTAAATGGAGACGGACGAGATGTAGAATTGCTAGATGAAGAAAATGTAGAAGATATGGACGCATTTTTATCATTAACAGAAAGTAGTGAAACCAACATAATGAGTTGCCTTGTTGCTAAATCTAAAGGTGTTAAAAAAACGATTGCATTAGTAGAAAACATAGATTATTTTAAACTATCGCAAAATATTGGAATAGATACACTTATTAATAAAAAATTATTAGCTGCCAATAGTATATTTAGATATATCCGTAAAGGAGAAGTTGTTGAAATAGCAACGCTAAATAATATTAATGCAGAAATTTTAGAATTTAATGTGCCTCCAAATGCAAAAATTACTAAAAAAATTATACGTAATCTTTCAATTCCAAAAGGAGCAACCATAGCAGGAGTAATTAGAGATGGCGTTGGGAAAATAGTCCTTGGTGGTTTTCAAGTTGAACCAAATGATAAAATATTGGTTTGTTGTACGCCAAATACTATAAATGAAGTTGAAAAATTATTTGATTAAAAAATAGTAATCAGTCTTCTGTAGCAGTAAATTTTAACTGAACTTTGAATACTGAAAACTGAACTCTGTAAATGAACAAAATAAACTACAAAATAATTTTTCAAATGATGGGCGTTTTAATGCTCTTCAACGGTGGGTTTATGTTGCTTTCTGCCTTAGTTGGTTATATCTATAAAGACGATGCAAATAAAGAAATTGCCTTTGCTGGTTTAGCAACAATTGCACTGGGTTTAATTTTAAGATTTATCACCAAAGATTTTACCAAACAAATAAAGAAAAAAGAAGGCTATTTAATTGTAACTCTAGGCTGGATTTTTTTAACATTAACAGGCACTTTACCCTATTTATTTACACAAACTATTCCTAGTTTTACAAATGCTTTTTTTGAAACAATGAGTGGTTATACTACAACTGGTGCATCCATATTAAATGATATTGAAGCCATGCCTTATGGTATTCTGTTTTGGCGTTCTATGACACATTGGATTGGCGGTATGGGAATTATAGTACTAGCAATTGCTATTTTGCCATTATTAGGCATTGGTGGCATGCAACTCTTTGCTGCTGAAGCGCCTGGACCAAGTGCCGATAAATTACATCCAAGAATTACCGATACCGCCAAACGACTTTGGTATATTTATTTAGGCTTAACTTTAGCACAAGCTGTCTTGTTAAAATTTGCTGGAATGAGTGTTTTTGACGCTATAAATCACGCTATGTGTACGCTTTCTACTGGTGGTTTCTCTACTAAAAACGCAAGTGTTGCACATTGGAATAATGCACCAGTAATACAATATATCATTATAGTGTTTATGTTTATTGCTGGAACCAATTTTGTGTTGAGCTACTTTGCTTTAAAAGGAAAATTTTCTAAAGTTTTACACAACGAAGAGTTTAGATATTATGCGTTAATTGTATTAACTGCAACAGCAATTACCGCTGTTATTGTTTACTATTTTGCTAATGTATCTGTAAACCCAACAGATACACAACTCATTGCACATCCAATGGTTTTGGGTGAAGCTGAAAGTAGTTTTAGACATGCGCTATTTCAAGTCATTGCCGTAATTACAACAACTGGTTTTGTGAGTGCAGATTTTACTATTTGGACCCCTTTTTTAACGATTTTATTCTTTTTTCTGATGTTTTTTGGAGCTTCGGCAGGTTCAACGGCTGGTGGTGTAAAAATTGTGAGACATATTATTATGGTAAAAAACTCTTTATTAGAATTTAAACGTACTATTCATCCTCATGCAATTATTCCAGTGCGTTTTAATACCAAATCGGTTTCTAAAGAAATTGTATTTAACATTATGGCGTTCTTTATTTTATATATGGTCACCTTTGGTGTTGGCGCGGCCGTTTTTGGCAGCATGGGATTGGATTTTAT
>JAZGEV010000140.1:0-2810 GCA_036478895.1 Flavobacteriaceae bacterium | reverse complement strand
TCATCTACCAAAATACACGACAAATTAGCATTACCATCTGCCATAAAACGGTCTTCATAACCAAAAGGTGCGTTTAAATACGTGCCTGTTAATAAACTATTGGCACCATTTTGAACATTTAGTGCTGCTAATTGATTGTTGCTGCAATTTAGTATGTCTAATAAAGGGTTTTGACTTAAATCTAGTTCTGTTAAATTATTGTCTTGACACCACAACCAATTTAATTGCGGGTTGTTTGTTAGGTCTATATTTGTGATTTGATTTTCAGAAAACCTTAACCGCTGAAGTTGTGTGTTTGAATCTGTATTTAATTGAGAAACTAGGTTGTTAATCATACTTAGGTAGATTAAATGAATTAATGGAGTTAAATTTAGATCTAAAATTTGGTTAGTATGAAGTCCTAAGAGAAATAAGTTATCATTTTGGGAAACATCAATTGTACTAAGTTGATTAACTTCACAATGTAAAACTTCAAGTTGGATATTTGAATTAACATTTAGATTAGATAAATTATTATTTCTAACATTTAAACGTTTTAAATTCAAATTTTGAGTCACATCAATTGTATTGATTACATTGTCTCTACAATCCAAACGTTCTAAGAGTGAGTTTTGAGTAACATTTAGTTGCGTTATATCATTATTTTTACAATATAAGCGTTTCAACTGCAAGTTGCTACTCATATCAATACTGCTTAAATTGGCATCATTCACAAACAGAATTTCCAGTAAGTTAAAGTCTTCAATGCCTGTTATGTCATTTACTTGACAGGTATGAAAATCGGAACTAATATCTAATGTAGTAATGGTATCGATATCACTTGTTAAAACTTGCCCGTTTACGGTATTGTCACTATCTATATTTTGACTTACTAGGATGCTTTCAAAACAACTATCAGGTATGCTTGTGTATTGGGCAAAAATTTGCCCAATACATAAGATACTAAATAATATGAAAAAAGTTATTTTACTCATCATCCTTTAAAATGGTTTGTTGTTCTTGCCTGCCATCTTCAAAATTCTTTTTAATAATATATAAACCGCTTGGTAAGTTTTGTATTAAACTAGAGCTGTTTACTGCTGTAGAATCTAAAGTAGACGTATAAAAATTACTATTAACAATGTTATCATTAAAGGTTACTACAACGCCACTTATGCCTTTAGTATTAACGCTATAACATTTACGTGGTTGAGCATCGTCTATTTGTAAAATACGAACCGCCATATTTTCACTTTGATAAATGTCACTATATGGTGTATGCTCTTTATCAAAGCTATAATTATCGTTATGATTCTCATCATAATTAAAGGATGTATTATCATAATCTGACGAGACCACAACACAGCCTGCTGCACAGTTTACAAATTCATAATCAAAACCAGGTTGAAAAAAATACTGCATTGGATATGTTATTATTTTATAGGGTTGGTATAAAGAAGCAACAGTCGTTTTTATATTATCATAGCCTTCTTCGTTCTGCAATGACTCTCGCATACGTATGCCTTGTCCGTCAGAAAAATGTTTCAAAAAATGAGGATTATTGTAAGACATAAAGTTATACGTATCAATAGTTTCATAAACTGTATTTGTCGCATCTTTTACTTCACTACTTTCTAAATAATTAGAGATACCATTTGTTGTATCATTACATAAGTTTGGATATCGATACGTTGCAGGAGTGTCTGCTACAAAATCTCCAGCCGTTGTTGCATTATAAGCATCATCAGATGCTGTTCTAGTGATGTGTTCTGTAAAACCACGTCGAGAACTGTTTGAGAATGTTGGAAAATTACCTTCTTCAAAGTCATCAGCACCACAACTAAGAGAAATTATAAAATCTTCTAATTGAGAATCTGTTCCATGAAACGTATGATACAAACCACATAAATGGCCTACTTCGTGAGCAATTAGTGATTTTAAATGGCTGTAAGAATTTTGAAAAACTTGATATGGTAAAAGAATTTCTCTCATATTAAGAGTATTGCCATGTGGATCTGTATTTGTACCATCATCTGTAACAGTGATATTGATCATAGAATCAATGATTGTGTTGGTTGTATCAAAACCTCTATATTTAAAGAAGATATTAAATTTATTAAAGTTAATATTTAAATAAGCAATGGCACTCAAAAAATTAGTTTCTGTTAAATTACCTGGAATTGAATTTTGATAATGAAAAAAAACATTTAAAACAATAGGCTGTTGTGAAGTAAAAGCCATAGTGGTATTGCCAGTATGGTATGGTTTTACACCAATTCTAATGCTTAGTGGGTCATAATCATCTTGCGAAAACAAAATAACAGGCATAAAAAGTAAAATAAAGAGTAATTTTTTCATAATAAAAAGGGTATTAATAAATTAATAAATTAATAAATTAATAAACAGTTGCTTTATGCAACTTTGTGTAATACAAAGATAGTATTTATAAATTAAAGAGTTATTCCTTTATCAATTTATAAGTGAAAACACCATTATTATGAGTTGTTATTTTAACCAAGTACAGTCCAGATTCTAATGAATCAATTGCGTACTTATCTTGTGTGAATTCAAACCGTTTCACTAAATTTCCCAAAACAGAAAACAGTTCAATGTTCTTTATTTTAAAATTACCTTGTAAAGAAAAATGGGTATTAGCGGGGTTTGGATATACAGAAAAAGAAAGTTTCCCAAACTCATTAATGCTTAAAGCATCACAAGCATTTTGACTTTCTACAAATGTACTTGCAGAGTCAATAGACAACCAATTACTAGCACTGTAAGTGGCGTCATCTACCAAAATACACGACAAATTAGCATTACCATCTGCCATA
>JAZGEV010000139.1:0-19467 GCA_036478895.1 Flavobacteriaceae bacterium | reverse complement strand
ACAAAAGTGCAACTACTACAATTAATATTAAAAATGCGTTATAATTCATGGTTTGTAAATTTTATTTTTTTATTTTTTTTATTTCTTTAATTTGGTTTGCAAAGAAACTACTTTTTTCTGGATATTTCAAACATAATATTTTAAAAGCTGCAATAGATTTTTTGTATTTTTTTTGTTCTAAATAAACTCTTGCTAACGTCTCGGTCATTAAGCTTACATTTTCAGTTGTACTTTCTTTAGAAACATCAATGTTTATATGAGGTTTAGTAGGTTTTAATTGTGGTCTTTTTAGTTTGAAATTTTGTAATAAATTGAGTTTCTCACTTAAATTTGATTCCAAATCATTCATTGGATTAGTTCTCTTTTTATTCTTTTTTGATCTATCAATGGGTTTTTGTGGTGTTAATTTCAACCATTCATTAAAAGAAAACGCATCATTTTTATCAAAATTCAATGGTAAACCTATATTCAAATCCGCTTCATTACTCTTTATTTGTGTATGATTTTCAGTTTCTTTTGAATTTACATCTGATGCAATAATAGATTGGTACAAATGATCAATTACATTGGAATCAATTACTTCAATTTCATCCAATAATTGTGCTTCTTCTATACTATGTTTATTATAATCAAAAACATGAGCTGTTATAAAATCAAATAAAACTGTGCGGTTATTTGTATGTGATGCAACTTGTTTTAAGACTGTATTATATTTAAAACTTTTTTGATTTTTAAGTCCTTTTAAATAAATGACTTGCGCTGCTTGAAAAAATGGAAATATAGTAACAATTTGTTCCAATTCCGGAAGTTGATTTTCTTGAATTGAATTTGGATTAATCGTTAATTTTATAAACTCTTCTGTATTCATTTTATTAAACTAATAACTTTGCAAAAATAGAAAAAATCTCACTAAACTTAATCAATAATAGCA
Source organism: Flavobacteriaceae bacterium (assembly GCA_036478895.1). Classification (GTDB taxonomy): domain Bacteria; phylum Bacteroidota; class Bacteroidia; order Flavobacteriales; family Flavobacteriaceae; genus S010-17. Next base: position 18,536 of record JAZGEV010000139.1, on the reverse strand, counting down.
GTTTTTAATTGGCGTATTTTTATAGAAAATAAAGCAAAAAATAAGGTCATAAATGGGCTTAACCAATTGAATATAGCATAGGTGAAATACTCACTTACACTAACACCTAAAACATTACTTTGATATGCTCCACATGTATTCCAAGGTATTAAAACAGATGTAACAGTTCCAGAATCCTCTAAAGCTCTACTTAAATTTTCTGGAGCCAAACCACGATCTTCATACGCTTGTTTAAACATTTTTCCTGGTATAACAATAGCTAAATATTGATCTGAAGCAATGATATTTAATCCCAAACAACTTAAAACTGTACTTGTGAACAATCCAAAAACCGATTTTGCTAACTTCAATAATTCTTTTGTTATTTTTGATAAAGCACCAATGCCATCCATAATTCCTCCAAAAATCATAGCGCTAATTATTAAAAACACAGTCCATAACATACTATTCATACCGCCAGAACCATAAAGACGTGTTAACCTTTTATCGGTTGTTGGAATTTCTGTGTCAAAAAATATGGCATTAAAAATTGATTTTATATTAGACGATGACATACTTGATAACAAATCACCTTGAAAAATAAAAGCAAACACAACCGCTAAAAGAACCCCAACAGATAACGCAATTAATGGTTTTGTTTTAAAAACAATTAATGCAATTACAGCTAAAGGCACTAAAAACAAATATGGTGAAATATGAAATGTACTTTCTAGTGTGTTCAATAATCCATCGGTTGCACTCATATCAGAAACATCTGTAACATTTAAAGACATACTAATGATACTAAAAACAATTAGTGTGATAATAATTGTTGGAACTGTAGTATAAGCCATATATTTAATATGTGTGTACAAATCGGTTCCTGCCATTGCTGGTGCTAAATTTGTTGTATCGCTCAAAGGGGACATTTTATCGCCAAAATAAGCGCCCGAAATTACAGCTCCAGCAATCATTCCTGGCGCTATTCCAAAAGCAGTTCCAATACCAACCAATGCAATTCCAACAGTTGCAGATGTTGTCCAAGAACTACCCGTTGCAATAGAAATAAAAGAGGCTATCACAACAGTAATGGGTAAAAATATTATGGGATTTATAATTTGCAATCCATAATAAACCATTGCTGGTATTATACCACTTACTTTCCATGTTCCTGCCAAAGCACCAACTAATAACAGTATTATTATTGGTAACTTAACACTTTTTAGATTCTCAAAAACTTCGGTAGCCATTGTTTTCAAGGAGACTTTATTAAAAAAGCCAACAATTACCGTAATAAATCCAGCAGCTAATAAAATATAATGATTTGTATAACCACCCAAAAACTCTCCATTATAATACTTAATATTAACAAATAGCATAATCATTAAAATAACAACTGGAATTAAAGCTTCCCAAATATTCAATTCCTTATTCTCAATTATTTGTTGTTTATCAATTTTAATTTTTGATATATTTTTATCTTTTGACATATTTTGGATTTAAGTTGTAATGTTACGGAGAAATTATGATTTATGAAAATTTATTTATAAAAGTATAATCGAGTAGCTTTTTCAATTAGACTTATAACAATACTATTTTTTACCTTACTTTTACATTTTACAATAAAAAATGTATAACAAACAATTACCTTTAGAAGAAAGTGATTTTTATTTAAATGAAAAGGGCTATCGCGTTTTTACAAAGCAATACCATTTAAAACGAGGTCATTGTTGTAAAAATGGCTGTTTACATTGCCCGTATGGTTATGACAAAACTACGGATTCTTTTAAAAATGCTAGTACTAATAATAAGATTGTCCATTCTAAAAATAATGCAAAAGAGACTATAAGTATGACTGATTTTCAATTACAAATTACAAGAGGAATTCCAAGCGAATTACCAACTATAAAACCTTACGACACAAATATCAATCACGCTCCAAAACGAAAAGATATTTTAACTGTTGCGGAAAAAAAATTGGCAATACAAAACGCATTAAGATATTTTGATAAAAAACATCATAATGTATTAGCAAAAGAATTTGCAAAAGAATTAAAAGATTATGGACGTATTTATATGTATCGATTTAGACCAAATTATAAACAATACGCAAGACCAATAGATGAATATCCTGCAAAAACACAACAAGCAGCATCAATAATGTTAATGATAAATAACAATTTAAGTTATGCCGTTGCTCAACATCCACACGAATTAATTACCTATGGTGGAAATGGCGCTGTATTTCAAAATTGGGCGCAATATTTGTTAACGATGCAATATCTTTCACAAATGACCGAAAAACAAACTTTAGTTATGTATTCTGGGCATCCAATGGGTTTATTTCCATCCAACAGAAACGCGCCAAGAGTTGTAGTTACTAATGGTATGATGATTCCTAATTACTCAAAACAAGACGATTGGGAAAAATATAACGCACTTGGCGTAACACAATACGGACAAATGACAGCAGGTAGTTATATGTATATTGGACCACAAGGAATCGTTCATGGTACTACAATAACTGTTTTAAATGCTGGACGTAAAATTGCCAAAAACGGTGAAAATTTAGCGGGAAAATTATTCCTTACTTCAGGTTTAGGAGGCATGAGTGGCGCTCAACCAAAAGCTGGAAATATTGCTGGTTGCATTACGGTTTGTGCAGAAATTAATGCAAAAGCAGTGCAAACTAGACATTCGCAAAAATGGGTTGACGAAGTCTTTAACAATTTGGATGACTTAGTTAAAAGGGTACAAACTGCCAAAAAAAACAAAGAGGTTGTTTCTATAGCTTATCAAGGGAATATTGTTGATGTTTGGGAAAAATTTGATGCTGAAAATGTTTATGTAGATTTAGGTTCCGATCAAACGTCTCTACACAATCCTTGGGCTGGTGGTTATTATCCTGTTGGACAAAGTTTAGAAGAAGCCAATACAATGATGGCAGAAAACCCATCTTTATTTAAAGAAAAAGTTCACGAGTCTCTTCGCCGTCAAGCGGATGCAATTAATAAGCATACCGCAAAAGGTACTTACTTTTTTGATTATGGAAATGCTTTTTTATTAGAAGCATCACGTGCTGGAGCAGATATAATGAGCGAAGATAAATTGCGCTTTAAATACGCCAGCTATGTTGAAGACATTATGGGGCCAATGTGTTTTGATTATGGTTTTGGACCTTTTAGATGGGTTTGTACTTCTGGGAAAGCATCAGATTTAGAAAAAACCGATCAAATTGCAACAACAATTTTGGAAGAACTATTACTGACATCGCCAAACGAAATTAAGCAGCAAATGCTTGACAACATTCAATGGATTAAAGGTGCAAAAGAAAACAATTTAGTTGTAGGCTCACAAGCTCGTATTTTATATGCCGATGCTGAAGGACGAATGAAAATTGCCATAGCTTTCAACAAAGCGATAAAAAAAGGGCATATTTCTTCTCCAATAGTATTAGGTAGAGATCATCACGATGTTTCTGGAACAGACTCGCCATATAGAGAAACGTCCAATATTTATGACGGCTCCCAATTTACGGCAGATATGGCCATACAAAATGTTATTGGCGATAGTTTTAGAGGTGCAACTTGGGTTTCTATTCACAATGGTGGAGGCGTTGGCTGGGGAGAAGTGATTAATGGTGGTTTTGGTATGTTGCTTGATGGGTCAAAAGCATCTAAAAAACGAATAAAATCAATGTTGTTTTGGGATGTAAATAATGGTATTGCTAGACGAAACTGGGCTAGAAACGAAGGAGCCATTTTTTCAGCAAAAAGAGCTATGAAAATGAATGATAAACTACAAATTACAGTGCCAAACATAGTTGAAAAATCTATCTTAAAGGACTTATTTTAATCGACCAATTAATATATGAAATTAAGAAATTCTTTCGTTAAATAAACAACCTCGAGGCAGAGCCATTGAGGTATTAAATATGCAGAGCATCGGGGAATTGAACCCACAGACCCCGCTAAAAAGCGGGGTTAGTTCAACTAACAATTTTGAGTTCGTCCTCCTGCGGCGGACTTCTCAAAATTGAGTTTCACTAATTTAAATATGTCAATTCTAGTATTTTTGTCTATACTCTAAATAACATAATCAACTATATACTAATAACCATATAATACTTAAACAAAAAAAATCCCGAAATAATTCGGGATTTTTTATATCTATAAAAGTAATTATTACTTTTTAAATTTTGCGTATTTAGCTTTAAACTTGTCAATACGACCAGCTGTATCTACTAATTTCATTTTTCCAGTATAAAAAGGATGAGACGTTCTTGAAATCTCTAACTTTAATAATGGATATTCAACACCATCAACATCTAATGTGTCTTTTGTGTTTGCAGTAGAACGTGTTAAAAAAACATCGCCGTTAGACATGTCTTTAAAAGCGACCATTCTGTAATTTTCTGGGTGTATACCTTTTTTCATTGTGTTTGTTTTTGGCACAACGCTTTTTGACGTTGCTATTTTTGAGTTTGCAAATTTAAACTATTTTTCAAATATCTGCTATTAGTTTTCAATAATTTTCGGAAAAATTAAAAATAACATTCAATATTCGTCATTAATATAAATTTAAAATGAACCAAATCCCTTTGTTTAATTGAGTTTTTGTAGTAAATAATTTTTTACATTAACCACTTGTCAAACCAATATAAAGATTTATATTTGCAAACTTATAAATAACAAATTAAAACAATACTTATGAATCATTACGAAACTGTTTTCATTTTAAATCCCGTTTTATCTGATACTCAGGTGAAGGAGACAGTAAAAAAATTCGAAGATTACCTAAAGTCTAAAGGCGGAAAGGTAACTTACAAAGAGGATTGGGGCTTAAAAAAATTAGCTTACACTATCCAAAAGAAAAAAACTGGTTTTTACCACTTATTTGAATTCAACATTGCAGGTGAAGAAATTTCTGCTTTTGAATTAGAATTTAGAAGAGATGACAGCGTTATGCGTTATTTAACTGTAAAGTTAGACAAACATTCTGCTGCTTGGGCTGAAAAAAGAAAAGTGAGAGTTAAAGAAAAAGCTGCTGCTAAAGCTGCAAAATCATCAACCCCTAAAAAATAATAAGATGGCTGAAGGAAAAACTACAAGTATAGAGCAACAAGCTAAAGGTGGAAATAAAAGCGAATTACGTTATTTAACACCATTAGAAATTGACACTAAAGAGAGAGTAAAATATTGTCGTTTTAAGAAAAATGACATTAAATACATAGATTATAAGGACGCTGACTTTTTATTTTATTTAGTTAACGAACAAGGTAAAATTTTACCACGTCGTTTAACTGGAACATCATTAAAGTATCAACGTAAAGTATCACAAGCAATTAAAAGAGCACGTCATTTGGCATTAATGCCTTTTATTGGTGATTTGTTAAAATAATTTAAAAGAAACATAAAGATATGGAACTTATATTAAAACAAGACGTTGAAAATCTAGGATTTAAAGACGATGTAGTACAAGTAAAAAATGGATACGGTCGTAATTTCTTAATCCCTCAAGGATTAGGTCAATTAGCTACTGTTTCTGCTAAGAAAGTTTTAGCTGAAAACTTAAAACAAAGAGCTTTTAAAGAAAAGAAGGTTGTTGAAGATGCTGAGAAAAAAGCAAAATCAATTGGCGCTTTAGAAATTAAAATTAAAGCTAAAGTTGGCGAAAGAGATAAATTATTTGGATCAATTAGTAACGCTAATGTATCTGAAGCTATCGATAAAGCTGGATTTGAAATTGCAAAGAAATTTATTTCAATTCCTGGTGGATTGATTAAAAGAACTGGAAAGTACGTTGCTAAAGTAAGATTACATAGAGACGTAATAGTTGATATGCCTTTTGAAATTATAGCAGATGCAAAACCAAAAAAGAAAGCAAAAGCTGCTCCTAAAAAAGTTGTTGCTCCTGTAGCAAGTAACGAAGAAGAGTAAATCTTTTAAACTAATTGAAAAAAGCGCAAAATTATATTTTGCGCTTTTTTTATGTTCATAAAATAAAGTACAACAAAAAATTATTTTGGTCGCTTTACTTTAATACTCCATTGATACATAAAAGAAGAGACCTTATCCCCTTTTTCATCTATTCCATCGGAAATTAATTTAACCTGTTGTCCTTCTCCTGTTTTTATTGTTTCACTTATTGCATGTTTAATCTCTTTTCCATCTTTACACGAAAAAGTAATTCGTCCTGTTGCTTTTTTGTAGAAATCTCCTGTTTGATGTGTTACCAACATAGAAATTTTTTCACCACTCTCATCAATATATTTCATTACCAAAACACCAGTTGTTAATTCGGAAGCCATACCTTGTACTGCCCAATAGATTGATTTAAATGGATTTTGATTGCGCCATCTAAACTTCACAGTAGCTTCAACATCTGTATTGGTAAGTTTGCTAACTCTAATTCCCGTAAAATAAGCAGCAGGCAGCTTAAACAACAAGAATTTATTCATATTTTTTACTGTAAATTTTGACATATATATAATTTTTAGCCAAATTATAATAAAAAAATCAAACTCACAAATGTTAAAGAAATGTTAAAGTATAGTACTTTGCATTACATAGTACTATATATTATTATATTTGCAATGAAATAAAAATATTATTATGAATAAGAATAAAAAAATAGTATTAAAATTGGTCTTAGGATTCATTTTTATTATGATAGTTTTCGCACTATATATTTTAAATGAAACAAAAGATACTATAAATGCAAATCCTGAAAACATAGACGAAAAAATAGGATCTTTCTATAATAAAAATAAAAACGCAGGTTTTGCAGTATCAATTTTCAACAAAAATGGAGTTCTTTACCAAAAAGGTTTTGGTTATGCTGATTTAGAAAATGAAATACCATACACAACTAAAACACAACAATATATAGCTTCAATATCCAAAACAACAATTGGCATATCATTATTAAAGGCAGAAGAACTTGGTTTATTAAAATTAAATGACCCAATTAACGAACACTTACCTTTTAAAGTTATTAATCCAAAACATCCAAATAAATTAATAACTATTAAACAATTAGCAACACACACCTCATCTTTAAACTATAATGAGAATGTAGTTGAATCACTTTATATAGATGAACATCTAAAAAATAAATCTTTGAAAAATATTATTGAAAATTATTTTTTAAATATTAAATACGGGAAAATAAGTTTTACTGATAATAAACCAGGCAGTGATTTTAATTATTCAAACATAGGTGCTGGTTTAGCAGCATATATAATTGAATATAAAAGTAATATGAATTATGCTGCATTTACTGAAAAACATATTTTTAATCCTATTGGTTTACAAAACACACATTGGTTTAAAACTGAAGTTGATAGCTCATTAATTTCTAAATATTATCATTTTCAAAATTCTAATCTTGAAGCTGTTAAATCTAAAGGTGTACAGTTATATCCAGCAAGAGATCTAATAACAAATGTTGAAGACCTTACAACGTATTGTAAATCTGTAATGTTAAATGATCCAAAAGTTTTATCAGAACTATCCTACAAAAAACTTTTACATAAAGAATTACAAAATGAAATTACTAATAAATCACACGACAATAGTGGTATCTTTTGGTTAATAGATAGGAATCAATATGGTATTACATATCAATTAACTGGTATGACAGGTGGCGATGATTACATAAACACAATAATGATGTTTGATCCAAAAACAAATTTAGGTTACATTTTTATTGGAAATACAGGTGGATCAAAATATAATCGATATCATCATATTAACATTTATAGAACTTTAGTTAGTTATGGTGATTACATTATACAAAACGATAATAAAAATAGTTTTTTGACAAAATTAAAATTCAAATGGCATAATATTTATAGTAGAATTAATGGTTTATTTTAAATTAATAACATGGTAACTCAACAAGAAAAAAATACAACGTTTTTAACACATCTCTCAGGTTTTGGAGGGTTTATATTTCCTTTTGGAAGCATAATTATCCCATTAGTTATTAGAGAAGTTAAAAAAGACGATAGTATATTAATGGACGCAACTACAAAAGACGTTGTTAATTTTAATTTAAGTTACCTATTATATACCTACATTTTAAAAATTAGTTTTATCCCTTTTGTTTTCACTTCTTTTCTAGGAAATTTTAATTCCTTTTCATCTTGTGACAATATGACGTTTCATTTTAATATGTCACATCCTCATTTTAACAACATCTTGAGCATTGCTTCTATAATTGGTATTTTAAGTATTGTAAAAGCGGTACTTATAATCAAAGCTTGCATAAAAACAAACGATAATGAATCGTATAAATATCCATTTACAATAAAGTTTATATCCTAAAATAAAACCTATGATAAAGCTAATAATAACTCTAGTACTCAACATTTTATCCTTAATTGGATTCATCTTATAATATAACTAAATGAAGATAGAAAACACCAAAGCGCAAATGCGAAAAGGGATTTTGGAATTCTGTATACTTTCCATCTTACAACGTGATGACGCGTATACTTCCGAAATATTATCTGTGCTTAAAGATGCTAAACTACTGGTAGTAGAAGGCACAATTTACCCATTATTAACCCGACTTAAAAACGCAGGTTTATTAAGCTATCGCTGGGAAGAATCAAAATCTGGACCGCCAAGAAAATATTACGGTTTAACAGAAACAGGCCAATTATTTTTAAAAGAATTAAACACCACTTGGAGTGATTTATCACTTGCAGTAAATATAGTAACCAACTCTAAAAACAAGTAAAATGAATAAGACAATAAACATAAATTTAGGCGGAATTTTCTTTCATATTGATGAAGATGCTTATAAAATATTAAAAAAATATTTAGAAGCTATTCGTAAATCGTTAAGTGATGATCCCAAAGGAAAAGATGAAATTTTAATAGATATTGAATCTCGTATTGGGGAACTTTTAGATGAAAAAGTAAAAGATGTTCGACAAGTAGTAAACGAACAAGACATTGAAGATATCATTCAAGTTATGGGTAAACCCGAAGAATATATAGGCGATGAAGAGTTTTTTGATGATGCATCACATCATTCAGGATCTAACTCTAAAAAAAGTAAAAAATTATATCGCGATATGAATGATAAATTTCTTGGAGGTGTTTCTTCAGGTTTGGCTCATTACTTTGGCTTGGATGTAACATGGGTTCGTATTGGTTGGCTATTACTTCTTTTAGGTGGTGTTAGTGTTATTTTATATCCAATACTTTGGATTATTTTACCAGAAGCAAATAGTACGTCTGAAAGATTGGAAATGGAAGGCGAAGCTGTTAATATTACAAATATAGAACGTAAAATAAAAGAAGAATTTAACAAAGCTTCAACAACTGTAAAAGATGGAATTGATGATGTATCTTCACATTTAAAAAATGGAAATTATCAAGGAAAGGTTCGTAATGGTTTACAAGAAATCATTAGTTTATTTTCGAGAGTATTTAAATCTATTTTTAACTTAGGCGGAAAGTTTATTGGTATTCTTTTAGTTGTTATATCCATTGCTTCTTTAATCGCTATGTTAATTGGAGGTTTCTTTATGGGAAGCTTTGAAATATTGGGCATGAGTGATGAATTTACAAATTTACCGCCATTTTTCTACAATTCTCAAATACCAATTTGGTTATTGACCACATTTGGGTTTATATTATTTATCATTCCTTTTGTATTATTATTTATTTTGGGTTTACGAATTATTTCAAAAAAGGAATATGCATTTTCTAAAACCACCTATCTATCTTTAATTGGTGTTTGGTTGATTTCAGCCTTTGGATTAGCTTTTGCAGGAATTGAATACAAAGCTATGGATGCGAATCATTTCACTAAAATGGAGCGAATAACAATCAATAATGATAAGACATCTGATACTTTAAAAATTAAAATGATTGCCAATGATAATTTTGAATTAAGACGTTACTATGATGATAAAATAATAACGATCAATAATACAGAATTTTTTTATGGCACTAATGTAAAATTAAACATTAAAGAAAGTAACTCTAACGAAACCTACCTCAAAATAAACAAAGAAGCCTTTGGCATTAGTAAACTAATCGCTAAAGAACATGCCAATGAAATGGACTATAAATTTGATACTATTGCAAATACTTTAGTTATGGATGCCTTCTTTTTATCGGGTAGAAATAATACTGCGTTAAGAAATTCACGTCATAAAAACTCTCGTCAAAGTATACGAATGTCTTTATATATACCTGTTGGTCAAACAATTTATTTGGACAAATCCACAAAAATATATTTAAGTAATGTTGATAATGTTCAAGATATTTATGATAAAAAAATGATAAAACATTATTACCAAATGACCGATGACGGTTTAAACTGTTTGGATTGTGAAAATGATAAGTAAATTCTTAAGTAAGATCATATTATTGATAATTTGTTTAAAATAAAAGCTGTAAAGAAAATTTTCTTTACAGCTTTTATGTTTGTACTTAACTAATATGTCAAATTTATTCTACCCAATCCGCTATAAAAAGATTGGTATCATGTGAGCCTTCTTTATTATTTCTATTGGATGAAAAGACTAATTTCTTTCCGTCATAAGAGAACATTGGAAAAGAATCAAAAACGGGATCAAATGAGATTTGTTCCAAACCTGTACCATCAACGTTAATCATATATAAATTAAATGGTATTGTTTTGGTTCTATGATTGGTAGAAAAAATAACTTTTTTACCTGAAGGATGGAAAAATGGCGCCCAATTAGCTGAACCTAAATCCGTAATTTTCTTTAAATCACTTCCATCAATATTACAAACATACAATTCCATATTGGTTGGCTTTACCAAACCTATCTTTAACAAATCTTTGTATTCTTTAATTTCTTCTTCTGTCTTTGGTCTCGATGAACGGAAAATTAATTTAGTCCCATCTGGTGAGAAAAATGCGCCACCATCATAACCTAAACCAGTTGTGATTTGCTTAACATCACTACCATCAATTTTCATTGTATACAATTCCAAATCGCCTGTTCTTAACGAGGTAAATACAATTAAATCGCCTTTTGGTGACACTGTAGGTTCTGCATCATAACCTGGAGTATTGGTCAATTGTTTTAATTGATTTCCTTTAGTGTCTGCAGTAAAAATATCAAAACCTTCATAAACTGGCCAAATGTACTTTCCACCATGATCTTCTTTTTTGGGAACTGGCGGACAGTTTACATCAGCCAAATGTGTAGATGAATATACTACTGTAGAATCGCCTGGCAAAAAATAACTACAGGTTGTTCTTCCTTTTCCTGTACTTACCATTTGCGGTACATTATGGTCGTGCTCTAAACTCTTAGCATCCATCACAAATATTTGATCGCATTTTAAATCCCAATGATTTGATGCCTGAAACACCAATTGCTTGTCATCAAAACTCCAATATGCTTCAGCATTATCACCGCCAAAGGTTAACTGTCTTACATTTTTAAAATGTACTTCTTTTTTATAATGAATTTTCTTCACCACTTTAGTAGCGCCCGATTTACCATCGGCTTTCTTTCCTTTTTTACAACTTACTACACTTAAAAGTGCAATTATAAATATTGTTTTTAAAACTAATTTCATGTGTTTTGTTTTTATCAGATGCAAAAGTAATCATATATCATAAAAATAACATCGATTGATGTATTTAAAACCACGTTATAAATATCATTTTTTGTGTTACATTTGTTTTTATAAAACAATTACAATGAAGCCACTCCATTTTTTATTATTATTTTTAATTGCAAGCTGTTCGACTAAGCAGACAATCAATCCAAAAACTACAGATAAGACTAAAATAAGTTTTTCTGAAAATATAAAAATTTACGAGCAATCTAGTTTCAGTTATGGTCCTTGCGAGCCAAGTATTTATATCAATCCAAAAAACACAAATAACATTGTTGCTGGATCTATAATGGACAATGTTCATTATTCCTTTGATGCTGGGAGAACATGGGAATCCAAGCGTTTAAAATCCAAATTAGGTGTGTATGGCGACCCTTGCATTACAGCCGATTATAAAGGGAATTTTTATTACTTCCATTTATCCAATCCCGATGGCGGCGCAGGTTGGGGAACAAAGCGCTTCCTTGACCGTATGGTGGTTCAAAAATCGAGTGATGGTGGCATTTCGTGGACCGATGGTGTTGGTATTGGCAAACATGAGCAACCCAAACAGCAAGACAAAGAATGGGCGATTGTAAATCCATTTAATAATGACATTTATTTAACGTGGACCGAATTTGACAAATATGGCAGTAAAGACACAAATCATAAATCTAGAATCTTATTTTCAAAATCATCTGACCAAGGAAAAACTTGGTCAAACACAACAACACTTAGTGAAATTGAAGGCAACGCAATTGACAATAGTAAAACAGTTGAAGGCGCTGTTCCAGCAGTTGGAATTAATGGTGAAATATATGTTGCATGGAGTTTAAATGAACAAATCTACTTTGACAAAAGTAGTGATCAAGGAAAAACGTGGCTTACAAAAGATATTGTAGCAAGCAATCAGCCAAAAGGTTGGGATTTTAATGTCCCAGGTTTTTCTCGTGTTAATGGTATGCCAGTAACTGCTGTAGATTTAAGTAAAAACCAGCACAAAGGGACTATTTATATCAATTTTTCGGATCAACGAAACGGCACAGATGATACTGATATTTTTATTGTTAAATCTACTGATAATGGCAACACTTGGTCACAACCTTTAAGAGTAAATAAGGATAAAACAAAAACCCATCAATTTTTTACTTGGATGAGTGTTGATGCAAAAACTGGGTATGTTTACATTGTTTATTACGATCGTAGTAAATATAAGGATACACAAACCGATGTGGTTTTAGCAGTTTCAAAAGATGGCGGTAGCATATTTACAAACACCACTATTTCTGAAAAACCATTTACTCCAAATCCTGGTGTATTTTTTGGTGACTATAATAATATTAGCGCTTACAATGGTGTAATTAGACCAATTTGGACGGCTTATTACAATAACAAATTAAGCGTTTGGACGAGTTTGATTGAAGATAAGTAATTAAAGCTTCTCTTTTAAAAACTGACCTGTGTATGATTTTTTACATTTTACAAGCGCTTCGGGAGTTCCTTGAAACAATAATTCACCACCGTTTTTTCCACCTTCCAAACCTAAATCTATAATATAATCGGCTACTTTTATAAGTTCAATATTATGTTCTACCACAATAATTGTATGACCGTTTGTTAATAAAGCATTGAACGATTTAATCAATTTTTTAATATCGTGAAAATGTAAGCCTGTTGTTGGTTCATCAAAAATGAATAGTGTTTTTTCTTTGGTTGCACCTTTCAATAAAAATGTTGCTAATTTTATACGTTGTGCTTCACCACCCGATAATGTAGAAGATGATTGTCCTAATTGCACATAGCCCAAACCAACATCTTGTAGAGGTTTTATTTTTTTTGCTATGCGATTTTCATTTGATTCATTAAAAAAATCAACAGCTTCGTCTACCGTTAAATTTAAAATATCGGAAATTGATTTTTTATTAAATTTCACTTCCAATACTTCCTTTTTAAAACGTTTTCCTTTACAGGTTTCACAGGTTAAATGTACATCTGCCATAAATTGCATGGACACAACAACTTTTCCATCGCCTTTACAAGTTTCGCATCGTCCACCATCTACATTAAACGAAAAGTGTTTTGGTTTGTAATTTCTGATGTTTGATAATTGTTGATACGCAAACAGGCTTCGAATGTCATCATACGCCTTTAAATACGTAACAGGGTTTGATCTACTTGATCTTCCAATAGGATTCTGATCTATAAATTCTATATTTTTAATTGTTGTAAAGTCGCCTTCAATTTTGGTAAACTCACCAGCTTTCTCACCATATTGATTCAACTTTTTATGAATAGCAGGAAACAATATTTTTTTGACCAAAGTACTTTTTCCACTGCCCGACACACCAGTTACAACTGTTAAATTCTGCAATGGAAATGCCACATTTATATTTTGTAAATTATTCTCTCTTGCACCAATTATTCTGATGAAATTCTTTGATTTTCTACGCACTCTTGGTACATTAATTTCCAAAGAACCATTCAAATATTGTGCTGTTAAACTATCCGATTTTAAGATTTCACTATACGTTCCTTCGGCAACTAAATGCCCACCAAATGTTCCTGCTTCTGGACCAATATCAAAAATATAATCGGCTTCTTTCATGATGTCTTCATCGTGTTCAACAACAATTACCGTATTGCCTAAATCACGTAAATTTTTCAATACTTTTATGAGGCGTTCTGTATCTTTTGGATGTAAACCGATACTTGGTTCATCCAATATATACATTGAACCAACCAAAGAACTTCCCAAAGAAGTTGCTAAATTGATACGCTGACTTTCGCCACCAGACAATGTGTTAGATGTTCTATTTAAGGTTAAATAACTCAGTCCAACATCATTCAAAAACTGTAATCTACTTTTAATTTCTACTAACAAACGTTTAGCAATATTTGCATCAGTTTCGTTAAGTTTCAAGTCATTGAAAAATAACAATAATTCATCCAAAGGTAACTGAACTAATTGCGAAATTGATGTGTCAGCAATTTTTACAAAATCGGCTTCTTTTCTTAATCTATTTCCATTACACGAGTCACAAATTGTCTTTCCACGATAACGTGATAACATAACGCGATATTGAATTTTATAACTACTACGCTCTAAATAATCGAAATAATGATAGATGCCTTTAAAATCTTTAGTCCCTTTCCAAACCAAATTTTTCTGTAAATTACTAAGTTCAAAATAGGGTTTGTGAATTGGAATATTATATGAATTAGCATGTAAAATTAGCGCCTCTTTATATTCCAAAAAACGTTCCGAACGCCAAGGTACAATAGCATCGTCAAAAATAGATAATGACGTGTTTGGAATCACCAAATCTGAATCAATCCCAATAATACTGCCATAACCTTCGCATTTTGGACACGCACCATACGGATTGTTAAAACTAAAAAAATGGGTGTTTGGTTCTAAGAAAGAAATGCCATCAAGTTCAAATTTATTATTAAATTCTTTTTGACTTTCATCTGATAAATTCTGCACACTACACGAGCCTTTTCCTTCATAAAATGCGGTTTGTATTGCATCTGCTAGTCTATTATAGAAATCTTCATTGTTTTGCACCACTACCCTATCTACAACAATAAATTTCGATTTTGCTTTTGAAAATACGGTAATAAAATCTGCTGTAAATGGTGTTTTTAATCGGACAATTTCATCATCTATTTTAATTCTGGAATACCCTTGCTGTACCAAAACGTTTAAGTAGGCATCAACATTCTTACCTTTATCCAGTTCAATTGGTGCCAATAAAAGTAACTTATCACCTACTTTTAATGTTTTAAAATGGCTTACAACATCTGCAACTTTATCTTTCTTAACTTCCTTACCCGATTTTGGCGAATATGTTTTCCCAACACGTGCAAAAAGTAGTTTTAAGTAATCGTAAATTTCTGTTGATGTACCAATAGTAGATCTTGGGTTGGTACTATTTACCTTTTGTTCTATAGCAATTGCTGGAGAAATCCCTTTAATATAATCTACTTTTGGTTTGTTTAATTTTCCTAAAAACTGACGAGCATACGATGACAGACTTTCCACATAACGACGTTGTCCTTCGGCATACAAGGTATCAAAAGCCAAACTCGATTTTCCAGAACCCGATAAACCCGTAATAACAATTAACTTATTACGAGGAATTGCCATATTAATTTCCTTTAAATTGTGCAATGCTGCACCTTTAATTAAAATGTAATCTATGGGATTTAATTTGTCTAAGTTTTTGTTCATATCTTTAAAAAACGAACTACAAAGAAACGTAAAGTTTTTTGATTTTTGGTTTGTCTTTAGATAAATTAGAGCAAACTCATACTTTTAATTTTTACTGTCATTCCTGCGAAAGCAGGAATCCACATAATAATTCTATAAGGCTCCTGCTTTCGCAGAAATGACATTTGGTTTAAATTACAGTTTCTATAAATAATATGATTTCCTTTAAAAAAATAGCATCTTATTATTTAAGTGTGAGTTGGCTCTGAGATAAATAAATCATTTAAAATTATTCAAATAAAAACACTATATTTGAACCGTTTCACACAAAGTTGCACAAAGCAACTGTTTATTAATTTATTAATTTATTAATTTATTAATTTATTAATACCCTTTTTATTATGAAAAAATTACTCTTTATTTTACTTTTTATGCCTATTCTTTTGTTTTCGCAAGAACTCGATTTATTAACTCTAAATTTTGGCGTGAAGGATTACCATACTGGTGCCACTTCTATGAATTTTAACAATAAAGAACCTATTGTGGTTAATATTTTTTTTCACAAAGATGCTAATATTCCAATAAGTATTACAGAAAATGACTACCTGCGTGTGGTAGCTTATTTGAACAGTGTTTATAACCCTTTTAAAATATTTATTAAGTATTATGGGCATGACACAACATTTAGTAATGACATGGCAAATACTATAAATGTAAATATTATGAATTCAACTGAACCTCAAGGAGGCGCTTTGTATATGGGATTAATTAATATTTCCTATACTGCTTTTGAAATAAATAATTATAGTATGCACATTATGGCGCATGAAATGGGACATATGTTTGGATTAGTACATACATTTCATGGCACTTCTAATAGAGAAGATGTATTTAACTCTCCATTAAATTGTAATGGTGATATTTGGATAGGCACATTTCCTCAAAATTCTACAGGACAAGATGGACGGACACCTGAGAATGTTACAAGAGACTCAACAGACACCGTTAATTACAATGCACATATAGCAGGAGATTATGTGGTTGACACACCTGCTACTTATTTACAACCCAATGTTTGTAATGATTATATCAATGGGACTTCGGTATATTTAGAAAGTGATGAAGTTTTTGACAATTCAAACACAAACCCACCAACTAAATATGTAAATATTGACACTTATAATATAATGTCATATAACGAACCACAATATCTAACCAACTTAACGCCTGGGCAAGGCATTAGAATGCGTGAAACGATGCTAAACGAATCTAGCTATGATCTTATTAAAACTAACGTTGCTGCATTATACCAACCTTATAAAATAATAACATATCCAATGCAGTATTTTTTTCAACCTGGTTTTGATTATGAATTTGTAAACTGTGAAGCAGGCTGTGTTGTTGTCTCATCAGATTATGATAATACATCGTTTTATTATAATGAGAATCATAACGATAATTATAGCTTTGATAAAGAACATACTCCATATAGTGACATTTATCAAAGTAAAAATATGGCGGTTCGTATTTTACAAATAGACGATGCTCAACCACGTAAATGTTATAGCGTTAATACTAAAGGCATAAGTGGCGTTGTAGTAACCTTTAATGATAACATTGTTAATACTAATTTCTATACGTCTACTTTAGATTCTACAGAAGTAAACAGCTCTAGTTTAATACAAAATTTACCAAGCGGTTTATATATTATTAAAAAGAATTTTGAAGATGACAGACAAGAACAACAAACCATTTTAAAGGATGATGAGTAAAACAACTTTTTTTATATTATTAAGTATCTTGTGTGTTGGACCTATTTTTTCCCAATACACAAGCATACCTAATAGTTGTTTTGAAAGCATCCTAGTAAGTCAAAATATTGATAGTGACAATACCGTTAACGGTCAAGTACTAACAAGTGATATTAATACCATAACATATCTTGATTTAAGACCCAATATACATACCTGTAGTGTAAGTGATATTGTAGGTATAGAAGATTTTGCTATGCTTGAAATATTAAATGTTAATAATGCTAATTTAAGCAGTATTGATATGAGTAGTAATCTACAATTGAAACGCTTATTTTGTAAAAATAATACAATATCTCAAATAAATGTTACACAAAATTCTTTATTAGAGTTGTTGGATTGTAGTGATAATTCTATTAATTCAATAGATGTAAGTTATAATTCTGATTTAAAATTTTTAATTTTAAATCAGAATTATATTTTAAACATTAATCTAAATAATAATGATTTACTAGAAATTATATCAATAAAAAATAATTTAATTAATTCACTAAATATCAACAACAACATAAATTTAAGAGCTATTCAATGTGATTTTAATCCTATAAACTCAATTGACATGACTCCTCATAATTTATTAGAATATATTAATATTGGAAATACACAATTATCTAATTTAGATATTTCTCAAAATATACAATTATTAAGGTTACGTTTTCAAAACACACCACAAATCACAAATATAGACCTAACAAACAACCCGCAATTAAATTGGTTGTGGTGTCAAGATAATAATTTAACAGCGTTAGATTTAAGTCAAAACTCTTTATTAGACATACTAAATTGCAGCAACAATCAATTAACAGCACTAAATGTTCAAAATGGTGCCAATAGTTTATTAACAGGCACGTATTTAAACGCACCTTTTGGTTATGAAGACCGTTTTATGGCAGATGGTAATGCTAATTTGTCGTGTATTTTGGTAGATGA
>JAZGEV010000138.1:0-3810 GCA_036478895.1 Flavobacteriaceae bacterium | reverse complement strand
TTTTATGATGAGAATTTAAATGAACTTTACAAAGGCAAAATTAGAATAACAAGAGATGAAATGAGAATTGGGACTAGAAATTATTATAAGTTTTAAATAAATGATAGTAAATAAACGTATATTGATTGTGACAATTTTTTAATCAAAAAACAAATAAAAATTCATCAAAACATGTCATATCACAGTAAAGAAAAACAACTAAAATAAAAAAACCTTTTAAAAACAAATAACATGGCATACAAAGTAGTACCGTTTCATGATTCTTCCGATGCAGGAAGTGAATTACAAAGCATAATAGATAGAGAAACTGTTGGTGGTTATAAATATATTAACCACGAATATTCCGATAAATTAAACCCAGGAACTGATGGCTGTTTTGGAATGGGAGCAAAACCAGATACAACACAACATATTGGTTTTGTAGTCTTTGAAAACAAAGATTAATTGAAGTACTTATTAATCATAGTTATTAAGTTTTATCAGACTTTTTATCCTAAAAAATATAGAGGAAAATGTTTGTTTAAAGAAAGTTGCTCTAATTATGTATTACGAAAAACTAAAGAAAATGGATTTTTAAGTGGTTTTAAAGCAGTACAGTATCGTTATAAAAATTGTCAATCCAATTATTATTTGTCGTACAATAAAAAAGAGAGAATCTTAATTACCGCAACTAAATTAGTAGTTGAAGAAAGTAAAATCAACCCAAGAATTTTGCTTAATGATAAATAGATAGTGGGGAAATTGCACAAAAGACTGCTTGAATTTTTTTCAGATAGTCTTTTTTTATTAAAAAAATGGAATGTTAAGTTTTAAAATTAAATGTTGGTTTTATTATAGTAATTTTCAAAATTAAATCATTAGGCAATGTTGAAAACTATTTGTAATTTTATAAATTATGAATCATCAAAAAAACAAATTTAAATTACCTAATAATGTTCACTATTTAAATTGTGCGTATATGTCGCCTTTTTTAAAAGAAGTAGAACAAATTGGTCACAAAGCCGTCAGTGCAAAATGTTTACCTTTTCAAATAACAGGCGATGATTTTTTTAAAAACACGAATAAGCTAAAACAGTTATTTGCACAATTAATTTCTGCAGATGATTATCATAATATTGCAGTAATTCCATCAACATCTTACGGTATTGCAACGGTTACTAATAATATTACGTTACAGAAAGATGACGAAATAATAATTGTAGGCGAGCAATTTCCTAGTAATGTCTATTCTTGGGAAAAATTAGCAGAAAAATACGATGTAAAACTTACTATAATTGCACCTGATAAAATGTTTAAAAATAGAGGTGAACAATGGAATAAAGCAATTCTAAAAGCAATAAATAGTAACACAAAAGTTGTTGCAATTCCTAATAATCATTGGAGTGACGGCACGTTATTTGATTTAAAAGAAATTCGCAAAAAAACCAAAGAAAACGATGCTTTATTAATAATTGATGGTACACAAAGTATTGGTGCCTTGCCTTTTTCGGTAAAGGAAATTCAGCCAGATGCTTTAATTTGTTCTGGTTATAAATGGTTACTTGGCCCTTATTCTATTGGACTTGCTTATTTTTCGGATGAATTATGCAATGGAAATCCTATTGAAGAAAATTGGATTAATCGTAAAAATAGTGAGGATTTTAGTAGTTTGTTAAATTACGAACCTCAATATCAACCAAAAGCTGGACGTTTTAATGTTGGAGAAATGAGTAATTTCACCTTAACACCAATGCTCATAAAATCCCTAGAACAATTATTAGAATGGCAACCAAAAAACATTCAACAGTATTGTGAAGAAATTTCCAAAGATGCGATAATTGCATTGCGAAAATTAGATTGTTTTATTGAAGCACCTAATTTTAGAAGTCATCATTTATTTGGTGTTTATTTACCGGATTCTATAAATTTAAAAGCACTTAAAAAAGAGTTTATTAAACAAAATGTTTTTGTGTCTTTTAGAGGTAATGCTATTCGAGTTTCGCCGCATGTTTATAATACCAAAGAAGATTTTGATAAACTTGTTTCTTGTTTTGAGATTGTGAGAAGTAATTAATTTTTAAAATTTTTTTCATTTTCCTTTTAAATAAAAAGTACTTTAATAACAGTATTTCCAATTTTTTTGTAACAAATTTATTACTGTAACGTCTATTTTATAAATATTTAAGAGATGAAATCAAATCAAATTACATTTAGAAGTTTTGCCATTATTTTAGTATTGTTTATAAGTAATCTTGGATTTGCACAGCAAGAAGTATTTGTATCGGGTCAAATTATAGATGTCGAAACTAAGGATGCTTTAGAAAATTGCTCTGTTAGATTCTACGCTAATGAAAAATTAATTACTGGTGTAATCACAGATCATAAAGGTTTTTTCGAATTATCTTTAAACAAAGGGCAATATGAAATGTCTTTAGATTTTATGAGTTACGAAAGTCAAAAATCAACTTTTATCATTTTCGAAAATAATCAATTTTTAGGTACATTTAAGTTAAAATTGGATGATAATGAACTGGGAGAAGTTGTTTTAAATGCAAGTACTAAGAGTTTTAAAATCGATAAAAATGTGTATAGTGTTACCAAAAAAATGAAAATTGCTGCTGCTAACACCAACGATGTCTTGGATAAAATTAGCGGAGTTACACTAGACCGATATAGCAATAGCATCAAAGTAGATGGAGAAGCTAACGTTAAATTTTTGGTTAATGGTTTAGAAAAAGATCCTGAATACATTCAAAATATGAATCCAGATCGATTAAAAAATATTGAAATCACAAGAGATCCAAGTGGAAAATATGGTTTAGAAGGTTACACATCTGTTATAAATATAATTCTTAAACAAGATTATAAAGGAATGGAATTAAGTCTTTTTGATCAATCCATCATAGATTCTGATGCTAAAAACAAAGCACATTTATTACCAATAAATAACCTTTCCGTTGGCTTTAATTATACGTACAATAAAATAAATTTGTACAGTAAATATAGTCAATCCTTAAATAATTTAAGTTTCCCTACTCAAATTTATAAGACCTATAATGACGGAACTCGTATTGATCAAATAGCAACATTAAACGACTCAGAAAATCTAAAAAGCAAAGAGCTTGGCGATAATTTTACCCTTGGAATGGACTATTATATTAACCCGAGACATACTGTAAGTTTTGAATCTAAATTTAATAATATAATTTCCAATAAAGATAATTCAACTATAGATTATTTAGTTAATGAATATCAGAATGATGTTTTAATCAACAGCAGTTCTGAAACTCAAAAAGGTGATAAAAAGAGTAATGGAAATTATCAATCGGTATTTTATATCGGTAAATTTAATGATAGCGATCAGTTGAATTTAGACGTAACAATATCCACATCAAAAAATAATGAAGCAAGTTCGTTTTTTGAAAACAATACTTTTCAGCATACCGATGTATCAGAAACCGAACAAAAAAGATTTCGTTTTAATAGTGAATTTACCCACGATATTAATGAAAAAAGTAGTGTGGATTTAGGTTACGGATTTTACAACCTAAATAGTGAAAATAAATTCAACGCAACCAACTACACGCTTAAAGACAACCGACATAAATTGTTTGGTTACTACGCCATAAAACCGAATAAAAAATTAGCTGTAAAAGCAGGAATTGCTGGTGAAGTGAGTACACCAGAATTATCGGATAAAAAATTAACGTACTTTATTTACCAACCGTATTTAGATGTAAAATACAATCTTTCCAAAAAAGTTGATTTAAAACTTAAATACCGTTCAAACAGTAATTATCCTAGTTTAAATCAAGCCAACCCAAATGAAGT
>JAZGEV010000137.1:0-22407 GCA_036478895.1 Flavobacteriaceae bacterium | reverse complement strand
TATTTTTCTACCAATTCATTTATTTCTTCCGACTCTTCTTTTAGATTGATTTTTGCTTTATTCAATAAAATTTGATCTTTTACCCAATTCTTAATAAAATTGGAGGCTAATAATGCACTATCACTTTTTTTAAAATTATCAGGTAGAGAATTTACAATATCCTTTTTATAGAGATATACATCATTCACTTTAGCAATAGCAGTATTCTCTTCAATTTTATTTGCTTTAAAATAGGAGCATGAAAATGTAGTTATGCTTAAAAGTAGTAATATGACGTAATTTCTAAACATTATTTATTTTTACGAATCACTTTCTTAAGTGCTTTTTTAATTACTTCTACCTTGTATTTAGAACGTAAATTTTTAATCCATTCAAGTTCCAGATGGTCTTGATAGTTACTTATAACCTTTCCCTTAACATCTTTTAATTCTTTAGATGCTGGAGCTAAAACTTCGCTAACATTAACAATTGTGTAGTGGTTATTTTTATCAGAATGAATCATAGAAACTCCTTCTTTTGCTACAAAATTTTGTGGTAATTTATTTGAATTGACTTCATAAGTACCTTCGTTAAATAAAACATGTATCGTTGCGCCTTCGTTTACAGATTCTTTGATCTCATCAAGCGATTTACCTTCATTCATAAGTTTTTGAACCAAAGTTGCTTTTTCCTTTTTTGTACACGATGCAATAGATGCATTAACTCTTTTTTTCCAATTATAATTTGATTTATTATTATCGAAATAACCTTGTAAACCTACGGTATCTTTCTCTGCTTTTGTCCAAATCTTTTTCTGTAATAAATCAAAAAGTAATAAGCCGTCTCTATATTCTTTTAATGTTGCTGCAAATTCTGGATTCTCAACTTCTAAATTATCTTTATAATAACCCATTACTTTTTCGTCAACAAAACCTTTGTAATTATTATTTGCTTTTTTATTAGCTAAATAAGCCTTCAATTCATCAATTGAATATTGTTTTTCTTTAATCGTTAAAACCGTTCCGTTTTTATAGTTTTTATTATTTTTATCTAAAGCAATGGTAATATTTTCCATGTTTACATTAACATCATATTCTTTTTTCAATCGAGCAGAAATAGATTTTCCAATAAGTACAGAGCGATCCCCTTTTTCAATTTTTTTAACTAAATCCTCTTCAGAATTTTCAAATGAAGGAACTGGGAATTTTTTAACTAGTTTTACAATATGCCAACCAAATTTAGTTTTAAAAGGTTTTGAAACGTCGTCAACTTTTTTAAGTGAAAAAGAGATATCAGCAAATGGTTGCAACATTTTACCCAATGTGAATTTACGAATAACACCACCTTTTACAGAGCTTGCTTTATCATCTGAGTATTTTTTTGCTAAGAACGCAAAATCTTCACCTTGTTTAAATTTATTATAAATGTCATCAATCTGGCTTTTGGCAAAATTCTTATCCATTTTTTTATCTCTAATCATAATGTGAGCAACTTGAACTTCACCTTTTGATTCTCTAACATCATCTACTTTAACAATATGATAGCCATATTTTGTTTTAAAAGGCATCGAAATATCACCAATTTTGGTTTCATAGGCTGCTGTCTCAAAAGGATACAACATTGCAAATGCAGAAAAATAGCCCAAATCACCACCATTATTTACTTTTCCAGCACGATCTTTATCGTCAGAAAAATCATTTGCCACACTCGTAAAACTTGCGCCATCTATAATTAATTTACGTGCATCCAAAATTCTATTATAGGCTACTAAAGTGTCAATAGGCTTGGCATTTGCACCAACTTTTATTAATATATGTCTAGCACGTACTTCGTTTTTTAACCTGTTATATGCTTCAAGAACGAGTTTGTCTGAAACTACCCTATCTTTTAAGTAAGGTTCAATTAATTGTTCTTTGTATTTGTTAAATTCGATGATGTAACTAGAAACGGTATCTAATTTCATGGCTTTTGCATCTCTTAATTTTAACTTATAATTGATGAACAATTCCATATATTCCTCAATATTTTTTCTGTTCTCTGCACTTACAACGTTTTTATTTTTGTTATAAACTCGTAAAAATTCAGATACATATACAGGTTCATCATCAATTGTGAAAATCACTTTATCTTTTTTAGTTTGTGCAGATAAAGGGATTGCAATTAAAATTGCCAGTAATAGGATAATTTTTTTAATCATTTTGTATTTAGTTTTAAGCCTCGCAAAAATAGACAAATCGCTATAATTTAAAAGCATTCAAAAGTATTTTTATTTAAATAAAAAGCTGTTAAAAAAATCACAAAGAAATGACACCTTCAATCATGTCTACTTCCTCGTATTTTTTTATAATATCATCAACACTTTTCATAACAACCAAAACTGTTAAGCTGGTGTATTTTGCGCTTTTTGATTGCTTTGTTGTTATTACTGCTCCTAGATTATTGAACATATCATCAATTTTATCTTTTTTATCTTTATTAGATGGAATAATAAACTTAAACATATATTTTGTTGGAAAAGAAGTCGTTTCTTCTAATTTCAATTTTAACTTTTGATAAAAATCTTCTTTTTTAGACATTGATTTATTTTTATTGCAAATTTATATAAATTTTATGGTTACTTTTATTGATTGAACAAAAATCGTACCTTTGTAAAATATTTTAATTTAAACGTTGAATACAAATACAATGCAGCAAAAAATTGTCATTACAGGCGGTCCTGGAACTGGTAAATCAACCGTGATAAGCGAATTAGAGAACCGCAACTTTAATTGTATGCATGAAATTTCGAGAGAAGTGACATTAATGGCTCGTAAAAATGGTATTGAACAGCTTTTTTTAAAAGACCCAATGCTATTTAGCAAACTCTTATTAGAAGGAAGAGTGCAACAATATAAAACAGCAAATAAATTAAAAACTAAATTGGTTTTTTTTGATAGAGGTATTCCTGATGTTTTTGCCTATATGAATTACTTAGGTGTTGAGTATCCCTCAATTTACATTGAAGAAAGTAAAAGTAACAAATACTCAAACCCAATATTTTTAATGCCACCTTGGAAAGAAATTTATATTACTGACAGTGAACGGTATGAAAGCTTTGAACAATCTCTCGCCATTCATAATCATTTAAAAACTGCATACAAAAGTATTGGTTATCAAATTATTGAAGTGCCTTTTGGGACAGTTGAAGAACGTGCTAATTTTATATTAAAAAACATTACAAATAAAAACAATTCATAGCCAATACCTATTGACGCCATTAAAACTTTTACAACACTACTGGAAACACGATAGTTTTCGCAACTCACAAGAAGCTATAATTAATACAGTTTTAAACCAGCAAGAAGTTATCGCTTTGCTCCCAACTGGCGGTGGAAAATCTGTTTGCTATCAAATTCCTGCTTTAATGAATGAAGGTATTTGCATTGTAGTTTCTCCATTAATTGCTTTAATGCACGATCAGGTAAATAGTCTTATTAAAAAAGGTATAAAAGCCATTGCAATTACATCTAAATTAACAGAAACGGAACTTGTTATTGCCTTTGACAATATGCTTTATGGAGGTATCAAATTCTTGTATATATCTCCCGAAAAATTACAATCGGAATTTATTAAACAAAAAATAAAACAACTCAATGTTAATTTAATTGCTATTGATGAAGCGCATTGCATATCTGAATGGGGACACGACTTTAGACCAAGCTATCTACAAATAAACACCTTGCGTGAGTTACAGCCAAATGTTAAATTTATAGCTTTAACTGCAACTGCTACCCCAAAAGTAATTGCAGATATTGAATTTTATTTAGAATTACAAAAGCCCACATTATATAAAGATAGTTTTTACAGACCAAATTTAGCCTATCAGGTTTTTAAAACTGAGGATATACTATTTAAGCTCAAACAAATCCTCACAAAAACAAAAGAACCTTCAATAATATATGTAAGTACCCGAAAACAGACTAAAGATATTAGTGATTTTTTAACTACAAACAAATTCAAATCAAGTTATTATCACGGTGGTTTATCTGTAGAAGAAAAAGAATTAGCCTTTAAAAATTGGATGACTCAAAAAACCAACACAATGGTTGCAACCAATGCTTTTGGAATGGGAATTGATAAGGATAATGTTAAAGTAGTTATTCATATTGACATACCTTTTAGCATAGAGAATTACATTCAAGAAGCAGGTAGAGCTGGCAGAAATGGTAAAAAATCATTTTCGGTTATTTTGTATAATAATGCAACTTTACACGATTTTGAAAAACGTGTTTCAAATAACATTATTAGCATTGAAACTATTAAAAAAATATACGCTTTACTCAATCAGCATTTGCAAATCTCTAAAGGTGAGCTTCTTGAAAAGAATTACAAATTCAATTTACATCAATTTTGCAGTAAATATAAATTACATGTTTTAAGCACTTACAATAGTATTAATATCCTTGAAAAAGAAGGCGTTTTGGTTTTAGAAGATAATTTTAGACGTAAAAATACCATTCGTTTTTTATGTTCAAATAGAATGATATTACAATATATTGAAAACCATCCAAGAAGTAAAAAATTAATACGCTTAATATTGCGAAGTTACGGAGGTGTTTTTGAAAACCGAATTCAAATAAATGAAAATTATTTAGAACAAAAATTACAACAAAGCAAAGGAGCAATCTTTAAACAATTAAAACAATTTCATACAGATAAAATCGTAGAATACATCCATCAATCGAATGATAGCAATCTAAGATTCTTAGTAATGCGTGAAGATAATATTACAATCAATCGCATTTCAAAGAATATTAAAAAACGTAATACTGTAAAACAAGAGAAATCAAATGCTATCATTAATTTTTTAACAGACAATTCAGTTTGTAGAAACATACAGCTTCTCTCCTACTTTGATGAAAAAAACGACATTAAATGTGGCATTTGTGACGTTTGTTTAAATCAAAAAAAGAAACCATTAGAATTTGAAAAAGTTGCTTTAAAAATAGAAGCTATTTTATTGAAAAAAAAATCTTTATCGGCTAAAGAAATAGTAATTTTGCATCCAAACTATACTGAAAAAGAAATCCTAACCTCACTTTTATTACTTGTAGAAAAAAACAAATTACAATTAACAAAGGATAAAAAATACACATTACAATGAAAAATTTAAGACTAGTTTTTATGGGTACGCCAGAATTTGCTGTAAGCATTTTAAAAGGCATTTTAGACAAAGGTTATAATGTTGTTGGTGTAATTACTGCTGTGGATAAAAAAGCTGGTAGAGGTCGAAAAATACATCAGTCAGCTGTTAAGAAATTTGCGTTGGAACAAAACCTTACTATTTTACAACCACCAAATTTAAAAGCACCATCTTTTATTGAAGATTTAAAAGCACTCAATGCAAACCTACAAGTTGTAGTAGCCTTTAGAATGTTGCCCAAAGTAGTATGGCAAATGCCAAAACATGGCACTTTTAATCTACACGCTTCCCTTTTACCTGCTTATAGAGGTGCGGCACCTATTAATTGGGCAATCATTAATGGTGAAACTCAAACTGGTGTTACAACTTTTTTTATTGATGATAAAATCGATACTGGCGAAATAATACTTCAAAAAAAATGCAACATAAAAGACAACGAAACTGCAGGGGAATTACATGACAAGTTAATGGATCTTGGAACTAAATTGGTTACTAAAACAATAAAAAAAATAAAAAAAGGCAGTATTACTACAAAACCTCAACCAGATAGAGAACACAAGCATGCACCCAAAATATTTAAAGACACTTGTAAAATTAACTGGAACGATAATTTGGATGTTATATATAATAAGGTAAGAGGTTTGTCGCCATATCCTGTTGCTTGGACCGTTTTAAAGAATGGAGCCCAACAAACTGAACTTAAAATTTATGCTGCCAAAACAATAGTAGATTCAGAAAATTTCAATACAAATTTAAAAATTGGTCAAATTATACATTCCAAAAAAGAATTATATATTGTAACCAAACAAGGTTTTTTAAGTATTGAAGAATTGCAAATATCGGGAAAACGTAAAATGGATGTTAAAAGTTTTTTAAATGGTTATAAGTTATTTGATGATGCTCTTGTCTGTGACTAGCCAATTCTACTATCATTAATGCTATTTTAATACTAATTTTATCTAGCTTATTAACAAAAGCGCCTACTTATTAACAAAATATGCTTTTTTTTTGAAATATTCTTGCACAAACCCTTATAAAACCTATATTTGCTTTGCTATAATTAGCAAATAAAATTTTTAACCAATTTAATATACAAATTATGAACAAATCAGAATTAATTGAAGCAATGGCTGCAGATGCAGGAATTTCTAAAGCAGCAGCAGGAAAAGCATTAGCTGGAATGATGACAGCTGTAAAAGGAAGTCTTAAAAAAGGTAACAAAGTTTCTTTAGTAGGTTTTGGATCTTGGGACGTTTCTAAAAGAGCTGCAAGAACTGGAAGAAATCCTCAAACAGGAAAAGCTATTCAAATTGCTGCTAAAAATGTAGTAAAATTCAAAGCTGGATCTGAATTAAAAAACAGTGTAAACTAGTAGTAATACTTATTTACATATTCGATATAAATCGATTAATAAGCACTTATCAAAATGAGTGCTTTTTTATGCAATAGATTTAAATACCGATAGTTATTTTTAACATTACACAAAAAAAAATCCAAAACATATCGTTTTGGATTTTTTTAATTTTATTAAGTATTATCTATGCCAATACTTCTTTTACTTTATCAGCTGCTTCTTGGAATTCGGTTACTGAAATTACATCCAAACCAGATTTCTCGATAAGTGCCTTTGCTTCTACAGCATTTGTACCTTGTAAACGTACAATAATTGGAATGCTAATATTTCCCATATTCTTATAAGCATCTACAACGCCTTGAGCAACACGATCGCAACGAACGATTCCTCCAAAAATATTAACCAATATTGCTTTTACAGCAGGATCTTTCATAATAATTCTAAATCCAGCTTCAACACGTTCTGCATCTGCAGTTCCACCAACATCTAAAAAGTTTGCTGGTTCGCCACCAGATTGCTTAATTAAATCCATAGTAGCCATTGCTAAACCAGCGCCATTTACCATACAACCAACATTACCATCTAAATCTACATAATTTAATCCAACAGCATTTGCCTCAACTTCAATGGCATTTTCTTCTCTAAAATCACGCATTGCAGCATAATCTTTATGTCTATAAAGTGCATTATCATCAATAGTTACTTTTGCATCTACAGCAATAACTTGATCATCACTTGTTTTTAAAACAGGATTAATTTCAAACATTGATGAATCTGATTTTATATAAGCTGTATATAAAGACGTTACAAATTTTGCCATTTCCTTAAAAGCTTTACCAGATAAACCTAAATTGAATGCTATTTTTCGTGCTTGAAAACCTAATAATCCAGTTGCTGGATCAACCTCTTCTGTGAAAATTAAATGTGGAGTTTCTTCGGCAACAGTTTCAATATCCATTCCACCTTCGGTAGAATACATAATCATATTACGTCCAGTTGCTCTGTTTAACAATACAGATACATAATACTCTTTGGTTTCTGATTCACCTGGATAGTAAACATCCTCACAAATTAAAACTTGATTTACTTTTTTACCTTCTTTAGATGTTTGTGGTGTAACCAACATCATACCAATAATATCTTTTGATATGCTTTCTACTTCTGCTAAATTTTTTGCTAATTTAACGCCGCCACCTTTTCCACGACCACCAGCGTGAACTTGAGCTTTTACAACCCACCATTCTGTACCAGTTTCGGTAGTTAATTGTTTTGCAGCTTCTACTGCTTTTTTATAATTATCGGCTACTATTCCTTTTTGGATCTTTACGCCAAAACTTTGTAATAACTCTTTACCTTGATATTCGTGTAAGTTCATTTTATCTACATTAAATTATTGAATCGCAAAGTTAAAACTAAATTATTGAAAATTACAATTTAAATTTTTATTATTTTTTAACATCAAACACAAACATTTCAAATCAATTAATAAAAAATTGTAACAATTACTCACAAACTGCGTCTTTAAGATATGTTTAACATAAATTTATGATAAGCCCTTAAAACAAAAGAATAATTTTGTTGTGCTACTTAAACTGAAAAAACCAATCTTATGCAAAAAATAATTTTAATACTCGTACTACTAATAACGACACTTGTTTTTGGACAAGAAAATATCACTCATAAAGAATTACAAATTAAAAGGGTTGATAAAGCTCCAAAAATTGATGGTGTACTGGATGATGACGCTTGGAAAAATGCCAATATTGCTGGGGATTTTGTTATGTTTAGGCCTACTAGCGGTTTAAAAGAACCCAATAATATAAAAACCGAAGTTAAAGTGGCTTACGATGATGAAGCTATTTATTTTGGCGCTTATCTTTACGATGATAATATTGCCAATATACCTATGGAATTTCAAACACGCGATAATTTTGGAAATGCAGATTTTTTTGGTGTTATTTTGAACCCACAAAATGATGGTATAAATCAAACGGAATTTTTTGTAATGAGTACAGGAAATCAAAACGATGGGAAAGCTGCCAATGGTAGAGAAGATTTTAGTTGGAATGCTATTTGGGAAAGCAAAGTTAAAATAGTTGATAATGGCTGGATTGTTGAAATTAAAATACCTTATTCTGCTTTGCGATTTTCAAATGAAAAAGTACAAACTTGGGGTTTGAATTTTCACAGACATCACCGCGATAATAGAGATCAATATTCTTGGAATTTTATCAATAGAGAAAAAGGAAGTATTAGTCAATATGATGGTATTATAACAGGTATTGAAAATATAAAACCACCTGTGAGATTGAGTGTAAATCCATTTATATTTGGTTCAATTAATAGTTTTGCAGACGAAACTGAATTTGATTGGAGTGCTGGTATGGATTTAAAATACGGTTTAAGTGAAAATTTCACTTTAGACGCGACGCTTATTCCAGATTTTGGACAAGTTGCCTTTGATGATTTAACTTTAAATTTGGGTCCATTTGAGCAGCAATTTTCTGACAAGAGAGCCTTTTTTACCGAAGGAACAGATCTTTTTGGAAAGGGTGATTTCTTCTATTCTAGACGTATTGGAAGTACGCCAATAAATAAAAATAATATAATAACAACTGCCAATGAAACAATTATAGAAAATCCCAATAAAGTGAATATGCTAAATGCTATAAAAATATCTGGACGAACAAAAAACGGTTTGGGTATTGGTGTTTTTAATGCAATTACCGAAACCACAAAAGCAACTGTTAAAAACATTACAGACAATACTACTAGAGAAGTTGTTACTGAGCCTTTAGCAAACTATAATGTACTTGTTTTGGATCAACAGTTTAACAAAAAATCGTCTGTTACGCTTATAAACACTAATGTGATGAGAAATGGTAGTGAAAAAGATGCAAACGTGATTGGTGCTCTATTTGACATCACTACAAAAAACGACAAATTTAATTTTGAAGGTGGTCTTGCTATGAGTAATGTATATCAAAGTTTTAGCGATGACGTAAAAACTGGTTACGAAGGTGTTTTTGAATTTGGAAAAGTAAACGGCAAACATCATTATGGTATTGAAACAAATTTCATCACAAAAAACTATGACAAAAATGATCTAGGTTTCCAAAGACGAAATAATGTAGTGAATTATGAAACCTATTATAGCTACCGTATTATTGAACCAAAAGGAATTTTTAACCGTTATAATTTTAATATAAACGGAAGTACATCCTATTTAATGACCTTAGATGAAACAACCGCTAGTTATTTAGCTAAACCAAATTTATATACTGGTAATCATCTTAATTTCAACTTTAATGCAACCACAAAAAAACAATTATCCTTTGGATTCCATATGAATGGTAGTATTGGCGATCAATACGATTATTATGAACCACGTGTTGAAGGCCGTTTTTATAAAAATTCGCCTAGTATTGGGTTTAATGGATGGATTTCTACAAGTTACAATAAAAAATTCGCGCTTGACATTAGAGCATATCACGGATTACGATTTAATGAAAACAGAAACTACACCTCATTAATGTTATCACCTAGATACAGAATTAATGATAAGATTACGGTTGTTTATAGTCTCAATCACAGTCGAGGAAACAATCAAAAAGGAACTGTAAATTCATCTGATGTGAATAATATAATATTTGGAAATAGAGATGAGAGCACTTGGACAAATTCAATTTCAACTAAATATAATTTTTCTACAAAATCTGCTTTAGGTTTATCATTTCGTCACTTCTGGTCACCAGTAACTTATGATTCTCAATTTTATAAACTAGAGAATGATGGTACTTTAAGTACAAATGCCTACACAAATAATCATGATATTAATTATAATATTTGGAATGTAGATTTAAGTTATAATTGGGAGTTTGCTCCAGGAAGTCAGCTGGTTGCTTTATACCGTAATCAAATTTTTAATTTTGACAATCAATCTCAACTTACCTATGGTGACAATTTAACCAATCTATTTGACCAAGATAAATCCAATACTGTTTCTTTAAAGTTAATTTATTATTTGGATTATAATCAAGTAAAATCTTGGCGTAAGAGTTAATTGTTTTTCTGGCAATAAAAAATATTTATACAACGTGATTTTTAATAAATTACGTTGTTTTTATATGAATGGAATTCATCAAACAAAAAAATAGTACTTTTAATGTAACAAAACTCTCTTTTAAACTACTTATTAATAACCTAACTAAACCCAAACATTGAATAAAGAACTCGAACATAAATTTGTCCAAGAGCTGCAAAGTAATCAAGGCATTATTCATAAAATATGTAGAGCCTATACTAAAGGAGAAGCGCAACATAAAGATTTGTTTCAAGAAATATCGATACAGTTATTTAAAGCGTACCCAAAGTTTAAGGGCAATTCTAAGTTTAGTACTTGGATGTACAGAGTGGCCATAAATACGGCTATTTCTTTATATCGTAAAAAGAAGAGAAGCATTCAAACGAGTCAGATCTATGACAATTTAAAAGAATTGGAATATAGTGGCTATGATGACACGCAAGACAAACAAGTCGCTTTATTATACGATGCCATAAATACGCTCAACGATATTGAAAAGGCATTGGTTTTAATGTATTTGGAAAGCAAACCTTATACCGAAATTTCAACAGTTTTAGGTATTAGTGAAGTCAATGCGAGAGTAAAAATGAATAGAGCAAAAACAAAATTAAAAAACATACTAAATCCTTAACCTATGACAACAGATAAATTAAAGGATATTTGGAAAAGCCAAAAGCTAAGTAAAATTCAGTTTTCTGAAACTGATATTTACAAAATGATTCACACAAAATCTGCTTCTATTGTAAAATGGATATTTTATATTAGTATTATAGAATTTGTTATTTTTATTTTACCAACGCTATTTTTAGACACGAGTGACGTTGAATCGGAAATTGGTATAGAGAGTTTTACAAAAATTTTAAATATTATTAATTTTTGCATTATAATGCCAACGTTTATCTATTTATTCTATAAAAATTACAAAGCCATTTGTGTAAACGATTCATCTAAAAAGTTAATGAAAGATATTATTCGTACAAAAAAAATTGTGAGTTATTATGTGTTTTCACAGCTAACAATTGCTGCTATTTTAATTTTTAAGATTGCTTATAAAATATCCTTATCGGATAATTTTCTAGAACAGATACCAAGTGATTTTAATATGAATCTCTTTTGGGTAATTGCAGTTGTTTTTACTTTATTTTTTATTTTTATAGTTTGGCTTTTCTACAGGTTACTCTATGGTATTTTATTGAGTAAACTAAACGTAAACTATAACGAACTTAACGCTAAAGATGTTTAAGGATTTAGAAAGTTGATATAAATCTATTCCTTTTCGTGATAGCAACAAACACCTTCATCGGTTTTGGTGTTTTTATTTGTAGAGAATGACAAGGCTCTGCTTACAATTTCATCGGCAATTGCCAAACAAGATGTTGCTGCTGGAGAAGGCGCATTTAAAACATGAATGCTGCCATTTTTTTCTTCTATTAAAAAATCATCTACCATTCCACCATTAGTATCAACAGCTTGTGCTCTAACGCCAGAACGTGCTCT
Organism: Flavobacteriaceae bacterium; assembly: GCA_036478895.1. Classification (GTDB taxonomy): domain Bacteria; phylum Bacteroidota; class Bacteroidia; order Flavobacteriales; family Flavobacteriaceae; genus S010-17. The sequence goes on along the minus strand of JAZGEV010000137.1, from coordinate 10,311 downwards.
TTCAATATCATTTAGTGTTAATGATGGCATCATTTTTTGCAAGGCTTTTAGAAATAAAACTTTAGAAAATGCGCGTTTATATTCTTGCATGCCTTGTCGCCAATGTTTTGCAAATAATTTCCACGTACCTTTATAAGTCAAGGCTTGAAAACTATCTTTAAAACTAAAACTAGTTGTTGTATAACCTTCGCGCTTAAAAGAAAATACTGCATTTGGTCCACATTCAATACCACCAGTTATCATTTTTGTAAAATGGACGCCCAAAAAGGGAAAATCTGGATCGGGAACTGGATATACTAGTGATTTTATTTTATGTGTTGCGTGCTCTTGAAGTTTATAATAATCACCTCTAAAGCCAACAATTTGCATATCAATTTTAGCCTTATTTTTTTTTGCATTCCTGTCGGATTGTAATCCTGTACAAAAAATTATTTTTTCAGTTTTAAAGTCACCTTTATTGGTTGAAAGTGTTTTAAATTTTGGGTTATCTTCTGTAATTCTATCTACTTTACACGAGAAAATGATTTTACTATTGCCGTTTAATTTTTTTATTAAAATTGCGAATTTATTGGCTACTTCCACATAATTAATAATTCCGGCAGTTGGTACCCAAATGGATTTAAACGCTTCAATGAATGGTTCTTTTTCTTTGGTTTCTTCGGTATTTAAATAACAAATACCAGGTGTTTTATTTTCCAAGCCTTTTTTATAAATAACATCTAATAAGGGCACTTCTTCTTTTGTAGTTGCTACAATTACTTTACCACAAATCTCATGTTCAATGTTATATTTCTCAGCGAAAGCAACCAACTGTTCTCTTCCGTTTTTACAATTTTTTGCCTTAAATGAATTTGGCGTGTAATAAATTCCTGAATGAATGACACCCGAATTACGACCTGTTTGATGTTTTCCAATGCGTTCTTCTTTCTCAAGAACTGCAATTGTTTTATGAGGAAATTTCAATTGTAATTTATAAGCCGTTGCTAGTCCAATTATGCCGCCACCAACTATTAAAAAATCGTATCTTGTTTTCATATATTTTATTTAAATGTAAAGGTAATATTTGTTTCTAATTTAGAATGCTAACTTTGAAAAAATATGAATATATTTGTAATAGAATACTTGTTTTATGAATCACGGCTACAACACATCTTTTCGGTTTTGGATCACACATAATAATGAGCCGTTTTTAGGAAAAGGTCGTGTTGCTTTATTATTAAAAATAGAGGAATTGGGTTCTTTAAAAAAAGCTGCGGAAGCCTTAAAAATGTCATACAGAAAGGCCTATTATGCAGTTTCTCACATGAACAAAACCAGTGCAGATCCTGTTGTTTTAATAAAGCGTGGCGGTGCAAAAGGCGGATCGTCTACTGTTACACCTCACGGATTACAGCTTATAAAACGTTTCCAAAAATTAGCTGTTGAGTTTGAAAAATTTGCAGATACAAATTCCCTATAATTTTTATAAATATTCATTTTATATCTAAATTATTTTGCTATTTTCGCCTAGCGTTATTCCTAATCGGGAATTTCGGTTTTTAAGTTTAAATATATTCAATAAATTGCTATGTTATCATCTACCACAATTACTAGTAAATGGATAAAAGCGGCTGTACTTGGTACAGTTTGGGCGGCTTCAGAAATTGTATTGGGTAGTTTTTTGCACAACATACGTATGCCTTTTAGCGGTAATATGTTGGTTGGTGTTGCTATGATTTTATTAATTTCTGCAAGTCATTTATGGACTGAAAAAGGTATTATTTGGCGTTCGGGATTAATTTGTGCTTTGTTAAAAACATTATCGCCTAGCGCTATAATTTTTGGACCAATGGTTGCAATTTTTATGGAAGGTGTCTTATTAGAATCTGCTGTTTACATTTTTAAACGAAAAAAAATAGGATTTATAGTTGGTGCTGCATTAGCGATGTCGTGGAATTTAGTTCATAAAATAATAAATATGGTTTTTTATTATGGTATGGATATAATAAAGGTTTATGAAAAACTAATGCGATCGGCTCAAAAAAAATTGCATTGGGATTTTGATATTGTTTGGGTACCTTTGGCAACCTTACTGATAATATACATCATATTAGGAATTATTGCCGCCTTAATAGGTATTAAGATTGGAAAAAACTTGTTAGATGATAATTACAATCCTACTTTTTTAGAAGTAAAATTTTCAACTAAATCGCATTTTATTACTCAGAGTAAATCATTTAATTATTCTATTTTTTGGTTAATTGCAAATTTATTTTTACCAATTGCTATTATGATTTCAAAAAATTACATTCGTTTTGAATATTGGATTATGCTTGTTGTTGTTTTGGTTGCTTTTTGGTCATTTAGATACAAACGAGCAATGCGACAAGTTGCAAAACCTAAATTTTGGATTTGGTTTGTGCTTATTACAATGCTTACAACACTACTTTTTACTGATACAGACACAACCAAAGGCATAACTGAAGGTCTAAAAATTGGCGTAACAATGAACTTACGCGCTATTTTATTGGTAGTTACTTTTACTGTTTTAGGAACCGAGTTATACAATCCCAAAATAAAAGAATATTTGATGAAAGGGCGTTTTAAACAATTATCATTAGCCGTTGCTTTGTCTCTAGAATCTTTACCGAGTACTATTGCAAATATTCCTGATTTTAAAACCATTTTTAAAAATCCAACCATTGTTTTTTACCAAGTCATTTGGCATGCAAATGAAAGGTTAAAGGATTTACTAGGTACTGAAAAATAAGACTATCTTACATACTTTGTTTTCTTCATAAAACTAATTACAATAAGACCTAAGAAAAAGAAAATTGCCAATAATAATACGGAGAATCGCATAGATCCCTCGGAGAAACGCATAGCCAAACCAAATGATAAAGTTCCTAGAACAATGGCGAATTTTTCGGTCACATCGTAAAAACTAAAATAGGTTGCATTATCATACGTATCTTCGGGAATTAACTTAGAATAGGTAGAGCGTGCTAAAGTTTGCGTAGCACCTAACACCAAGCCTAAAAAACCACCTAAAGCATAAAAATACATATCCACATTAGGGCTTTCTCCAGGTAATAAATATGCCATAAAGCACACAATAATCCATATAACAATTGTAATTTTTAAAGTTGTAATATTTCCTATTTTTTTAGATAATTTGGCAAATAAAGTGGCTCCTAAAATAGCAACAAGTTGAATTAATAAAATAGTAATTATTAAGTTCATTGTTGGCAAACCTAATTCATCTGCACCAAATTTTGCTGCCAAAACAATTATTGTTTGAATACCAGCACTAATTAAGAAAAACGCCCATAAAAATATGTAAATTGTTGGATGCTGTTTAATTTCTTTAAATACTTTTTTCAACTCTCTAAAGCCTTTAAAAATAAAATCTTTTTCTGGTTTGCGTTTAAATGTATTGTTTGGCAAATATTTAAATGTGTATTGTGCAAACCCTAACCACCAAATTCCAACTAAAATAAAAGCTGTGTGAAATACTTTGTTTGGCGGCGCTTCACCTTTTGCTAATGGATGATCTATAAAACCATAAATGTTTGGAAACATCATCATCGACAAGATAAAAACCAATAATATTACAGAGCCAATATAGCCATTTATAAAGCCTTTGGCTGATATTTTATCGTGATCTTCTGGTGGTGCAACTTCGGTTAAATAGGCATTATAAAACACCAATGAACCCCAAAAACCGATACTTGCCAATATGGAAAACGTTAAGCCAATCCATAAGGTTTCAATGCCATTAAAAAATGAAAGTGCCATAACTGAAAACGACCCTAGAAAACAAAAAAATTGCATAAAACGTTTTTTATTTCCCATATAATCAGCTATACTCGATAGCATTGGCGACATAAATGCCACTATTAAAAAGGATAAAGACAAGGTATAGGTGTACAATTCTGTGGCATCTATTTGAGAGCCTAAAAAAGTAACCTTTGCGCCTTTTCCACCAGTCATCATCCCATAAAAAATAGGAAAAACAGCTGTTGTTATTACCAATGGATAAACAGAATTTGCCCAATCATAAAATGCCCAAGCGCCAATTAATTTTTTATCTCCTTTTTTTAACATAATTCTAATTTTGATTAAAAAATAAACCGTTTCAGATATCACTGAAACGGTTTACAATATACTCTATTTTTTTAAGTAGTCTAATGCAATTTATTGCGCATTGAATTTTTTAGCTAGTACTTTTGCTTTTGGATAATAGGCTTTTAAGTTTTCTATTCTACTTGCATTAGATGGATGCGTACTCATAAACTCTGGCGGTGCTTGTGATGCTCCTGCTCTTTGGCTCATTCTCACCCAAACTTGAGATGCCTCTTTTCCATTATAACCAGCCATCATCATAAATATTTGCCCTAATTCATCTGCTTCTGTTTCGTGCTTACGACTAAAACTTAACATACCTAATTGTGAACCTAAACCATATGCTTGATTAAAAATGGCTCTTTTTCTTGGATCCTTAATGGTCATTCCTGTAACAATTTGAGTAATTCCACCAGCAGCTTGCGCTATTGTTCCAGTAGACATACGTTCTTGTCCATGTTTTGCAAATGCGTGAGCAACTTCGTGTCCCATAATTGCCGCAATACCATCTTCATTGGCTGCTATAGGTAAAATACCTGTATAAAAAACTACTTTTCCACCTGGCATACACCAAGCATTAATCGTTTTATCTTCAACTAAATTGAATTCCCAACGATAACTATCAGCTTCTTTTGAAAATCCATTGGCACGTAAATAACGATCTACAGCTTGAGAAATACGAGCCCCAATTTCTTTAATTTGATTTGATTTAGCAACATCGGCAGATAATGCATGCGTTGCCAAAAACCCTGTATATTGAGCGAAACTTGTTGGCAATATTTTTGCATCACTTATAAAATTGACCCTTTTACGTCCTGTAATTGGTACTTTACTACAGTTGTACATCATTAAACTCATCAATGCTATGGCAATAACTTGTTTGTTTAAAATTTTCTTTAAAATAGTTTTCATTTTTATTTTTTTATGTTAGAATTACAAATATAAAGAATAATATCAATTATTTTGCCATAAATGACGAATACATCCAAACTAGCTTTTCTTGTTCTCTTATATAGTCACTCATTAACCCACTTGTGCCTTCGTCTTCAATAGCTGAAGCTAATTGCAATATACTCCTTTGCTTTACTAATAAAACAGAAAAAGTTTTTAAAATTTCTTGTATGCCTTTGCTCCCATTTATAGTTTCTATACATTCTTTTACTTCAGATGTTTTAATATAATTAGTAAAATTATGTTCTGGCTCATAGCCTAAAGTTAAAATTCGTTCTGCAATATCATCGATCTTAATAAACAAATCATTATATAATTCTTCAAATTTTAAATGTAATTCAAAAAAATTAGCGCCTTTAATTTTCCAATGAAACCCGCGTATATTTTGATAAAAGATTGAATAATTTGCCAATAAGTCATTTAATTCTATTGATAATTCTTTACTTTTCTCTATACTTAATCCAATATTATTTAATTTTTCCATGTGTTATATTTTTATTATTATTGTACAAAGATATTATATATAGCTTTTTAAATTCAATAAATTATATTGATGTTATTTATTTTATTATAATTTATATTTATAGTGTAATTAAACTATGCAAAACCCGTCTACTATATAAAATGTATTATGGTAAAACAAATAATCTTTATTTTAGTTTTTATACTAGCTATTTCCTGTAAATCAAAAGCACAAAACGACCAATTAAAACCAAACTCTACTATGAGCGAGAAAATAAAAAAAACAGATGCCGAGTGGAAAGCTGTGCTAACACCACAAGAATATTATGTACTTAGACAAGCTGGTACAGATGCACCAAGCGAAGAAGGCTATACGGCTCATTTTAAAAAAGGAACGTACCATTGTAGAGCTTGTGATACAAAATTATTTGAATCGGGCAGTAAATTTCAATCGCACTGTGGTTGGCCATCTTTTGATGATGCCATAGAAGGTACAATAATTTATAAAGAAGATACTTCTGGTGGCAGAGTACGAACCGAAATTATTTGTGCAAAATGCGACGGTCATTTGGGTCATGTTTTTACAGATGGTCCAAAAGAAACAACTGGAAAAAGATATTGTGTGAACACAACTTCTATAAAGTTTGTTGAATAAATAGTTTATATAAAAACACTATTCAAATACAACTCCAGAACTATGATCTTTACTAGCTCCTGTTACACTTTGTAAACAATTTATTTTGTTTTCAGCTTTTCTTAATCCCAAAAAAGCAAAAATTAAAGCTTCTTTAAAGTCAATTGTTTTAACATCTGGTATTATTATTTCAATACTGGAATGAAACCTTATTCTATCAATTAAAAAGGTATTAAAAACGCCGCCACCTGTTATTAATAAATGCCCTTGTTTAGTTAAATTATTTGTAATTTGTATTGCGATGTGCTCAATGTATGTACACATTAAATCCCTTTCGGATAATTTAAAATGTGTAAGCAATGGCAACAATATAGATTCAACATATTCAAATCCCAATGATTTTGGAGCACTTTTTTTGTAGAATTCAAGTTTATTTAATTCACTTAATAAGTCTGTATTAATTTTTCCGCTTTTAGCGATAATTCCTTTATCATCATAAGCCAATCCCAATTTATTTGCATAGAAATTTAGTATGGTATTTACGGCACAAATATCGAACGCAACTCGTGTATCATCCTGCTCAAATGAGATGTTAGCAAAGCCGCCTAAATTTAAACAGTAGGTATATTCATTAAATAACAGCTTATCGCCTATTGGAACCAAAGGTGCGCCTTGCCCACCCAAAGCAACGTCTTGCGAGCGAAAATCACAAATTACTTTTGTTTTTGTATTGCTTGCTATTGTTTTACCATCGCCAATTTGCAAGGTATATTCTTCGTTTGGTTTATGATGAATTGTATGTCCATGTGAGGCAATAAAATCTAGAGATTTGATGTTGTTTTTGTGAATGAATTTTTGAATTAACTCACCTAAATATTGTCCATAATCAACATCAATTTGTTTTAAATCTTTTTTATTGTAATGGAACGCGTCTTTTAATCGGTTTAACCAAGCATCCGAATAAGGAAATGTTTCACAACTTATTATTTTGAATTCATATTTTTTCTCTATTGTGAATTTCACATAAACCAAATCGACTCCATCTAGCGAAGTGCCGCTCATTAATCCAATACAATACACGCTTTTATTCATAATTGGTCGTTAATAAAAAGTTGTGCTAATGTAATAAATAATACTAAAATATCCATACCTTTGAAAAATAAACATCCTTGAGGCAGAGTTATCGAGGCACTAAATAGGAATTACCTTTTTTCGATGTAGAGCATCGGAGAATTTAACCCCAAAACCCCGATGAAAATTGGGGTTAGTTCAACTAACAATTTTGAGTTCGCCCTCTTGCAGTGAACTTCACAAAATTGAGTTACATTAATTAAAATATAAAAAATGGATTTTAGTCTTACCGAAGAACAACTAATGATACGCGATGCAGCTCGTGATTTTGCACAAAATGAATTATTACCTGGCGTAATAGAACGTGATGAAAAACAAGAATTCCCACACGAACAAATAAAAAAAATGGGTGAATTAGGTTTTTTAGGAATGATGGTAGATCCAAAATATGGTGGTGGCGGAATGGATGCCGTTTCTTATGTTTTGGCTATGGAAGAAATTTCTAAAATTGATGCTTCTGCTTCCGTTGTAATGTCGGTTAATAACTCATTGGTTTGTTGGGGAATTGAAACTTTTGGGTCCGAAGCTCAAAAAGAAAAATATTTAACACGCTTAGCTACTGGTGAAATTATTGGTGCTTTCTGTTTAAGTGAACCTGAAGCTGGCTCTGATGCAACTTCACAAAGAACAACAGCTATTGACAAAGGTGATCATTATATTGTAAACGGCACAAAGAACTGGATTACCAATGGTAGTACTGCAAGTGTTTATATTGTAATTGCGCAAACCGATGTAGAAAAAGGACATCACGGTATTAATGCCTTAATTATAGAAAAAGGTGCTGATGGTTTTGTGGTTGGTCCAAAAGAAAACAAATTGGGTATTAGAGGTTCGGACACGCATTCATTAATGTTTACCGATGTAAAAGTGCCTAAAGAAAATCGTATTGGTGCCGATGGATTTGGTTTTAAATTTGCGATGAAAACTTTAGCTGGCGGACGAATTGGCATTGCCTCACAAGCTTTAGGTATTGCTTCTGGCGCATATGAATTAGCTTTACAATATTCCAAAGAACGTAAAGCGTTTGGTAAGGAAATAAGCCGACATCAAGCTATTGCTTTTAAACTAGCCGATATGGCAACCGAAATTGAATGTGCTAGACATTTATGCATGAAAGCGGCTTGGGATAAAGACCAACATAATAATTACGATTTATCAGGCGCTATGGCAAAACTATTTGCTGCCGAAATGGCTATGCGAACGACTGTTGAGGCGGTTCAAATTCACGGTGGTTACGGTTTTGTGAAAGAATATCACGTAGAACGCTTAATGCGTGACGCTAAGATTACTCAAATTTATGAAGGTACTTCTGAAATTCAAAAAATTGTAATTTCACGTAGTGTATTGAAAGATTAATTGAAAGAAGTTGTTGATATATACATGTTATGTAACATTTGAGAAACTATGTGCAATCGAACAAATAAATTGGAATTATGTGCTTGTACAGATATAAATGTCGAAAAAATTCAGCAATTATATTCTGATGAAATTAGTCAGTTGAATAAAAAAGAGTTTCTCAAAGTTATACGTTGGAAATTGAGCAAATATATTGGAAGAGAATGGAGCGGAATGGATGGTTTGATGATTATGCCTTCAGAAAATCTTACTCAAGACTTGACTGAAAATTACATTTTGAACGAATTGAATGAATACAACTGTTTCGATTTTGATTATAAACCGAAAGAAGGAGATAATTTGATTTTTGAAATAGGTTGGTTATTTAATAAAAGAGGAAAAAAAATAAATAGAGAGTTGAATTATGCTTATTCTTCTTACATATATAAAAATGCAAAATGGATAGCAGAAAGTTATAACTCGTTTTATGAAATGACCGAAATAATCAACGAAGGAATATTAAAAAACGTTACATAACACCGTGTATAATTCATTGCTAGTACTCGCCTACTTGGAAATTCCTTCGGAATTTCCTCTGGTTCGTTTTAGTTTACTAATTTAGTTGCTGAAACACGCAACGAAATCATACACAAAACCGTTAGGTGTCATAAAAAAAATGAAAATTTCAATTCAAATATTAATTATTTTAGTTTTAATTTCTTGCTCTAAAAGAAATAAAAATCAAACAGAAATTAAACAAGAAAGAACTATTGCTAAATCTGAATTCTCTCAGATTGTGTTTTTAGACAAGTTCTCTAATGAATTAATTTTGGACACTTTGAAACTTGAAACCGACATAACTTATTCACCAATCTATATCGGAAAGAAAAGCGACACTCTAAATTTGACCTACCAACCAAGTAAAATGAAATTCCGAACTATGGAATGGTTTAAATATAAAAAGCCAAATTCTAATCGAATAAAAATTTTCATTGACACTTCAAGAATTATTGGTTCATCAATGGGAATATGGGAATATTATAAAGCATCTGAATACAGACTAAATAAAAAAGCATATCCAGTATTTATAGAAAATATTGGAAAAGACACATTATCTATTGGTTTTGGTGATATTTTGCCGATTGTCACAGAAGCAAAAGATAGTATCGGAAATTGGAAACCATTACACAGACAATTTATTTATAGTTGCGGAACAGGTTTGTCAGAATTTTATTTGCCACCGAAACATTTATCACTAACAACAATGAAACTGTACTATGGGGATTATAAAACAAAACTGAGAATTGCATTTAGGTTGGGAGATAAAAAAATAGTATCAAACGAAATTAATGGGTTTGTTGATTATGAGTTCTTAAAATAAACGCCACCTAACACGGTATATACTTAATGCTTAAGGTCAGTGTTTAACCAAAGTTCAGGCATATTTATAGAGTTCGCAAAATTTTCAATTTTGCATTAAAATAGGAAAAGAAAAATTAAAAATTTGGCTAAGTGCTTAACCGAAAATTATTGTATTTTTAAACGCACTAAGTATATACCAAACGTTAGGCATTATAAAAAACCGATTTCTGAATTCGAAATAACTAAATAATATAAAATCAAAAAAATGGACTTAAAAAATTTCAGAAAACAAATTCAGGAAGATATATATTTCATACAAGAAAATTATATAC
>JAZGEV010000136.1:0-22311 GCA_036478895.1 Flavobacteriaceae bacterium | reverse complement strand
CTCTATTCTCTATTATCTTCTCTCTACAACAAAAACCGAGCATGCCAACTTTTATCAGCTGTAACTTCCCAATTATTTTCAAAACCATCAATAGTATCAATCATATTATTAAAGACTATAGTTTCGCTATTTATTTTAGACTCCTTTACATATTTCTGAAAATCCAACATCGAAACAATATTAATATTATCGCCATCTTTAAATGCGGTTTGCATGCGGTTGAATAAATTTACATCAAATTCTTTTTCTATTTTTTTAATTGTTTGCACCGATGAATCTATAGAGCAGCCAGACGCTTCTTTATGGGCTTCATCAATAGCTAAAACTATAAAAAGATTGTATTTTACAAGACAAGACCCTTTTAAACCATCGCCATGATTATTCCATCCATCAATAAAGTTCTCTAAAATAGAGTTTATTTTAGTCACTTCTTCTACGGAAAATTCTCTATCCGATTGATAAATCCAAACTCTAGTGGTTTTTGGAAGGTCTTTAAATTTTACGAGCATAATTAATTGTCATTTATTTGCAAAAATACACTTTTAAGCGCGTACTTGTTCTCTTTCGAAATATTTTTGATAATGCAATGGAATTGTTTTTCTTTCCAATAAACAACCTTTTATAAACTCTGGATAAATTTCACTGTACTTTGCAACTTTATGCATCCCTATTCGTCTGTTTATATGCTTTCTTGTAATTTCTTGCGGATGGCTTAATCCGGCAGCAGCCACCAATTCTAGAAAAGAATGTACCGTTTCTTCTTGATAATTAAAAACACGCACACCTTTATCTTCCACATCCAAACCTTTCATTAACGATTTGTTTTGGGTTGCCACACCAACGGGACAGGTATTTGTATTACATTCAAGCGCTTGTATACAACCTGTTGCTAACATCATTGCTCTTGCACTATAACATGCATCGGCACCTAAAGCAATCACACGCGCCATATGAAAACCAGAAATAATTTTTCCTGCACCTAATAATTTAATGTCTTTTCGTAAATCGAAGCCCGTTAACGTATCGTGAACAAAGACCAAGCCTTCACGCAAAGGCATTCCCATAGAATTAGAAAACTCTACTGGCGCAGCTCCTGTTCCACCTTCGCCACCATCAACCGCAATAAAATCGGGTTGGATTCCCGTTTCCATCATTGCTTTACAGACGTCTATAAATTCTTGTTTTTTACCAACACATAATTTAAAACCAACTGGTTTTCCGCCCGACAAATCCCGCAGTTCTTTAATAAAATGCATAAATTCAATGGGGTTTGAAAATGAATTGTGCGCTGGTGGCGACAAGACATCAACACCTGATTTTATATGCCTTATTGTAGCAATTTCTTCTGTATTTTTAACCGCAGGTAAAATCCCACCGTGACCAGGTTTTGCGCCTTGCGATAATTTTAATTCAATCATTTTAACCGATGGTTTTGTCGCATTTTCTCTAAAACCAGCGGGATTAAAAGTACCATCTTCATTTCTACATCCAAAATAACCTGTACCTATTTGCCAAATCACATCGCCACCATATTTTAAATGATATGGACTTAAGCCACCTTCACCTGTATTTTGAGCAAAATTTCCCATTTTAGCACCTTTATTCATAGCCATTACAGCATTTTTACTTAGCGAGCCAAAACTCATTGCGGATATGTTTAACAAACTTGTACTGTATGGTTGTAAGCAATCTTTCCCACCAATTATAACACGTGGATATTGATGATCTTTAATATCTCTTACACTATTTTTTGCATACATAGAATGATCCATCCATTCATATCCACTACGATACACATTCATTTGTGTACCAAATGGCGTTGTATCATTTTCTTTTTTAGAACGTTGGTAAACTAGTGATCTAAAAATCCTGTTTAAAGGTCTTCCTTGGGTATCGGTTTCAACAAAATATTGCATTATCTCTGGCCTAATACTTTCTAATACGTAACGCATTCTACCAATTAATGGATAATTTCTACGTATGGCATGCTTGCGCTGAAAATAATCATAAACGCCCATTAAAACTAGAGGCACAATGACAATTAAACTCCATATAATAGGATGCCAAACTTGGGAAATTGCTATTACAACGGCTATAATTACTATGGACAATAGTATAAATTTTTCTCTGAATTTCATAAAGATTGTTTTAAAATGCTAATATAAAAATTAACCAATTATTAAACAAAATATCGGTTCTAAATTTTGTACCTTTACATTAAACAAAAGATTATGGGAAAAATAATATTGAAAGACATTAAAGTATATGCTTATCACGGTTGCTTGATTGAAGAAGGTCAAATTGGGTCTGATTATCACGTTAATTTAACAATAAAAGCAAATCTTAAAACATCGGCAAAATCAGATATGTTAAGTGACACAGTAGATTATGTTTTACTCAACAAAATAGTTGCCGAAGAAATGGCTATTAGAGCAAAGCTATTAGAAACTGTTGCCCAAAGAATTTTAACTAGAATTTTTACTGATAGCGCTATGGTTAATGAAGCAATTGTACAAGTATCAAAGATTAATCCACCCATTGGTGGTGATGTTGAAATGGTTACTATAGAAATGAGTAAATACCGTTAATATTTTAAAAATCAATACGCTGCGAAACTATTTAGTTTGGCAAATATTCAGCAATAAATAATTCTTTCTTTAAAAGTTCGAATTTAAAATTATTTATATACATTTGCAATCCTTAAAACTAGTCCGTTTTAAGAAAAGGTGTCGTGGCCGAGCGGCTAGGCAACGGTCTGCAACACCGTGTACAGCGGTTCGAATCCGCTCGACACCTCAAAAAAACCTTGAAATCAAAAGATTTCAGGGTTTTTTGTTTTTTTTTCATAAAAAACAAGGTAACAAATTCCAAAATCATTTGATATATAATTGACCCTAGTAAAATTTAAGTTTGGTTAATTATTTTGTTAAGACCTTGAATGTAAAAATTCAAGGTCTTTTCTTGTGTTAGTAAAATATAAAGATTTCATATTGTCATTTTTTTTCGCTTACTTTACAACTTATAACAGTCGATAAATTCAATTAAAACTGAACTTTAGTTGATATTTGGCATTGTGATGCTGGTGGAAATTATTCAGAATACTCAGGACAACTTGACGGTGATTTTACTAACGAACATTTCCTAAGAGGTAGACAAACTACTGGTGCAGATGGAATTGCTTCATTTATAAGTATCTATCCTGGTTGGTATCCTGGAAGAGCACCACATTTACATCTTGAAATAAAAAGAGCCAGTGGAGAGTCACTACTAATAACACAAACAGCCTTTCCCGAAGATATTTCTAACACTGTTTATGCTACAAGTGGTTATAACGGAAATTTTGACACATCAAATTCAGATGATTTTGAGTTTACAGATACTATTGATAAAAACCTTCCAACGTCAATAACAGGAAATACAACTGATGGATATACTATGACGGAAACTATTACAGTAGCAGGATAAAAAAGCCTATAACAATCTGTATAGTTAATGGCTAACTTGTGTTATATCTAAAGTTCAGTTCTTTTAATTAAGTTCTGTGATAAACTGAAAGCTCAGTGCTTTCTACTGCACTACTTGCCATATACTTAACGTTTTAATCAATAAAGTCATCCAATATAGAATAACTACATTAAATATTCAACAATAATTTTAAGAAAATATTCACATTAATTTAGTAACAAATGACCATATTTGTAGACTTATAAATTAATATGAAGATTTATCCTATAGAAACTGGAAATTTTAAACTAGATGGCGGTGCTATGTTTGGTGTTGTTCCTAAAGTTTTGTGGCAGCGCACAAATCCGGCAGATAGTAATAATCTTATTAATATGGCAATGCGCTGTATGCTTATAGAAGATGGTAATCGTTTAATATTGATAGACACAGGTGTTGGTAACAAGCAAACGGATAAATTTTTTGGATACTATTATTTGTATGGCGATTTCACTTTAGATAAGTCTTTAGCCGAAATAGGATTTCATCGAAATGATATTACCGATGTTTTTTTAACCCATTTACATTTTGATCATTGTGGTGGAGCTATCCAATGGAATAAAAACCATTCAGGATACGAACCCGCTTTTAAAAATGCGAAATTTTGGACAAACGAGAATCATTGGCAATGGGCAACCAAACCAAATAATAGAGAAAAAGCGTCATTCTTAAAAGAGAATATAAACCCCATTGAAAGTAGCGGGCAATTAAACTACGTTGCATTGGGAAATGAAAATTATATAAAAAATTCTGAATTGGGATTTGATATTTTTTTAGCCGATGGTCATACCGAAAAACAAATGTTACCACATATAAAGTACAAAGGAAAAACCATCGTTTTTGTAGCCGATTTATTGCCAACTGTTGGTCACATACCACTTCCCTACGTTATGGGTTACGACACAAGACCTTTGTTAACAATGACTGAAAAAAAGTTATTCCTAGACACCGCTACAAATGAAGAATTTTTACTATTTTTGGAACACGATGCCTATAATGAATTATGCACCGTAAAACATACCGAAAAAGGAGTACGATTAAACGAAACATATAAATTTAACGAAATATTTAATTAAAAACAATAGGAAATGAAATTCAATAAAATAGTCTTAGGATTAGGAATTGTTGCTTTAACTTTAACAAGTTGTAAATCAACAAAAACAGGGCAAACTACCACCACTACTACTTCATCAAGTAGCACGATGATAACAGTTCCCGAAGGTTTAAAAGCCAAAGGTAAAGATTTAACAGACGCTCAAATTTTAGCTTGGCCTCATATGGACATTATTACAGATGGTGTACCAGGAATTAGTCTAGATAAAGCGTATGAATTTGTAAAAAACAAGAAAGGACAAACTGTTATTGTAGGAATTATTGATTCTGGTGTTGATATTGAACACGAAGATTTAAAAGATGTTGTTTGGACAAACTCAAAAGAAATTCCTGGCAATAACAAAGATGATGATGGGAATGGTTATGTTGATGATATGCATGGTTGGAATTTTTTAGGTGGTGAAAAAGGAACTGCTGCGCCAGAGCAGTTAGAAATTACACGTATTGTAAAAAGTGGTATGGATAAATTTGGTTTAAAAACTAAAGATCAAATTGACGCTTCAGATTTACAAGAATTTGCCCAATTTACTGAGTTAAAAGCTAAAGTAGTTGAGAAACTAAAAGCAGCTATAGGACAAAAAGCATTCTATTCTGGTTTGCAAAACACATTAAAAACTGCCAATACTTTTTTAGTTAAAAAAATAGGTAAGAAAGATTTTAGCTTTGCTGAAGTTTCTCCATATAGTGAAAATGCTGCTGTTAAACCAGCAATGATGTATTTACAACAAATTTTATCTGGTAAAGAAAACTTAACCGAAGTTGTTGCAAGTTTAGATGGTGCAGTAAGTCATTTTGCAACTCAAGCTGATTATCAATATAATTTAGATTTTAAAGGAAGAGTTACTGGAGACGATCATACAGATTGGAATACAAAAAGCTATGGAAATAACAATGTAATTGGTGCTGGAGTAGATGAATTACACGGTACGCACGTTGCAGGTATTGTAGCCGCTTCAAGAAACAATGGCATTGGAATGAATGGTGTTGCAAACAATGTTGAAATTATGAGTGTTAGAGCTGTGCCAGATGGTGATGAATATGATAAAGATGTTGCCTTAGCAATACGTTATGTTGTAGATAACGGTGCTAAAGTTGTAAATATGAGTTTTGGTAAAGCATATTCTCCACAAAGTAAATGGGTTTATGAAGCTATGCAATATGCAGCAAAACACGATGTATTATTAGTAAAAGCTGCAGGAAATAATGGTCAAGATATTGATTTGCCAGAACATTTACATTTCCCTACAGATTCACCAGATACTGGAGCTACTGAGATAACTGACAATGTACTAACAGTTGGCGCAATGACACGTCATTTCGATAAAAAATTATGTGCTACATTTTCTAACTACGGTAAAACACGTGTGGATGTTTTTGCACCAGGTTTAGAGATCTACTCTACTGTACCAAAAGATAACGGATACAAGTCTATTCAAGGAACATCAATGGCTTCACCAGAAGTTGCAGGTGTTGCTGCTTTAGTACGTTCTTACTACCCAAATTTATCAGCTAAACAAGTAAAACACATTATAATGACTTCGGGAATTGAATATAAAGGTGAAGTTATTATTCCTGGATCTAAAGACAAAAAGAATTTTTCTGATTTATCAGTTAACGGAAAAATTCTAAATGCTTACAATGCTTTATTGATGGCAGATCAAATGAGTAAATAATAAATTCTTTTAAAAAATATTAATGCAAAAGGCTGTTGAGTGAATTCAACAGCCTTTTTTAAAACAAACACATGAAAAAATTAGTTTATCTTTCCGTAATCCTTATTGGGTTGGTTTCTTGTAAATCTACTCAACAAACAGCAACAGCATCTAGCAATACTGGCAAAGCATCGAAAACGTACTGGCAACAACATGTAGATTATACGATGGATATTGATATGGATGTAAACAATTATCAATTTAATGGCACTCAAAAATTAGTGTATACAAACAATTCGCCAGACGATTTAAATACTGTTTTTTACCATTTATTTTTTAATGCTTTTCAACCAAATTCGGAAATGGACGCTCGTTTAGGTGTTATTCCAGATCCAGATGGCAGAATGTCCCCAAATATTGGTACAAAAGAAAATCCAGTTCATGAAAGTCGGATTTCAAAATTAAAACCAAATGAAATAGGATTTCAAAAAATACTATCTTTAAAACAGAATGGCACACCAGTTAATTTTGAAGTTATTGGAACTGTTTTAAAAGTAACTTTAAACAACCCAATAAAATCAGGAGATAAAGTAACCTTTGATATGAATTTTAAAGGTCAAGTTCCTGTGCAAATAAGACGAAGCGGTCGTAATAATAAAGAAGGCGTTTCTTTATCTATGGCGCAATGGTATCCAAAATTAGCGGAATATGACTTTGAAGGCTGGCACGCCGATGCATATATTGCACGTGAATTTCATGGTGTTTGGGGAGATTTTGATGTGACTATTCATATTGATAAAGATTATATTTTAGGCGGAACAGGTTATTTACAAAATCCAAATAGTATTGGTCACGGTTACCAATCCAAAGGCGCAAATGTTATTAAAGCAAAAGGCGATAAACTATCGTGGAATTTTAAAGCGCCAAACGTGCACGACTTTACTTGGGCAGCAGATAAAGATTTTATTCACGATGTTGTAAAAGGTCCAAATGATGTAACGATGCATTATTTATATAAAAATAATTTGGATGATAATTTTAAAGCCAATTGGAAAAAAATGCAAACCGATGCCTCAAACACCATGGCGTTTTACAACAAAACAGTAGGAAATTATCCTTACAAACAATATTCCATTATTCAAGGTGGCGATGGCGGAATGGAATATGGAATGTGTACTTTAATTACAGCTAAACGAAACTACAGAAGTTTGGTTGGTGTGGTGCGTCATGAAATGGCACATTCTTGGTTTCAATTTGTTTTGGCAACCAACGAATCTAAACATCCTTGGATGGATGAAGGATTTACCTCATACATCAACACTTTAGCTGACCAGGAATTGGATGAAAAAAGTGATTTTCCTTATAGCAGAACTTATCAAACATATAACTACTTAGTGAGTTCGGGTAAGAATGAACCTTTAACTACGCACGGCGATCATTATCATACCAATATGGCGTATGGCATTAATAGTTACTACAAAGGCTTGATGTTTTTATCACAATTGGAATATATTATAGGTAAAGAAAATGTTGTAAAAACCTTACAAAAATTCTTTACCGATTTTAAAATGAAACATCCAACTCCAAATGATATTATAAGAAGTGCAGAAAAAGTCTCTGGTTTACAGTTGGGCTGGTACTTAAATGAATGGACCGAAACAATGCACAATATTGATTATGCAGTTAAAACAGTTTCTAATAAGGAAATTACCTTAGAACGTCTTGGAAAAATGCCAATGCCAATTGATTTAAAGGTTACTTACGCTGATAATACTAGCGAAAATTTTCACATTCCTTTAAGAATGACGTTAGGCTCAAAAGAAACAAAAGCAACAAAATTGAAAGATTGGGCTTGGGCATATCCAACCTATACATTTACGGCTAAAAAATCGGTTAAAAAAGTGCAAATTGACACTTTAAAATTAATGGCTGATGTTAATTTGAAGAATAATATTTTTGATGTAGAGTAGTATTCTCAATTTCTTATAAAAAAAGCCTCTAATAATTTAGAGGCTTTTTTTTTGAATATATTACTGAGGTCTATATTAGATTAATATTTGCCTTTCTATCAATTTTACCTGTTTTAGTTTCTATAAACTTATCAATATAAAAAATAGTTTTTGGTTTTTCATATTTATCTAAAAATTTGAAAATTGAATTGTCTATTTTTGATTTCTTAACATCTTCAACAATTAATATCACTTTATTACCAAGTGCTTCATCCTTTTGCGAAGCTACAAAAAAACGATGTTTAATAACCTCTTCTAGCTTCTGCTCTACACGCTCGGGATTAATTTTTACGCCACCTGAATTTATAATGTTATCAAACCTGCCTATCCAACAAAAATGCTTATCATCAATTAGCTTTATAATATCATTTGTAATGATTTTTTCTTCTGATAAATTTGGTGCATTAATGACTAAACAATTTCTATCGTCTTTTTCTATTTTAATATCGGGTAAAACTTCAAAATAATTGGTAATTCCGTTTAAGTTATTTAATTTTTTCACAGCAATATGTGTAACTGTTTCCGTCATGCCATACGTTGAAAAAATCTTTGTTTTAAGATCCATAATTTTTTTCTGCAAAGGTTGTGAAACAGCTCCACCACCAACAATTATCATGTTTACTTTGTGTAATTCTTTTAAAGAATTATGCAACTGCAAAGGAACCATTGCTGTGAAATCATACTTTTTTAAACCTGATAACGGATGAGACGTTGGTGTTATAACATCAAGATGCCAACCAGAAATTAAAGCTCTTACCAACATCATTTTTCCTGCAATATATTTTGGCGACATACATAATAAAGCGGTGATTTTTTCGTCTTCAAGTTCAAAATAACGAGCGGTTGCTAATGCGCTATTAATCATAAACGCTTTCTTAAGTTTAATTCCCTTTGGTTTTCCAGTAGAACCAGATGTGTAAACTGTCAAGAATTTTTTACTGCCAAACCATTCTTTGAAAAACTCATGAGCTTCTGGAAGTTCTTTATTTGTGTAGGCTAACAAATCACTTATGGTTGAGAATTTTTGACCGTTTAATTTAAAATTTTTATGAATTGAGGTATTCGTCATTTTTAAATTTTATTAAAATTTGGCTTTAATAGTTTTGATAAAATCATTAAACTCTCTAGAAATTTCAAGCTTAAGACTCATCCAAATATATAAAATACTTAGTATTAAAGTTCGCAAAATAATGTTAAAATATGGATTAAACCAAAAATTTATATAATAAAAAACTACAAATAATATCACTGTAATAAACACTATCTTATACGTGTTTTTTGAAAAAGGATGAACCCTCATTTTATATTTTATATAGGCAATTTTAAAAGTAACAAACAACACAACTACTAGTAAAGTTGCCATTGCAGCACCATTATTACCATATAAATTTATCAACCAGTTATTTGCAAAAACAACACTAATTGCCATAGCCAATGCAATATAAAAAAAGGATTTATAGTATTTTGAATTTGACAAAATAGCCGTGTTTGTTCCCATAGCTAATTCAAATATTTTAGCAATTGATATAAGTAATACTATTAATGTGCCGTTTGCATATTCGGGTCTATTTATAATTGCATATAAATCTTGAAGATTAAGATTTATCAATAAAAATAACAGACCTCCAGCTAATAATTGATTTAGTGAACTGCTTTTATAAAGTGCTTCTACTGCAGATAAATTTTTAGCATTTAATTCTTTTGCTGTAATTGGTGTTGCAATTTGCTGCATCGCTCTACCTGGTATCCCAATAACTGAGGCAATATATACGCCAACGGCATAATAGGCAACTTTAGAAATACCTTCTTGTATTTGAGGAATCATAAACTTATCAATCTCCAAAAGTATAAAGCCAGCAGAACCTGCAACAATCATAAATAATGAATAACTTATAATTTTTTGACTGTTTTTTGGTTTACTAAATTCTAATGTTGGTTTGTATAATGATAAAGCATAAAATAGCATTAACACCATGCGTATTCCATAAATGATAACAATGCTATATATAAATTGCTCATTTGTTAATTTGTTATAAAAAACCAATATCAATAGTATGGAAGTACAAAAGCGTGCAAATATTTCTTTTATAAAATTTCCAATAACCGATTGCATTTGCACTTTACTCCACGCATAAAAAAGTTCAAAATAGCCCATAAATATAGCGAAAATGACAATTAAAAACGTGTAATCCTTAATTAATGGGTTGGTTTTAGAAATTAATGTTGAAATGAATTCATATGCAAATAAGCCAATTAATATTGACGGTATAATAAATACCAATGGCAGAAACAAAGACGTGGTTAAAAAACCATCGCGCTCTTTTTTTGTAGAATAAGCTGAATAAAATTTAACAACACTGTTATGCATTCCAAATAAAAGAAACGGTAAAATGATTGTTGCCGTAGAAAGCAAAAACGTAATTAAGCCATAATAATTGGCATCCAAAAAATGTGTGTATAAAAAAAGAACATTCAGTCCACCAATTGCAAATCCCATAAATAGAATTGCAGTGTTCTTAGCGGATTGTTTGTAAACTATTCCCATTTAAATTATTCTTTAACTCAGAATCTTCGCAAATAAATTATTAATTAAAACTCTATACAAAATTGCGAAATCTGCAAGAGAACTTTATGAATCAATCAACTTTCTTGAAAGGTAATTAAATCTCAAAAATAGCAATAATGCTGATAAACTCAAACTAATTAATAAACCAATCCAAATGCCAAAAGTTTTATACTCGGTAAACAAACCTAAATAATAACTGATTGGAAAACCAATTACCCAATAAGAAAAAAATGTAATATATGTTGGAATTTTAACATCCTGCAATCCTCGTAGAGCTGCTAGTACAACAGCCTGAACACCATCTGAAATTTGAAATATGCCGCCAATAATTAATAAACCCGATGCAATTTTAATAACCTCTTCATTGGTTGTAAATAGCCACGGTAATTGATGTCTAAAAATGAAAAACAACACTGTAAAAATAGCCATTATTAATGCTATAAGTATGAAATTTGAAAATGCAATTATTCTTAAATTTGCAAACTGTTTTAAACCTTTTTGATTACCAACACGTATTGTTGTAGCAACGCCAATACCAATAGAAATCATAAAAGTAGTTGCTATCATTTTTATGGCAATTTGATTGGCTGCTTGTGGAAATGCACCCAATGTTCCTGCTAACAAAATTGCAGCAGTAAAAACACCAACTTCAAACAGCATTTGTAAGGCTGAAGGAAAACCAATATCTCTTATTTTTTTAAATATTTTAGATTGTAGTTCTGCTTTTTTAATTCGGTTTAAATACGGTTTAAATATTTCTTTCTTATTCAAAATATACAACATAAAAAACACCATAACCACACGAGAAATCAATGTGCCAATTGCCGCACCAACAATACCCATTTTAGGAAAAATCCACCATCCGTAAATTAATAGGAAATTCAATGTAATGTTAATAACATTGGTTATTAATGTTGCCTGCATGGCATATTTTGTTTGAGATAAACCGTCGGTAAATTGTTTTAATCCTTGAAAAATAATCATTGGAAACATAGAAATAGCGACAATTTCAAAATAAGGTATTGCTAATTTCACAACTTCTGGAGGCTGATTTAAATGATGTAAAATTGGTTTTATTAAAAACAAAAAGCTAACTAAAATTATGGCTAAACCAATCATCATTATCATACTGTGCTGAAATTGCAAGCGTACTTTTTTATGATTATTCTCAGCATCAGATTCTGCAATTAAAGGCGTAATTGCAAAAGAAAATCCTATCCCAATAGAAATTGCGATAAATATTAAACTATTACCCAAAGATGTTGCTGCAAGTTTTATAGGTCCCAAACTACCAACCATAATGTCATCTACAAGACCAACCAATAAATGCCCCAACGAACCAGTCATAACTGGTAGCGCTAACTTTAAATTTGTTTTAAATTCTGATGTATATATTGATAAATTCAAACTGTAATTATTGAGTTGGCAAATATATGTTTTAATTGACTGTTTAAAAGATTCCTAAGATTAAAAATTAACTGCCATCTTGTCATTTTAAACAAGGTTGGTATCTTATTTGAAATACGTAAATCACAACAAATAATAATTATAAAAAAACACGATATATGTCAAAAGGTAAAATTAATGTAGCTATAGATAATATGTTTCCTTTAATTAAAAGGTTTCTATATTCCGATCACGAAATATTTTTACGTGAATTAATATCAAACGCTACAGATGCAACACTTAAATTAAAACACTTAGCCTCTATTGGAGAGTTTAAAGGCGATGCAAATAACACACAACTTGAGGTAATAATAGACAAAGACGCAAAGACTTTAAC
Organism: Flavobacteriaceae bacterium; assembly: GCA_036478895.1. Lineage (GTDB taxonomy): Bacteria > Bacteroidota > Bacteroidia > Flavobacteriales > Flavobacteriaceae > S010-17. Next base: position 9,687 of record JAZGEV010000136.1, on the reverse strand, counting down.
TATAAAAGATCAAGGCGTTGGAATGACCAAAGCCGAAGTTGAAAAATACATTAACGAAGTTGCTTTTTCTGGAGCTGAGGAGTTTTTAGAAAAATATAAATCTGATGAAGAAGGAAAAGGCGCAGATGATTCTGGAATTATAGGTCATTTTGGACTAGGTTTTTATTCTGCATTTATGGTTGCTGAAAAAGTGGAAATCTTCACAAAATCCTTTAAAGACGAAACCGCGATGCATTGGTCTTGTGATGGTTCTCCAGAATTTGAATTAGTTAAAACTGATAAAAAAGATAGAGGAACAGAAATCGTTTTACACATTGCAGAAGATTCTACAGAATTTTTAGAAGAGTCTAGAATTAGTGAGTTGTTAAATAAGTATAATAAATTTATGCCAATTCCTATTAAGTTTGGGACTAAAGAAATTGACGACCCAAAACACACACCAAAAACGACAAAAGATAAAGATGGCAAAGAAACGACTGAAGATCAGAAAAAAATAACAGTCGATGCAATCATCAATAATTCAACGCCTGCTTGGACAAAACAACCGTCTGATTTAAAAGATGAAGATTATAAAAGTTTCTATAAAGAATTGTATCCAATGCAGTTCGAAGATCCGTTATTCAACATCCATTTAAATGTAGATTATCCTTTTAACTTGACTGGAATTTTATATTTCCCAAAGCTAGAAGCAAATATTGATGTTAAAAAAGATCGCATTCAATTGTATCAAAATCAGGTTTTTGTTACCGATAATGTAGAAGGTATTGTTCCCGATTTTTTACAAATGTTACGTGGTGTAATTGATTCTCCAGACATTCCTTTAAATGTATCACGTAGTTACCTTCAAGCGGATGGTGCAGTAAAGAAAATTGCAAGTTACATTACCAAAAAAGTTGGTGACAAAATGCAGTCTATATTCAAAAAAGACAGAGAAAATTTTGAGAAAAAATGGAATGATATTAAAATTGTCATTGAATACGGTATGTTGTCAGAACCAAAGTTTTATGACAAAGCTGTGAAATTTGCTTTATTCCCAACAGTAAATGATACTTTCTTCACATTTGAAGAATTGGTAGAAAAAATTAAACCAGCACAAACAGATAAAGACAAAAATATTATTGTTTTATATGCGTCTAATTTAAAAGAGCAACATTCATATATAGAAGCTGCAAAAGATAAAGGTTACGAAGTTTTATTATTAGATTCTCCAATTATTTCTCATTTAATTCAAAAATTAGAAAGTGAAAACTCAGAATTATCTGACAAGAATCAACCTATAAAATTTGTACGTGTAGATTCTGATACAGTTGAAAATTTAATTAAAAAAGATGAAAACACCGTTTCTAAATTATCGGATACAGAACAAGAAAAATTAAAAGAGATCATTACAGGTGTTGTACCAGGTGAGAAATACACAGTACAATTAGAGGCAATGGATTCAAAATCGAACCCGTTTACAATTACACAACCCGAATTTATGCGTCGTATGAAAGAGATGCAACAATCTGGCGGCGGCGGTATGATGGGAATGGGTAATTTTCCCGAAATGTATAATTTAGTTGTAAATACTAATAATGATTGGATGCAAAAGATCTTAAAAGCAAAAGGAAAGCAAGGTGATTATATCAACCAAGCATTAGATTTAGCTAAGCTCTCTCAAAACTTATTAAAAGGTGAAGAGCTAACAAGCTTTATTAAACGAAGCTTAGAGATGATGAAATAACGCTTATCTAGTTTCTCTTAAAATATTTGTCAGGGCTTCACTCAAAATGAAGTCCTGACTTTTTTTTACAATATGTAAATATTTAAATACTAGTTCTAATTCTACTACGTTAAACAAAATTTTGGTTTAAAAGACTATTTTCTGGGATGGTATTTCTCCATAACACCTTTTAAAAAGGTTCTATCTACGTGCATATAGATTTCGGTTGTCGTAATACTTTCGTGCCCAAGCATTTGTTGAATCGCTCTTAAATCTGCGCCATTCTCCAATAAATGAGTGGCGAAAGAATGTCTAAAAGTATGTGGCGAAATGTTTTTTTCAATACCCGCTTTTAAGGTCAAGTCTTTTATAATTATAAATATCATATTTCTAGTAAGCTGTCTGCCTCTTCTGTTAAGGAAAATAGTATCTTCAAATCCTTTCTTTGGATTTTCATGGGTTCTTACCAAATTAATATAGATAGTTATTATTTTTTGGGTGTACTCATTTATTGGCACAAAACGCTGTTTGTCTCCTTTTCCAATTACTCGGATAAATCCTTCTTCAAAAAACAAATCTGATAATTGTAAGGTAATTAATTCCGTAACACGTAAACCGCAACTGTATAAAATTTCTAACAAGGCTCTATTACGCTCTCCTTGCGGATGCGATAAGTCTATTTGCGAAATAATTAAATCAATTTCTTCTGTAGAAATTGTATCGGGTAATTTTCTGCCAATTTTTGGTGACTCAATTAAATCTGTAGGGTTTGATTTTCGATAATCTTCAAAAATTAAATAATTAAAAAAACTTCGTAAACTTGATATTAAACGCGCTTGAGACCTGGCATTTATTTTTTTTGACTCACTATAAACAAAAGCTTGAATAGTATCTTGATCAATTTTTAGTGGCGTAACAATGGTCTTGTTCAAATCCAAAAACTTGATAAGTTTAAGGACATCACTTTTATAACTTTCTATTGAGTTTTGAGATAAACTTCTTTCAATTTTTAAAAAAAGAATGTAATCAAAGAGAGCATTTTTCCATTTCATATTTATAATTTACAATGATGTTTATATTTTAAACAGTACGATTTTCACAAAATTAAAATATTTTTAATACTTTTGTATAAAATCCTCAAAATATTATGTTTAATAAGTTTTATTTTCTTTTAGTCTTAATAGCATTTACAACGGTTAATACTAATGCTCAAACATATTACGGTCTTAAAGTAGGTTTAAACGCCTCAACTTTTTACGGTGATGTTGATAACAAAACCATAAAACCATCAATGCATTTTGGAGCTGTAGCAGAATTTACGCTAACAGATGCTTTTTCTGTTCAACCAGAATTGCTTTTTTCAATGCAAGGCTATCAGAAAAAAGGAGAAAGTATTATTAAACATCATTACCATTATGTAACTGCTCCTATTATGATGAAGTATTTTTTAACTAATGAAATTACTTTAGATTTTGGTCCTCAATTTGGTTATTTAATTTTTGCCCAATCCAGTGATGGTGAATATGAATATGAAGAATTAAAAGAAACGACATCTGTTTTTGATTATGGTATTGCAGTTGGTGCAAGTTATGAAATTGATGATGGAATGAATATTAATTTAAGATATTATCAAGGTATTGCAAATGTCTTAGACACTCCAGATGATTTAAGAGCTTCTAATGGTGTAATCCAATTATCATTAGGCTATAAATTTTATTAAATTAACTCTTTTTTTTGAATTAGTTTTACTAATAAAGAATACTAAATTTTAATATCTTTGCATTAAACACAAAAAAACAAGGAATGAATTTTTGGGCACATGTAGCTAGAGTTATTTTAAGAGGTAGATATATTATCTTATTGTTTATTCTTGCTATTACATATTTCTTTTTTTTACAAAGTAAAAATATTCATTTTTCAAGATCCGAAGCCAATCTTTTACCAAATAACCATGCCGTAAATATTGAATATGATAAATTTGTATCCATCTTTGGTGATGAAGGAAATTTAATAATATTAGCTGTAAAAGATTCAAGTTTTTTTACTGCCAAAACATTTAATAGTTGGACAGCATTAGCTAAAAAACTAGATAGTTTCCCAGAAGTAGCATCAGTGGTTTCTATAGCAGATATTAAAAAATTAACAACCAATAAAAAACTTAAAAAATTTGTTTCAAGTCCGTTATTTAAAGAGAAGCCAAAGAAAGATGCTGATGTTTTACAAATAAAGGAAGAGCTGTTTACAAAGTTGCCATTTTATAATAATTTACTTTACAATAAAGAAACTGGAACAATACGTACAGCAATTTATATAAAAAAGGACATTGTAAATACCGATTTAAGAGCTAAATTCATACTAGACAATCTCATTCCTATAATAGATACTTTTGAAGAGGATAATAACATCAAAGTATATACATCGGGAATGCCCTACATTCGAACTTTAAATTCGGCTAATATCACCAAAGAAATGGGGAAATTTGTTTTCCTAGCTTTAGGAATAACAGCTTTAATATTCTTTTTCTTTTTTCGTTCTTTTAGAGCTACGTTTATCACACTTTTAGTTGTAGGTATTGGTGTTATTTGGGCATTTGGAATAATTGGCTGGTTGGGTTATGAAGTCTCAATTTTAACCGCTTTAATTCCGCCATTGATAATTGTAATAGGTGTGCCCAATGCGGTATTTTTAATTCATAAATATCAGCAAGAAATTAAAAATCATAAAAATAGAGGCCGCGCTCTACAACGTGTTATTTCCAAAATTGGGAATGCCACATTAATGACTAATTTAACCACGGCAAGTGGTTTTGCAACCTTCATATTTACCAAAAGTACTATGTTAAATGAATTTGGTATTGTAGCGTCATTAAACATTATGGCTATCTTTATATTGGCATTATTAATCATTCCAATACTATACAGTTTTTTACCAATCCCTAAAGAAAAACACTTAAAGCATCTCGATAAAAAATGGATGATAAATATTGTAGATTGGATGTTGCATGTGGTTAAAAATCGTAAAATCACCATTTTTATCACATCGTTTATATTAGTTGTGGTAAGTATTATTGGCGTTTATTTAATTCGCGTTTCGGGTAGTTTAATTGAAGATATGCCCAAAGGAAAAGAATTCTACCATGATATTAAATTTTTTGAAAAAGAGTTTGGTGGTATTATGCCTTTAGAGATACTAATTGACACAAAAAAACCAAAAGGTGTGATGAAATTGTCAACCCTAAAACGGATGGCAAAAATTGAAGAAGTCATCGATGAAATACCTGAGTTGTCGCCTATGGTTTCGGTATTAAATCTAGTAAAATATTCCAAACAAGCCGTTTATAATGGCAATCCAGAATTTTATCAATTACCCACAAGCCAAGAAAAAACGTTCATATTGGAATACACCAAAAATTCCAAAACAAATTCAAATATGTTATCTAGCTTTATTGATTCTACGGGTCAATTTACACGTATGACAACTTATATGAAAGATATTGGAACCGATAAAATGGATCGTATTGAGGAACGATTAGCTGCCAAAGTGAAAAAGCATTTTCCCGAAAAGCACTTTAAAGTCTCTTTAACAGGTAAAGCATTGGTATTTTTAAAAGGAACAAATTATTTGGTGAATAATTTAGCCGTTTCTTTAGGTTTGGCCATTTTGTTAATTGCCTTATTTATGGCGTGGATGTTTAGATCGTATAAAATGATATTAATCTCCTTAATTCCAAACATATTGCCATTGCTATTTACAGCAGGATTAATGGGGTATTTAGGTGTTCCTATAAAACCATCAACCATTTTGGTGTTTAGTATTGCATTTGGAATATCGGTAGATGATACCATACATTTTTTAGCAAAATACAGACAAGAATTGCAAGCCAATAATTGGAAAGTACGTATTTCGGTTTACAATGCCTTAAAAGAAACAGGTGTAAGTATGTTTTACACTTCCATAGTTTTATTTTTTGGTTTCTTAATTTTTATGTTCTCTAGTTTTGGTGGCACAATAGCACTTGGTGGCTTGGTTTCAATAACCTTATTGTTTGCGATGGTTTCTAATTTGGTATTACTACCTGCATTATTATTAGCTTTCGAAAATAAATTAGCCAATAAAAAAACGATGAAAGAACCAAAAATTAGTATTCTACCAAAAGAAGATTTATCAAACTAAAAAATGATGATTATCACTTTTTTTTAATTCATTTTTAGTACTTTCGCACTTTATTTATAATCAATCTAAATAAAGTTGGATAAAACAGTAGCACATTTACAAATTGGAGAAAAAGGAATGATTAAACACGTGTGTTTAAACGATATTCCTTTAAAGCTTTTGGAAATGGGTTGTATGCCAGGAAAAGAAGTAGAATTAGTGCAAATTGCACCATTAAATGACCCATTATATATCATTGTTAATGGCACGCATTTAGCAATCCGTAGAGAAGTAGCAAATTTAATACAACTAGAAAATGTGTTGCTTTGTGAAACCGGTAAAATCTTGAAAAAGAAATCATGAGCAAGTCACTAAAAATAGCTTTAGTAGGTAATCCAAATACTGGAAAAACATCTTTGTTTAATCAATTAACAGGTTTAAATCAAAAAGTAGGAAATTATCCAGGCATTACGGTAGATAAAGTAGAAGGCATTTGTAAATTATCGGAAACTGCAACTGCAAAAATTCTAGATTTACCAGGCACATACAGTATCAATCCAAATACAATTGATGAAAGTATTGTCCTTGAAACACTTATCAATAAAGAGAATAAAGATTTTCCCGATGTGGTTATTGTTGTTGCCGATGTTGTTAATTTAAAGCGAAATCTATTTCTTTTTTCACAAGTTAAGGATTTAAAAATTCCAACGATTTTGGTCATAAACATGTCCGATCAAATGAAACGTAAAGGTATTTTTATTGATGTAGATTCATTAGAAAAAGAATTACAAACCGATGTTGTTTTACTAAGTGCTAGAAAAAATAGTGGTTTAGATAATTTAAAAAAGACGTTGCTAGATCCAAAATATAAAAATGTTGCTTCTTTATCGGATATATCAAAACGAATGGATGCTGATTTCTTTTTGGAAGTGAGTCAAAAATTACCAAAATTTTCAACATATAAAGCGTGGCTATTAATTACGCAATGTAATGATTTGTCTCCTTTTTCTATAGCCGATCAAGAGGCTATAAAACATTTTAGAGAAGATGAAGGTAAATTAGCAAAATTACAACACAAAGAAACTGTTTTTCGTTATGCAAGAATTAACGATATATTAAAAAAAGTCTATAAAGTAGATGTTAATAAAGCAACAACTTTACGAGCAAAACTAGACCGAATTTTGACACATCGCATTTTTGGTTATGTGATTTTTGCCGCTATTTTAATGTTAATGTTTCAAGCCGTATTTGATTTTGCATCCATACCAATGGATTTTATCGATAGTACTTTTGGAAAACTAAGTGGCTGGACAAAAAGTCAATTACCAAATGGTATGCTTACAAATTTACTTACCGAAGGAATCATACCAGGTATTGGTGGCATTGTTATTTTTATACCTCAAATTGTTATTCTGTTTTTATTTGTTGCCATTTTAGAAGAAACTGGTTATATGAGTAGAGTCGTTTTTTTAATGGATAAGATTATGCGCCGTTTTGGAATGAGTGGAAAGAGTGTTGTGCCTTTAATTTCGGGGACAGCTTGTGCCATTCCTGCAATTATGGCAACGCGAAATATAAGTGGCTTTAAAGAACGTTTAATTACCATTTTAGTAACACCATTAACAACATGTGCGGCAAGAATTCCAGTTTATGCTATTATAATTGCTTTGGTTATTCCAAAAGAACGTGTTTATGGTTTTAGTTTACAAGGCTTAACTTTGATGGCTTTATACCTTATAGGATTTGGTTCTGCAATTCTATCTGCTTACATTTTGCATAAGTTTCTTAAGGTAAAAAACAAAAGTTATTTCATTATAGAAATGCCAAATTACAAATTACCATCTTTAAAAAATTTATTTTTCACCATATTAGAGAAAACGAAATCCTTTATACTTGGCGCAGGAAAAATCATTTTAGCCATATCAATTATCTTATGGTTTATGGCATCGTATGGACCAAGTAGTACTTTTGGAAAAGCTGAAGAAATTGTTAAAAAACAAGTTAAACTAGACGGAATAAATTTAACCAAAATCGAGTATAAACAAAAAGTTGCGTCTTACAAACTAGAACACTCATATATTGGAATTTTAGGAAAAACGATAGAACCAGTTATAAAACCTCTAGGTTACGATTGGAAGATAGGTATAGCATTAATAAGTTCATTTGCGGCGCGTGAAGTGTTTGTAGGTACATTAGCAACCATTTATAGTGTAGAAAGTGATGATAATACCAAAGGTATAATAGAACGAATGCATGCAGAAATAAATCCTGCAACAGGAAAAAAACGATTCGATTTCCCAACAGGAATGTCTCTAATGGTTTTCTATATTTTCGCGATGCAATGTATGGGAACACTCGCCATTGTTAAACGAGAAACGAAATCTTGGAAATGGCCAATGTATCAACTTTTTGGCATGACTGCTTTGGCTTATTTGGCTGCTTTTATCACGTTTAAATTATTAAGTTAGGTTTATAAAATGCTTTTACATTCAAAAATTTTAGGGAAAGGCAAACCATTAATAATCATTCATGGTTATTTTGGAATGGGCGATAATTGGAAAACATTAGCCAATAAATTTGCCGCTAATTTTGAAGTACATTTAATAGATCAACGAAATCACGGTCGTAGTTTTCATACGGATGATTTTACCTATGAATTAATGGTAGAAGATTTAGAGTATTACATTACACATCATCAACTAGAAAAACCGCATATCATTGGTCATTCTATGGGCGGAAAAACCGCCATGTTATTTGCAACCTCGTTTCCTGATACTATTGGAAAATTAATTGTAGCCGATATTTCTCCTAGATATTATTCGGCACATCATCAAGTTATTTTGGACGCTTTAAATGCCGTTGATTTTTCAACAATAAATAAAAGAAGAGATGTAGAAGTAGTATTGTCTAAATATATAGATGAGGTTGGCATCCGTCAATTTTTACTTAAAAATGTGTATTGGAAAGAAAAAGGTGTACTCGATTATCGCTTTAATCTAGATAGTTTAACCGAAAACGTAGAAGAAGTTGGCGTAGCCTTACCAAGTTTCACCATTTTTGAAGGTGATGTTTTATTTTTAAAAGGAGAGAATTCGGGATATATTTCTACACATGATGCATCGTTAATTGAAGCTCATTTTCCCAATGCCATCATTAAAGAAATTAAGAATGCTGGTCATTGGTTACACGCTGAAAATCCAACCGATTTTTATACTAATGTGATGGTTTTTTTGATGTGATATAAAGACATTAGTAATAACTTTCTTGAAATTAAGATAGTTCCATACTTATTTCTTAATTTTATACGCTAAGTGTTGTTTAAAGGAAGTAAAGGGCTTCTTTATTTTTTTTACCATATTTTTTGTAGTCTTTTTTATAGGTGCTTTTGAAAATGAAAGCCTAAAATATGGAAACCTTGATTAAAATAAAATTTATGTGATTTTTCATTTTGAACATACGTGTTTAATTCTATTGTTTTACAGTTATTATTTTTTGCCCATATTTCAATTTCGTTCATAAATAGTTTCCCATAACCTTTAGATTGTAGGGAATTGTCGATAATTACATTATCTATCTCCAGCTGCTTATCTGAATAAAGTCTAACTGTAATCCATCCACTTGAAACACCAATTAATTTTCCATTTACAAAAAACCCAAAGCAATGATAAGTATCAAATTTAAACATTTTCGTTTGCCTGTTTTTCAATTCTACTATTGATATATCTGGATTTAGTTGTTTGGTTAATCTTACGATTTGTTCCAAATCATCTTGTTTTAATAATTTAACTGAATTTGTGTTCATTACTTAGTTTTGTTTACTCTTAATATAAATC
>JAZGEV010000135.1:0-12508 GCA_036478895.1 Flavobacteriaceae bacterium | reverse complement strand
TACACTTTAATATTAAAAAAATTAACAAATGAGAAGAGGTGGCGGATTAAAAATAAGATTATTAATAGGAGCAGGTATTATTTTATTTTCCTTATTTAAATATTGGGGAAGTGCAAAAACTAATAAGTATACTGGTAGAAAGCAACATATCACAATAACAACAGATCAAGAAATACGGATGGGCTTAAGTTCTGCGCCAGCAATGGCCCAGCAACATGGTGGTTTATATCCAGATCAATCCGCTCAAGATTTAGTTGATAAAGTAGGGCAGAAATTGGTGAATAACAGTATTGCTCAAGAAACGGGCTACCGTTTTGATTTTCATTTATTACGTGATCCAAAGGCTATAAATGCATTTGCGTTACCTGGTGGACAATGTTTTATTACGTATGCTTTATTTGCTCAATTGGAAAATGAAGATCAATTGGCAGGTGTATTAGGTCATGAAATAGCCCATGTTGTAGGAAGACATTCAGCAGATAGAATGTCTAAACAAAAATTAACACAAGGTATATTATCCGGTGTTTCTGTTGGTGGTGGCGCTAATGCTGGACAAATGGCAGCACAAATTGCTAATATGGTTAATATGAAATATGGTAGAGAAGATGAATTAGAATCCGATGATTTGGGCGTAAAATTTATGTTAGATGCAGGTTATCAACCCGAAGAGATGCTTGGTGTAATGAAAATATTAAAAGCGTCTAGTGGTGGTCGTAAAGTGCCAGAATTTCAATCCACACATCCCGATCCTGAAAACAGAATGGCTAAGATTAAAGCTGCTATAAGAAAATATAGAGGAACATCTAGACGATAAGACTCGTTAATAGTTTTAAAAAAGCATTCTTTAAAGATATTAGACTTCTGAATAAATTCAACACAAGCTGCTTTGCTGTTAGATGACAGACTAAATCTAATAGTTTTTATAAAACAATAAAAGTGTATTTAATAAAAAAGCCAATCCTTTTCGGATTGGCTTTTTTTATTTGTGTTGTCAATACTTTATTAGATACCTAATTTAGCTTTAACTGCAGGTAATAAATCTTCACCTTCAAAAACAATTAAGCCTTTTCCAGAAGCAGAGTCAAGTACATACTTGATTCCTTTTTCTTTAGCTACATCTTGAATTGCTTTTTGAGCTCTTTCAATAATTGGCTTTAAAAATTCTAATTCTTTTTCTTGTAAATCTTGACGAGCTTCACCAGCATATAACTGTAATTTTTTTCCTTCTTCAGTTAATTCAGCCTGACGAGTTTGATTTTCAGCATCTGTTTTAGTACCAGCTTCTTCACCATATTTTTTATATTTAGCTTGTAATGCTAGCGCTTGTGCTTTATACTCAGTGTCGTAATTTTGACTTATTAATTTCAAGTTGTCTCCCATAGCTTTAGTTGCAGGCATTGCTGCTACTAACTCATCACTATTGATGTGTGCCATTTGAGCATTGGAAAATAATCCTGCTGTTACTATAATAATTACTGCTAATACGTTTTTAATGTTTTTCATTGTTGTTTATTTATTAATTTATGTTTTATTTATTTTTACTCTCTTGTAATTTCTTTTTTCGTGCTTCTAATTCAGCTATTTTTTTAGCTCTTTTGTCAGCCGCTACTTTTCTTAAAGAATCTCTTTTTGCTTTTTTAGATATAGCTCTATCAACTAGTTTTTGACGTTTTTCTGCTTTTAGTTCTTCTTTAGTTTTTACTGTTGTTTCCTTTGTTTTTTCTTTTTCTTCAAACGACTCTTCAACTTCTTTTTCTTCAACGTTAACTTCTTTTGCGTCTTTATTTTCTACTAATTGTTTTTCTTTTTTACGAACTTCACCAATTTTATTTTGAGTTTCTTTCTCTTTAGACGTTTCAACTTTCTTTCCTTTATTTTTTAAAGCCTCTCTTCGTGCTTTAACTTCAGCTTTTTTCTTTGCCCTTTTTTCTTCGTTTGCTTTTTTGAGTGCGGCTCTTTTAGCTGCTTTTGCTTCGTTTTGTTTTTTAATTTTCTCACGAAGTACTTCTTGTTTTGTCTTACGGTCGTTAGCCTTATTTTTTAAATTGGTTTTTTTCTTTTCGCGTTCTAACTCTCTATCCGTTTTTTTCTGAGCATTGGCTTTTACTTTTCTACCTTTTACAATTTTCTGTAATACCAATTCACTTACATCGTATTTTGGATTGGTATAAAGCATTACCATATCATTGCTCGATTTGTCAAAAATAATATCGAATTTTTTCGTGCTTACAATGTCTTGAATGGCATTAAAAATTTGATCTTGTATTGGTCTTACCAATTGTTTTCTTAGCATAAATAAATCACCAGATGTACCAAAATAAGTGTCATTTAATTTTTTAAGTTCATTTTGCTTAATGGTTATGTCTTCTTCTTTGTCAGTAATTAAATCAATTGTTAATAAAGCTCTTTCATTAGCTAGTGTTAATTTCATTGCTTCAATCTCATTCTTAAGCTTGTCTAATTTTGCGTTCCAAGTATTTATCTTGGTATCTAATTTTGATTGTGCTGTTGTATATTCTGGAATGTTTTCCAAAACAAAATCTCTATCTATATAACCAATTTTTTGTGCTTTTTGAGCAAAAGTTATTTGAGACAATAAAACGAATACTATTAAAATTTTCTTCATCATAATTACATATGGTTAATTAGAAATAATCGTGCCAAACTTTTTTTTAAGATCATATAAATTCCTTAATATAAAGATTTTCAGCTGTATATTTAACTACAAAGATACATAATATATTGTGTTATTATATTAAAAAGATTGACCTATAGAGAAATGCGTTCGCCAACCAGATTTTATACCTGGCGCATTTGGCACATCATCAAAACCATGTGCAAAATCAAAACCTAATAAACCAAAGGATGGCATAAATAAACGTAATCCAAAACCTGTAGATCTTTTTAACTCAAAAGGATTAAATTCGTTTAAACCATTAAAAGCATTACCACCTTCCAAGAAAGTTAATGCGTAAATAGACGCATTTGGTTTTAAAGTAATTGGATAACGTAGTTCAAAAGTAAATTTATTATACACTGTTCCACCACCCGTTGGTGTTAAACTAGCATTTGGATAACCTCTTAAAGCAACAGTTTGTCTACCGTCATATTGTTGTCCTTGCATAGAGTCTCCACCAACGTAGAAACGTTCAAATGGCGAAACTCCTAATTCTTTATTGTATTCACCCAACACTCCAAATTCTGCAGATGATACTAATACTAATTTGTTGTGAATTTCATTGAACCATTTTCCTGAAAAAGTAAATTTATAAAATTCTAACCATTTATATTTATCTTGATTGGAAATAGTATTGTAATCTTTGTTTTGGAATAATGAATAAGGCGGTGTTAATTTAGCACCTATATTAAATTGAGAGCCACTTCTTGGGTAAATTGGACTTGGTCCTTGAGAATTCCTTCCAAAGTTAACAGCTAATGAAAAATTGTTGGATTTTCCGTTGTCAAATCCAAAAACTGGAAATAAATAATTCTTTAAAGTGTATCCTTGAAAATTTAAAGAGGTTGATAAAGTAAAATAATCATCAGGCCATTGTAAACGTTGATTAATTCCAATTGAGGCACCTAAAATATCAATTTTTTGATTTTTATCTACATCTCTTGTTGTGTAATTGTAGCGATATTGTTTTGAGTTATAAAGCGAAAACGAAAAAGATTTTGGTCTCTTGCCGCCTAACCAAGGTTCTTGAAAAGAAATGCTCGATGTGCTAGAATATTTACTCGCTTGTAACCTTAAAGACATACGTTGTCCATCACCCATTGGTACAGGTTTGTAAGCTTCTTTATTGAAAATATTTCTCAATGAAAAGTTAGAGAATGATAATCCAAGAGTTCCTATAAAAGCACCACCACCATAACCACCTTGTAATTCAATTTGGCTAGAGCCTTTTTCTGCAACACTATATTCTATATCTACTGTTTTATCTGCATAATTTTGTTTTACATCTGGTACAACAGCTTCTGGATCAAAAAATCCTAACTGGCTAATTTCTCTAATAGATCTAACGATAGCTTCTTTACTAAACAAATCGCCTGGTTTCGTTTTTAATTCTCTATAAATAACATGGTCATTTGTTTTGTCATTCCCTACAACGTTAATGTTTTTAATAGTTGCTTGCTCGTCTTCGTGGATGCGCACTTCTATATCAATGGCATTGTTTTTTACACCAGTCTCTACAGGTGTAACGTTAGAAAACATATAACCATTATTTAAGTATGTGTTTGCGATGTCTTGAGAATCTGGTGAACCATCTCCATTTACACGTTCGCTCAAAAGTTTACCATTGTAGGTGTCACCTTTGTTGATTTTCAAAAAATTATGTAATTGCTCATCGGAATACACAGTGTTTCCTAAGAATTTTATATCGCCAAAAATGTATTTTTTTCCTTCATTTACTTTGATGTCTAAGTTAATGGTATTGTCATCATTCCAAGAAATTGAATCACTCACTACTTTAGCATCTCTAAAACCTTTTTCTTGATACTTTACAATTAATCGATCTAAATCATTATCGTAATTATCAGTTACATATTTTGATCTTTTCCAAAAGCGATAAAATAATTTTTGTTTTGTCTTTTTAAGTGATTTACGTAATTTTTTATCATCCAGTTCTGTATTGCCAGTAAAATTAATGGTTTTAATTTTAACTCTGTCTCCACGATCTACAGTTATTAAAGCTTTGGATGTATTGGTTCCAATAGTATCTTCTTTAATTTGGATGTTTACTTTGGTTTTTAAATAGCCTTTTTCTTTGAATTTTTTAATGATAAAATTTTGCGTGGTAGTCATTAAATTTTCGGTAAGCATTTCGCCTTTTTTAAAGGCAATTTCTTTTAAAAGAGTTTCTGTTTTTGCTTTGCTTAATCCTTTTATAGTGACGTTGCTTAGTTTTGATAATTCTTGTACATCAAATTCTAAATAGATGGTTTTTCCGTCAATTTTTGCAACGTAAACATCAACATTACTAAATAAATCCGATTTCCAAAGTTTTTTTATAGCACTCGATAATTTATCACCTGGTATTTTAATTTCTGCACCTTCGGTTAAACCTGCGTAAGATTTAATGGATTGCTCGCTAAATTTCTGATTGCCTTTTATGGTTATACCACCTAAAATATATTTTTTAGCTTTTGTTAAATTTATTTCTTCACTATTAGTCTCTTGATTAACGACTTGAGCGTTTGAAATAACTCCAAAAAGGATTGTGAAAATAATTAATGCACTGTATCTAATCTTACTCATCATTTTTTAATTGATCACTGGTTTTACCATATCTTCTTTCTCGTTGTTGGTATTCAATGATGGCTTTGTAAAACGATTCTTCATTAAAATCGGGCCAATAAACTGGTGTAAAATATAATTCAGCGTAAGCAATTTGCCATAATAGAAAGTTGCTTATCCTTTTTTCACCACTTGTACGTATCATTAAATCAACATTCGGCAAATTACGTGTATATAAATGGTTATTAATAATATTTTCATCGATTTCTTCTACCGAAAGTTCATTATTAACAATTTTTTTAGATATATTTTTAAAAGCATTAACAATTTCTGTTTGAGAGCTATAACTTAAGGCTAAATTTAAAATGAGATGCGTGTTGTTTTTAGTTTTTTCTATAACTTCATTAAGTTGTTTTTGCGCTTTTTTTGGCAAAGATTGAATTTCACCAATGGTGCGTAATGAGATGTTATTATCTTGGAGTAGTTTTAATTCTTTTTTTAAAGAACTTACTAGTAAAGTCATTAACATATCGACTTCTAGTTTTGGTCTGTTCCAATTTTCTGTAGAGAAGGCGTAAAGTGTTAAAACTTCAATGCCTAATTTGGCGGCAGTTTCTACAGTTTCTCTAACTGCTTTTACGCCGTTTTTATGTCCAAAAACACGCAATTTGCCTTTTTCTTTTGCCCAACGTCCATTACCATCCATTATAACAGCCACATGTTTTGGTAATGAAGATAAATTTATTTGATTTTTTAATGGCATAACCTGTATGTAAATGTAATTAGCAATTAAAAGACATCGCTATAACAGCTTCTTCTGCCAAAGCCAAATACAATATTTACGCCCGATGTGATATACCAATCTTTTGTGTTTGGATTTCCAAAGTTTAATGAAGAAATTGCAGGGTTGTTATAATCTAAATCATCTACAAATGAATATCTAACAATGGTTTCAAAATTAAGACCAATATGGTTTGCTATTTTTGTTTTATAACCAATCCCAAAAGGCACTGTAAAGCCAGTACTTGTAACGGTTTCATAATTTCCTGGTGTCGTTTCTTTATCTACTGTATGGTAGTTGAATCCAGCAACTTCTAAGATGATGTAAGGTGTTGAACTCCAACCTTCTTTCATAAGCGAATAATCATAATAAGCAAATTCAATCCCTAGCGCCATTTCTCTAACGGAATTGGAAAAACTAAAACCACGTGCATTCCTAATGGCATTTTTTGATTTTTCATCATTATCAGATAATTGAATGTAGCTTCCCGATAAACGTAAGGCAATTCGATTACTAAAATTCCATTTGTAGATAGCTCCTAAAGATAATTTATTGGGTAGTAAGTAGGTTTCATCACCAACGTCACCAATGTAATTGCTGCCACCTATATGAAAGCCAAGTTCATTGACTTGTGCAGATGAAATTTTAATTGAGAATAATAGAATTAATAGAAATAGAAAGTTTTTCATTGTAAAAAATTGATTGCAAATATAGTAATTCTTATATAAACGAAAATATGGGGTTTTATTGTATGAAAATGATATAAATAGGCTTTAATTTATGCCTTCAATAAATAAATTTCATATTTACTTATTCCTCACATCTTCGCCCCATAATAATTTTTTACGAAGCGTTTTTAAAAAGGTTTGATTGTTTAAGTTAATCGTTTTGATATTGAAATCACATTTTTCAATAGAAATAACCGCATTGTTTGGAATGGTGATAATACGTGAATCTAAAGATAAAAGTGCGTGTTTTTCGCGTCCAATAACTTTGAGTTGAATTTTGGTATCATCAGGAATAACCAAAGGGCGCGCATTTAAATTGTGCGGTGCAATTGGTGTTAAAACAATGTTTTTTGCCGATGGCGTTATAACTGGTCCACCACAACTTAAAGAATAACCTGTAGAACCTGTTGGCGTGGCAACAATAAGACCATCTGCCCAATAAGACGTTAAAAATTCATGGTCTAAATGAGTTTCAACAGTAATCATTGCAGTTGAGTCTTTACGAACAACAGTCACTTCGTTTAAAGCAATATTTAAATCGTTAAATCCAGTCATTTTTGGCTCAGTTGTAACTTGTAATAAGGCGCGTTCTTTAATACTGTACTTATTATTTACAACAGCTTTTATAGCATCTTTTATTTTACCTTTTTGGACATTTGCTAAAAACCCTAAACGTCCAATATTGATTCCCAAAATGGGTATGTCATGATTTCTTACATAGGTTATGGACCGTAGAAATGTTCCATCGCCACCAACAGTAAAAAGGGCATCAAAACTATTGTTTAAACTTTTGTGAGATTTAAAAGTACGGTATTCTTTACTGGGATTGTTTCTTTTTTTAATCAGTTTGTAAAAATCGGATTCTATTAAAACATCAATATTATTATTGTTTAATTCCAACAAAAGTATGTCTATATACTTTGAGGCTTCTTTTTTATAATGTTGTCCGTAAAGTGCTATTTTCATTGGTTTTAAATATTTAAATATTTTTGAAAATAATCCGATCGTTCTTTTAAATCATCCAAATACTCATCTTCTTTTATGCCTTTAATAATTGAATAGTTGTAACGTCTAAATGAATGAATGACATCATTGATGTTTTCGCTATATAGTTTAATAGTAATTTCTGTATTGTTGCCATTGCTAGCAGATAAAAACAGTCCAAATAATTTTGCATTATTACTTTCAATAATCTGAGCAATTTCACTTAAAGCATATTCGTTTTTATTTTTCGAAATAATTAAGGTCGTACTTTCTTCTTGCAGAAACGGTGTATTACTGAAATAATGTAACACATCCGAAAGGTCAAAATAACCACAATATTTTTTTTCTTTATTTAGTATTGGTAAAATATTACAATCGTTAACAGCAAATTTATGTAACAAGTCTAACCAGCCAATGTCGTTGAATGTGAAAAAGGATTGAAACAAATAACGCACGTCTTTTAAGGAAGCTTTGTTGTCTTCCAAACTTGACAAATCGGCTTCTGATAACAAACCAATATAATGATTTTCTTCCACAATTAAGGCATGTGAAAAAATGCTATTTTGAAACATTTTTTTGGCATCGCTAACAGAATTTTTTAGCGTTAATGGCGTTATGTCGTTTAAAATGTAATTGGTTGTTAGCATAAATTCAATAATATTATGCAAAATAAGTAAAAATTAATAACAATGTAGTAATTTTGTTTAAAATTTGACGATTCATTTTAAGGGAAAAGCAATCGTTTTAAAACTTTATTAATGACAAAACTAAGTGTAAATATAAATAAGATAGCAACATTGCGAAATTCTCGTGGTGGAAACACACCTAATTTAGTACAAGTTGCCATTGATATTCAGGAATTTGGAGCGCAAGGTATTACCATTCATCCAAGACCAGATGAGCGTCATATTAAATATCAAGACGCCTATGATTTAAAATCGGTTGTAACAACCGAGTATAATATTGAAGGTAATCCTATCCCAAAATTTATAGATTTAGTTTTGGCAAATAAACCAACACAAGTTACTTTAGTGCCAGATGGTGTGGATAATTTAACATCCAATGCAGGTTGGGACACCATTAAAAATGCGTCTTTTTTAACCGAAGTTGTTGCCGAATTTAAACGTAACAAAATTCGTACTTCTATTTTTATGGACACTAATTTACCGTTTATTGAAGCGGCTGCAAAAATTGGCGCAGATCGTATTGAATTATATACCGAAGCATTTGCTACTCAATACGGTATTGGTATTGAAGAAGCAATAAATCCTTATATTAAATCGGCTGAGTTTGCCACAGAATTAGGTTTGGGAATTAATGCAGGACACGATTTGAGTTTGGATAATATTCAATTTTTCGCAAAGAATATTCCCAATTTATTGGAAGTTTCTATTGGACATGCTTTAATATCTGAATCTTTATATTTGGGTATGCAAAATGTGGTTAATATGTATTTACACCGATTAAAATTTTAAAAAAATGTTTCAAGAAATAATAACATATCTTTTATTAGGCATAGCTTTAGTGTTTTTATTTCAAAAATTTAGACCAAAAAAAAAGGAAAACGGTTGTGATACTAATTGTGATTGTTAAGTATGATAAAGTTATTGATTTTTCTTCCAGTTTTATTATTCCTTCTAGATTATAAAGCGACTAAAAACAAAATATACTTATACATAATTCCTGTTTTTTATTTGGCGTGTGTTTTGGTTGTTTTCTTATTTAAAATAGCACTCTTAAATGCTGTACCAATTTTAGGTGTTGTGTTTTTGATTTATTTAGTACTTTCAAAAAAAAAACAGATAACTAAAAATTAATTATAAAAAGCTACTCTTTTCGTTTAGAATCTATATTTATTGTAACAGGTCCGTCATTAATCAAGGCAACTTTCATGTCTGCTCCAAAAACACCTGTACCAACTTTTTTACCCAAATCGAGTTCTAGTTGAGTTACAAATTTCTCATAAAGTGGTATGGAAATGTCTGGTTTTGCTGCTTTAATATAACTTGGTCTGTTTCCTTTTTTGGTATTGGCCAACAACGTGAATTGACTTACTACAATAGCATTGCCATTGATGTCTTTTAAAGACAGATTCATCACATTATTAACATCGTTAAAAATTCTAAGATTGGTAATTTTATTTGTGAGCCATTTTATATCATCAATTGTATCTTCATTAGTTATGCCCAATAAAATGAGGTAGCCTTTTTTTATGGACGATACTATTTCATTGTTTACAGTAACCGAAGCCTCACTAACACGTTGTAGAATTATTTTCATTTTTTTAACGGATGTTTTTTTTCTTTCTAAAAACTATAAGTTTAACGATATAGACTAATTGCTAAATGCAGTTTCAGTAAAAACAACATCTAGTTCGGTTCTAAAAATAACAAATTTTCCAGCAAATAAACCCATACTTTCCTTACGTAAATCATCCGCATTTTCTTTATAATATTTTTGCAGACTTTCTTTACTGTCTGTTGTATATTGAACCGAATAAGTAATGCCACCCATTTCTTCCTCAATAACAACACGACTCATTAGTGCTTTGCTAAACTTTCCAGTTTGTAACATGGCAGGAATGTGTTTTTTTTGCATCCAAGAAAGCCATTTATCGTGTATAGATTCTTCTACATTAATTGTAACGTTGTATATATACATTTTGTTTTCTTTATATTGATTCCATTAATCTATTTTACAACATCGCCACGGAGTTTCCTAAAGCGTTTTCGAGCATCAACCAGATAAATACTATTGGCAAAATCAAATATTATTTTTTGATACATTTCTTTTGCTTTTTCAATATCTTGAAGTTCGTTTTCATACAAAGCGCCTAATTCAAAATAGGCATTATCGGCTAAAATACCATCTTTTTTGAGTTGTATTATTTTTTGATAATTATCTTCTGCAAATTCAAATTGATTTATTTTTTTATACAATTCGGCTTGTTTAAAAAGCGCTTCGTCTTCAATAGCGTGTCCTTTAAAGTCTGTAAGAACAGCTTGTAAAGTGTCAATGGCTTGCTGGGTTTTGTTTTGGTAAGCTAATAAATCTGCCGTAGCGTATTTTTTTAATGCAAGTCTAATGGTGTCTCCAGCAATATTATCACCTACCAATAAATTTAATGCCAAAGCATCGTTTGAAATTAATTTTGATGTGGCCGATTTTAATACTTTTAATTGAATTTTTGCCCAATCAAAATCGCCTTTATAATACGATGTTTTCGCTACTTTTAAGCGTGCTTTTTGCGCAACATCGCTTCCTCTTAAATCGGTTTGAACTTGCGTGTAATTTATTAACGCTTGGTTGAATTTATTGGAATACACCATAATGTCGGCAAGTTTAATTTTTATATCTCCTTTAACATAACGTGAACTAGCAACAGTTAGCGCGTTTTTTAGAATATTGATGGCATCATTGGGTTGATTCTTTGTGAATACTAGAAAATCGGAATAAGCAATTTGAAGATTGACTGTATTTCTTCCTTTGCCATACTTGGTAAATAATTCTTCAAATCGATGTTCAACATTGCTAAAATCTTCTTCGGTTTTTGCCGTTGTTATGCCAATTTTAAGCATTTCCAATTGTGCACTTATAATATCATTTTGATTATTTGTGTTATGAATGATAAAATCATATGTTTTTTTTGCAGTTTGATATTTTTTTTCATCAGTACAAACGGCTCCTAATTCAAACAAACGTGTTAAATTATTGCTGCTACGTAAGTAGATTGCTTTTTCTTGAGCCAATGCTTTATGATAATCTTTTTGTTGCATAAAAGTCCAAGCAAGTAATTTGGTTAAAGCAATATTTGGTTTGTTTTGTAGGCGTTTTATCAGTAGATTTCGGAATAATATATTGTTTTGATTTTCACTATCATCGGTAATGAATTTGCTAAGATAACGCTGTATTGTAGTGGCGTATTTTGGATTGGACACTGCCATATCCAAGTAGGCGCTATACATATTTTCATAAGCTCCTTTTTCACCATAAATAGTTGCTATATAAAGGTTGAAATTTGATTTAGGATTCAATTTCATCGCTTTTTTATACGCATCTAAGGCGTAATCCAACAAACCATTGTCTTGAAATGCTTTTCCAGTATTTCTAGCCGATGAGGGAGAAATATCTATCGCTTTTATAGCCTCAACATAAAGAGGTGTTGCTTTTTCATTTATTTTTTGTAGCTGATAATTATATCCAAGTTCTACCAGTAAATAGTAATTTTTTTTAAATTTTAAATGCTGTGCTTTTAATAATGATTCTGCTTTTGAAAAGTTTTCTAATTGTTGGTAACAACGCACGAGTTGTTTTAAATAACTACGGTTGTTATTATTCTTTTTGTATAATTTTTCATAAACCGTAGCTGATTTTTGATATTCTCCCTTTCTAAAATAATCATACGCCATTTGTACATCTTGAGCTTTAGCAAGTTGAAAACAGAGTAAAAAGATAATAAAAATGATTTTTTTCATTACAGTATTAAAGCAAAAAGCATTCCAATTTATGAGTTGTGGCGCTACGTTACATATAAAGTTCAAATATAAATATTATTTTTAGAGTATAATGTAAAAACCTATATCTTTATTAGTGCAAACTTATACTTTTAATTTTTACAGTCATTCCTGTGAATGCAGGAATTCATATTGTAATTCTATTAGAATCCTGCTTTCGCAGGAATGACATTTGATTTTAATTACAGTTTTATAAATAACATGAATTCCTTTAAAAAAAACTGCCCCTTTTATTTAAGTGTGAGTTAACCTTTATATCTTT
>JAZGEV010000134.1:0-25968 GCA_036478895.1 Flavobacteriaceae bacterium | reverse complement strand
CAATATAAGCACCACCTGCGGCATCATAAATTGCAATACCAGGATTTCCAGGTGCGTTAAAATTCCATCTTAATAATAAAGCATCTGCAGTCCAAGTAAAGAATTGATCGTAACTTGTATTTGTACCAATACATGCATCCATACCACTATCTGTTGTACCATCTGTTGAGAAAGGTAACGTAAATTGTGACGTTGCACAACCAGTACCAGCCGCTGAAGGCGTTATAGGTATTGCACCTGCAAAAGTATCGTTATCAGGTAAACTAATAGTATCATTTTCAAACCACATTACTTTATTACCACCAGAAAAAGCAACAGTAATATCTTGATCTCCATCACCATCTACATCATCTATTGATATTCCATAAGGGTTTGATGGTGTGTGAGCAATAGTTTGAGAAGTAAAAATTGGTGGTGTTGCACCATCACTTTTATACCAAATTAATTGATTACTTGTATTTCCTGCCGCAACAATATCTAAATTACCATCATTATCAAAATCTACAGGCTGAGCAAAAGAAGCCCAGTTTAAAGCAGCATCAACAGTGTGTAAAGTAAATGCAGGTGTTGGTGTTGCTCCATCACTTTCAAACCAAGCTACTGTATTTCCAGCTTGACTTGATGCTACAACATCCATATCACCATCACCATTCATATCTGCTCCATAAGCACCAGAGGCACCAGTTAATGCACCAACAGTTTGTCTTGCAGCAAATACTCCAGCGCCATCTCCTTTATACCAAACTACTTCGTTATTTCCTGTAGCAACTAAATCATCGTTACCATCACCATCTAAGTCAAAAACTTCAACTGAAGCAGCATTACTAAGCGCTGCATCTAAAACTGTTTTTGTAAATGTTGCAGGATTCATACCATCACTAATGTATAGTGCTATTTCATTTCCGTCATAATTTGCAGCAACTCCATCACCATCACCATCACCATCTAGATCACCACCAGAAACATAGTTAGAACCATCTGCACTAGCATCCATTACTTGTTGTGTAAATGTTTGAGAGCCATCATTTATAAAAGTCAAAAGTTGATCACCATCAAAAACAGTTACAATGATATCTTCATCTCCATCGGCTTCAACATCACCAACTTTTAAATAAACAGCACCATGTATTCCTGTTTGAATCACATGTTTTGTGTAAGTTTGAGAACCATCATTTTCATACCAAGACAATTCTGAAGTATTTGGCGTTCCCGGCCAAGCACCTTGGTTATAACCAACAGCAACGACATCTAAATCCCCATCACCATCAAGATCACTAACATCAGCCGAAGAGGCATTTAGCAAGTCACCGACTTCATGTTCAGAAAAAGTTTGCGCGTTTAATATGACGGTTGCCATAAAAAACATAAATAATGTAATTTTTTTCATAATTTTTTGTTTAATATTAATAAAAACAAATATAGTGAAATTTTTTATTTTTTATTATAAAGAGGTAATAAAAATAAAGAAAGTGCTCCAGATATAATTATTAAAACGGTTTGTGCCGTCCACATAATCCATCCAAATGCTAAAGCTGCATTATCTGATACTTGATACATAGTTAAAACTCCAGCTACAAAAGCAGGATAAACACCAAGACCTCCATTGGTTAATGCCATACTTATGGCGCCAACTACAAATCCAACTATTGTGGCTTCAAATGGTAAAATTTTTGTTTCGGGTAATGCAAAGGTTACCACATAAAACATTAGTACATACATAACCCAAATAAAAATGGTATGTAGAATAAATGCCCATTTTTGTTTCATTTTAAAAATACTTAAAACACCTTCTTTTAAGCCGTTTATAAAACTTTTAATTTTTAGAATAAATTTATGTTTTGATCTAGACAAATACGTATATACTACCCAAGACAAAATGACTAATACTACACTTAAAATTATTTTTTTGGTGGGATTAGAATTATCTGGAAACAGTTTTTCCCTAATTAAATTTGCTTGATATAAAAATGCAATAAAAATAATAATAAAGAGCATAATAACATCTGCAATTCTTTCGGCTACAATTGTCCCAAAAGCTTTATCAAATGGGATGTCTTCATATTTTGATATGGTTGTAGCTCTTGCAACTTCACCTGACCTAGGAATGGTTAAATTTAAAAAATAGGAGACAAAAACACTTAATATTCTGTTAATAAATGTAGGTTTATAACCCATTGGTTCCAACATGAATTGCCACCTTATTGCTCTTGAAACATGACTTAAACCACCTAATATTAAAGACAAAACTACCCAAAAATAATTGGCTGTTTTAAACGAATTTTTTATAAAAGTTATATCTTCGGGTTGTAATTTAGATAAAGAATACCATATCAAAAAAAATCCCAATGCTATTGGGATAATTATGAATATTATTTTACGATTTTTCTTATTCAAATTAACGTTAATCTAATAAATTAAGATCGTTTGGAAAAACCAATGATGGTTTGAATTTTTTAGCTTCTTCAAAATCTAAAATTGCAAATGTGATTAAAATTAGCACATCGCCAACAGCAACCAATCTAGATGCCGCACCATTTAAGGTTATTTCTCCACTTTTTCTTGGGCCAGGAATCACATAAGTTTCTAGACGAGCACCATTATCATTATTTACAATAAGAATCTTTTCACCTTCAATAATATTTGCGGCATCCATTAAATCTTCGTCAATGGTAATACTTCCAATATAATTAAGATCGGCACCTGTTACTTTAACACGATGTATTTTTGATTTTACTACAGTTACTTGCATTGGGCAAATTTAAGTTTTTAAATATAAATTTTACTTTTTTTATTAATAAATTTGATTTGTAATTATTTAATGGTGTTTTTTCAAAAATCAATATTATCAATTAATCGTATTTTTCCAGCAAAAACAGCTAAAAAACCTCTATATTTTTCATTTTTTTGTTTTTTTTGTACTGTTTTTAATGTTTTTTCATTTGCAATGGTAAAATATTCTAACTTTAAAAGTGGGTGTTTTTTAAACTTTTTTTCAACCCATTTAGTCGTTTTTTTAGCTGATTTTGTTTTAAATTTTTTCTTAGCCTTTTTCAATGTTTTATAAATAAAAGGAGCAGATTCTCTATACTCTTTGGTTAATCGTGTATTTCGAGAACTCATAGCCAAACCATCTTTTTCTCTAAAAATAGCACAACCAATAATGGAAACAGGTATTTTTTCAATGTCAACCAATTTTTTAATAATTTGTAATT
Source organism: Flavobacteriaceae bacterium (assembly GCA_036478895.1). Classification (GTDB taxonomy): domain Bacteria; phylum Bacteroidota; class Bacteroidia; order Flavobacteriales; family Flavobacteriaceae; genus S010-17. The sequence goes on along the minus strand of JAZGEV010000134.1, from coordinate 22,756 downwards.
GTTGAAAATCTTTTTCTCCAAAATAAGCTTTATGAGGTTTTACAATAGCTAACAATCTACTTACAATTGTGCCAACACCATCAAAATGACCATCTCTAAATTTACCTTCCATTTGATGTTCAATACCTCCAAAATTAAATTGTTTTGAGACCACATTTTCATCATAAACCTCTTTTACAGAAGGTGTAAAAACAAAATCACAATTAACAGATTTTAAAAGATTCAAATCCGAATTCATCGTAATTGGGTAATTATCTAAGTCGGCTTTATTATCAAACTGAGTAGGGTTTACAAAAATACTCACCACAACAAAATCATTTTCTTCTTTTGCTCTATTTATAAGCGATAAATGTCCTTTGTGTAAAGCGCCCATTGTGGGTACAAATGAGATAGAACTATTTTTTTTTAATAAGGATAATTCTTTTTGTAAAGTAGTAATCGTTTTAAATATTCGCATTGCAAATGTTAATTAGTCGTTAATAAGGTTGTAAACTTAGTATTTTAAAGTTAAAATCAATCAAATTTTCGTATTTTTGCATTCATCCTAGACCTGTTTATGGGAATATGTAAAAAAAGAGTCCTTTTAAAGAAGTTCTTTTTATAAAACAAAACACATGAAAGAAACTAAAATACTATATATTTCATCAGAGATGATGCCTTATTTACCTGAAACTAAAACTTCTAAAATGAGTTTTGAAGTAGCACGTAAAATGAATTCAAAAGGCGCTCAAATTCGCGTTTTCATGCCACGGTTTGGTGTTATAAATGAACGAAGACACCAACTACATGAAGTAATTCGATTATCTGGTATGAATTTGATAATTAATGATATTGATATGCCATTAATTATTAAAGTTGCATCAATTCAAAAAGAAAGAATGCAAATTTATTTTATAGATAACGATGAATACTTTAAACGTAAAGCTGTATTTACTAATGAGGATAATGAATTGTTTGAGGATAATGACGAACGTGCAATTTTCTTTGCTAAAGGCGTTATTGAAACCGTTAAAAAATTAAACTGGTCACCAGACATTATTCATTTAAGTGGTTGGATGGCATCTTTAGTACCATTATATTTAAAAGAATACTTTAAAAATGATTCACTATTTACAGATAGTAAAATAGTTGTTTCTGTATATAACGAACCTTTTGAAGGAGAAATAAATAACGACCTTATAAATAAAATAGATTTTGACGGTATTGACTCAGACAAAACAACTGTTTTAAAAAAGCCTACATATGACAATTTATTAAAAATTGCCATTGAAAATTCTGATGCTATTATAATAGGTAGCGAAACTATGAGTGATGAAATTGATTCGTATTTAGCAACCATGGATAAACCGATCTTAGATTATAAATCTGAAGAAGAGTTTGTGGAAGCTTATATTGATTTTTATCAAAATCAAATTTAATATTCAAATTACTAATTTTTTATTATTACAACATATGACAACTAAATATTTAATTGTTTATAAATATAGTATCATTTTTTTATGTCTAGCTTTTTTAACGACATCTTGTGAAAAAGATTTTGAAAATGTTGGTGGAGAGCTCGTAGACAATGGCGCTTTTAATACACTTAAAAGAAACGTTGACGTTATTGCTTATTCCAAAAACATAGACGCATCTAGAGTAGATAACATTTCTATATTAGCCGAAAATAAATCTCAAAAATTAACTTTAGGAGTTTACAACACGCCAGAATTTGGAAACTTAAAAGCACATATTGTTTCTCAAGTTTTATTACCTACTGAGTCTGTTGATTGGGGAGATAGTCCTCAAATTGATGCAGTATATTTAGAAATTCCTTACGATGCAACAAAGATTGAAAATTTTTCAGATGGCAAGCCACAATTTGAATTAAACAATGTGTTTGGGAACATAAACACAACGTTTCCTTTAAAAATCTCTAAACTAACAACGTTTTTAAATTCACTAAACCCGTTAAACCCTTCTGAATCAAACTCGTATTATTCCAATGATACATTTAATACCTCTGATGTTTTAGCGCAAGTGAATTTTCAACCAATGGCGCAAGATACCATGTTAGTTTTTGAAAGAGAATTATTACAAGACGCAACTCATAATTATGATCCACATATGGTGAACGACACCATTAAAAAAGACAATGAAAACCCATTTTTAAAGATTGAATTGGACAAAATGTTTTTTGAAACTAATTTTGTTTCTAATTTAAATCAAGTTCAATTTGAAGATCAGCATGATTTTTTAGCTTTTTTTAATGGCATTGTGATGGAGTCTGAAGGAACAGATGGTTCTATTATGTCTCTCGACTTATCATCAGCTGCAATTAATATCTACTACACAAATACCGAAACAAAAATAGAAGACGAAACCACTGTAGATTTAAATAACAATGGTAATACAACAGATACGAATGTATCGTATCCTGTGAGAACTAAAAAAACAATGACATTCCCACTTTCTAAAGCAGGTTCTGGAATTAAAACCAATGTTTTTAATAGAGATTATGCAGGTGCAAATGCTGAAACATTCATTAATTCGCCTAATGTTATCAATGGTGAAAAGAAGTTGTATTTACAAGGCGCTGCAGGTTCTATGATAGAATTAGATTTATTTCACAATACCGATCTAAATGCTATAAGAGATGAAAATTGGTTAATAACTGAAGCAAGTTTAACGTTTTATATTGATCAAAATGCAAGTGGAAATACAGTGCCGGAAAGATTATTATTATACAAGGTAGATCCAGATAATGGAAATACAATCAATGAGAATTCGCAACTATTAGATGCTATTACACAAAGCAACTATTTTAATGGATTTTTACAGAACGACAGTATTGATGACGATGCAAACGCTTTAAAATATAAAGTAAATATAACCGACTATATTTCAAAAATATTAAAGCAAGAAGACTTTAATGAACCTGAAAAATTAGGCTTAAAAATATACGATTCCAATGATATTCCTCAAAGTGAAACAGACACACTTATAGAAGATTTTTCTTGGGACCCTAGAGGTGTTGTATTGTTTGGGAATGATTATATTTCTACTGATGCGAATTTTGACAAACGCATTAAGTTAGAAATACATTACACCAAAATAAATGAATAAGTCAATATAAAAATAAATAACTATGTGTGGAATTACAGGTTATATTGGATATAGAGATGCATATCCTATAATTATTAATGGATTAAAAAGATTAGAATATAGAGGATATGATAGTGCTGGTTTGGTTTTATACGATGGTAAAGATTTAAAATTATCAAAAACTAAAGGTAAAGTATCAAATCTAGAAGCACGTATAAAAGACGAAATAACCACTACGGGAACAGTAGGTTTTGGTCATACCAGATGGGCAACTCATGGTGTGCCAAATGATGTTAATTCTCATCCACATTATTCAGAATCTGAGAATTTAGTAATTATCCATAATGGAATTATTGAAAATTACGACACCATCAAAAAAGAACTTATCAATAGAGGTTATACCTTTAAAAGTGATACAGATACTGAAGTATTAATAAACCTTATTGAAGAAGTAAAAAAACAAGAAGGCGTAAAGCTTGGAAAAGCAGTACAAATTGCTTTAAATGAAGTTGTTGGCGCATATGCAATTGTTGTTTTTGATAAAACAAAACCCAATGAATTTGTAGTTGCAAAACTAGGAAGCCCAATTGCTATTGGAATAGGAGATGATTTTAAAGAATTTTTTATTGCTTCTGATGCATCGCCATTTATAGAATATACCAAAAATGCTATTTATTTAGAAGATGAAGAAATGGCTATTATTAAAATAGGTGAAAAAGTAAGAGTACGTAAAATTAAAGACGACTCTTTGGTAGATCCAACTATTTTACAACTTAAATTAAATTTAGAACAAATAGAAAAAGGTGGTTACGATCACTTTATGCTTAAAGAAATACACGAACAACCTAAAGCAATTACCGATACATTTAGAGGCCGTTTGTTAGCTAATAAAGGCATCATTAGAATGGCTGGAATTGATGATAATATGCAACGTTTTTTAAATGCAAACCGTATTATTATTGTTGGTTGTGGAACATCTTGGCACGCAGGTTTAGTAGCAGAATATTTATTTGAAGATATTGCTCGTATACCTGTTGAGGTTGAGTATGGATCGGAATTTAGATACAGAAATCCAATTATAACAGATAAAGATATTGTCATTGCCATATCACAATCTGGTGAAACAGCAGATACCTTAGCTGCAATAAAAATGGCCAAACAAAAAGGCGCTTTTGTATTTGGTGTTTGTAATGTGGTTGGTTCATCAATTGCACGAGAATCTGATGCTGGTGCTTATACGCATGCTGGTCCAGAAATTGGCGTTGCTTCAACTAAAGCATTTACAACTCAAATTACAGTGTTATCACTTATCGCTTTAAAATTAGGTTTAGCTAAAGGAAACTTATCAAAGAGTGACTATCAAACGTATTTACATGAAATGGAATTAATTCCATCTAAAGTTAAAACTTTATTAGACATTAATGATAAAATAAAATACATTGCAAGTATTTATAAAGATACAAAAAATTGTTTGTATTTAGGACGTGGATTTAATTTTCCAGTGGCTTTAGAAGGTGCTTTAAAACTAAAAGAAATTTCATATATTCATGCTGAAGGTTATCCTGCAGCCGAAATGAAACACGGTCCAATTGCATTAATTGATGAAGATATGCCAATTGTTGTTATAGCAACTAAAAAAGGCCATTACGAAAAAGTTGTGAGCAACATTCAAGAAATTAAAGCACGTGAAGGAAAAATTATTGCCATTGTTACTCAAGGCGATACAACGGTTAAAGAGATAGCAGATCACGTTATTGAAATACCAGAAACTGTAGAAGCATTTACGCCGCTATTAACAACCATACCATTGCAATTATTATCATATCATATTGCGGTAATGTTAGATAGAAATGTAGATCAACCTCGTAATTTAGCGAAATCGGTTACTGTAGAATAGCTTATTTTGATCAAATTCATATGAAATTTAAACGCTTAAATCAACGTAAAAAACCAAACAATAAACGTGGTATTATTTTGGTTATTCTGTTGTTTGTAATGATTTACTTTTGGTATAATGCGGAAACATTTATAACGGCGCTTTTAAAATAAATTCAACTTTTCACTCTTCTATTAATCACTATAAATAGGTTTTTTAAAAGCGACTAATTGGCTGAAAATTGTCAGTGTAATCTCTTTTTTGACTGTCATTCCTGCGAAAGCAGGAATCCATTTGGTAATTAATTTAGATTCCTGCTTTCGCAGGAATGACATATGATTTTAATTGCAATTTCTTTAAAATAATTGCTTTTAGTTATTAAAGTATAAGTTTAGCTTGGTGGAAAATAGCACAAAGCATCATAGTTGCTTATCTTGTTTTATATTCTACGTTTTTTTTAATATTTGGAGTTAAACAAATAAAAGAGTTCCTATATTTGTAAATATGAAATATAGTATACTCTTTATAAATTTATTGATTTTATTTTCATGCCAACAAGAAGGTCATAAAATAATCGACAAACCCATTATATTTAATGAAGAAAGAAATCAATTAACTTTAGAATATTTATCTTCTCATTACAATCTTATTCAAGATAAACCAACCATTACACCAAAAATGATTGTTTTACATTGGACTCATATCCCAACCTTAGATAAATCATTTAATGCCTTTAAAAACATACATTTACCTAATTCTAGAGCCAAAATTAAAACGGCTAGTAACTTAAATGTTTCCGCACATTTTTTGGTAGATCAAGACGGAACAATATATAGACTTATGTCCGAAACCACTATGGCAAGACACGTAATTGGGTTAAATCATTGTGCCATTGGAATAGAAAATGTTGGTGGCGATAAAAACACACCATTAACACAAGCGCAAATAGACGCTAATATTTATTTGGTTAATTATTTGTTAGACACATACGATATTCAATACCTTATTGGGCATTATGAATACACTCAATTTGAGAATAATGAGCTGTGGCTCGAAAAAGATGCAGGTTATAGAACCATAAAAACCGATCCAGGAGCAGAGTTTATGCATTCTGTACGTTCAGCAACAAAACATCATAACTTTAAAGAAAATCCCATAAATAAACAGTAAAGACAAACGTATGAAAAATAGTATTTTAATATCAGCCTTCTTAGTAACGTTCTCTTTGTTTTCTCAAAATGAATTAACCAGTAAATTGTACGAAACCTACTCGGTTTACAAAGAAAAAAGTTTGGAAAATAGACGTGAAAAACACCTTGATATCCAACCTTTAATTACAGTACTTAAATCCAATTCAAACTATACAGTAAAAAAAGTTGGCAGCTCTATAGAAGGACGAGACATCACATTAATTTCTATTGGAAAAGGAAAAACAAACGTCTTTTTATGGTCGCAAATGCATGGTGATGAGTCAACGGCAACGGCTGCTATTTTTGACATTATTAATTTTTTAAACAGTCCAGATTTTACATCCGAAAAGGAAGAAATTTTAAAACAATGCACATTACATTTTCTACCAATGGTCAATCCCGATGGTGCAGAACGCTATACTAGACGAAATGCTTTAGGCATAGATGTTAACCGAGACGCACTGCGTTTACAATCGCCCGAAGGGCAAACCCTTAAAAAAGTGAGGGATTCTTTACAAGCCAATTTTGGGTTTAATCTCCACGATCAATCAACGTATTACAATGCAGAAAGAACAGATAAACCAGCCACAATTTCATACTTAGCACCAGCCTATAATTATGAAAAAGATATTAATAATGTTCGTGGAAATGCCATGAAAGTTATTGCGTTTATGAATGATATTATTCAAAAATATGCGCCAGGACAAGTAGGCAAATACAACGATGATTTTGAGCCAAGAGCCTTTGGTGATAATATTCAAAAATGGGGGACAAGTACTATTTTAATAGAATCTGGTGGTTTTAAAAACGATACCGAAAAACAAGAAATTAGAAAACTAAATTATGTCTCAATTTTATCTGCTATCTACACAATTGCAAAAGAAAATTATAAAGATATTAGCATTGAAAAATATAATAATATACCTGAAAATGATCGTAAATTATTCGATTTAAAATTAGAAGCTGTTACTTATAATTTACTAGGTAAAGATTATATTTTGGATATAGGAATCAATCATTATGAAATTGACAATACAGAACATACTGAGTTTTATAACCTTGGTAAAATAAAAGATCAAGGTGATTTATCTACTTTTTATGGTTACCAAACATTTGATGCTAAAGGCTATAAAATTGTTGCTGGAAAAGTATCTCCAAAAACTATAAAATCAATTCACAAATTATCAAAAACAAAGACTTGTGCGTTATTAAAAAATGGCTATACTTATGTGAGAATGGAGAATTTACCTAAAGAAAATAGCGATATAAACCTACCTATAAACGTAATAAGTCAACAATTTAAAATGTCCAAATTAGAAATTTTGGTTGGTCAAAAAGCAACATTTTTATTAGAGAAAAATGGTAAAATAACACACGCTGTTATTAATGGATTCCTAGTTAATCTCGATAAAAAAGAAACGAATTTTAAAAACGGCTTGATTTATAGGTAAATTGATTTAGTATTTATATAAAGATGTAAGACTACTGAAATAAATTCAACACAAGCTGTTTCGCTGCTAGAAATTTGAACCAAAAACTATAAGAATTTAATACAATAAAGTTCAACCCTACTAACGTTATCTTCATAAAGGGTTAAACGCTAGTAGAGTTTTTTTAGTTGCTTCTAGTCTAGGTTCTAAAGTCTAGTATATCTCTTGAATCTTGTTTCTTACATTAAAACTCATCCCGTAAATACTCAAAAAAGACTTGCATTTCTTTTTTAATTTCTGAAGTTGATTTGCGATAATGATTATTCATAAAACTAAAAATCAAGGTCTCTCCTTTATTGGAAATTAAATATCCACTCAAAGCATAATTATTACTCAACGTACCCGATTTTGCATACATGTATGGTCTGGGATTTCCTTTATACCATTTTTTTAATGTACCCGATTGTCCGCCAACGGGAAATAAATTGAACAATCGTTTTTTAGGAATATTTTCATACATTTTATTTAAAATTTGTACAAAAGACCGTGGTGTAAATAAATTATAACGACTCAATCCAGAACCATCAACCCAACGCGGTTTATCTTGTAAAAATTGTAATTTTTGCTTTAGAATATGACGCCGCATTTTTTTGGAAGATAAAGTGTCAGATAACGTAGAAGATGCCATTATGAGTAGTTGTTCGGCTAAAAAATTATCACTTTCATTTAACATTCGTTTACAAACCGAATCGGTTGGCATAGCAAATGCAGTTTTCATATTAACAAAATTTGGTGTTTTAATAAATTCAACATCTGGCAACAGGTTTTCCCATAAACTAAGTTGAGATATGGAATCCATTAGAATGGGAATTTCGGTTTCTTTTGTTCTCTGTATTGGATAATAAAATTCGTTTTTTAATTGATGTCTTCTAAATTTTTTGGTCTTTACCATTACTCTATTTTTCCACACATTAGGAGTGACTTTTAATGCTGTATCATTAGAAACAGTTATAACATTACCATAGATAGGAAAAGCAGTACGCTCTGGACTAAAATAGGTATCGTAATCTTCCCAAGCCCAACCAGGTCCAAAAGCATCATCGGATAAATTATTGAACATAATACGTGTTTTTGCATATTTTTTAGCCATTTTCACAGCCGTACTATCCTTAAAATAAGCATGTAAAAAAGTAGGATTTCCAACACCTTGCAGTGTTATAGTGTCGTTATTTATATGATATTTAAATGCAGGAATAGAATCGCCCAAAGTTTGTAAAGCGGTAAATAATGTGAAAATTTTGGTATTACTTGCTGGTGTAAAAAACGCATTGGCATTGTAATTTACCAGAGTATCTTTTGTACGTGGATTATAGACCATAACACCCGTAAACTGTTTATTGTAAAAAGCACTTTGTAATTTTTTGGTCATTTTTTTATGTATTCTAGCTGTTTTGCAGCCGAATAAACTAATAATGACGATTAAAATACTTATTTTTTTCATGTTATAAAATTATGTCGATGACATCGTAAATCCTATTATTAAGTATAAAATAGTAGCAATTACACCACCAATTAATGCGTAAGGTAATTGTGTTTTTACATGATCTATATGGTCACTTGCCGAAGCCATTGAAGAAATTATTGACGTATCCGAAATTGGAGAACAATGATCTCCAAATACGCCGCCACCAAGTGTTGCAGCTAATACAATGGTTAAATCGAAATTGTGAATTCTTGCCATTGGTATAGAAATAGCTAGCACTATAGCAAAAGTTCCCCAAGAGGTACCTGTAGAAAAAGCAATAAACGAACTGATAACAAAAACAATAGCAGGCAAATACTTAGGTGTTATCCATTCTTTGGACCAATTAGCAATAAAAGGTCCTGTACCTAGCTCTTTACAAGCAGCACTAATTGCAAATGCCAATACCATTAATAAGGCAAGTGGCATTAATTCACTGATGCCTTTTAAAGTTAAATCTACCATTTCATTCGTTTTCATAATACCTTGAATGCGATACATTACCATGGCTACCAAAATTGCGGTAATTACAGCATATAAAACAGACGATGAACCAGATCCTTTGCCAATGGCTTGCGATACATGGTTTCCAAAAGAGCTGAAACTTTTTACACTATGCCAACCTGTATAAGCCAAACTGATAGGCATCATAAAAACCATGACCATTAAAGGTACAACCATATTATAAGCTTTTGCTTTAATACCTTCTTTTGGTTTTAGGGATGTGATCGTTTCCGATATCATTGGTTTGGCATTATCATTCATTAATTTTCCTGTAGTTGCTGTTCGTTTTTCGGCTTTTGCCATGGCGCCAATATCTTTTTTAAAAACAATGACCAAAAACACAATAAGCAATGTAATTAATGGATAAAAATTATATTTTATAGAAGCAATTAGCATAGCAAAAGGATTCTCTACACCTTGAGTTAAAAGTAACCCCATTATAAAAGCACCCCAAGCATTAAACGGAATTAAAATAGACGATGGCGCCGAACTAGAATCTGCTATATAAGCTAATTTTTCTCTTGGAATGTTTAGTTTATCAAATATTGGACGGTATAATGTACCAACAGTTAGTGAACTTATACTGGTCTCTACAAATAAAACCATACCTGTAAGTAAGGCTAGTAATTGTACAATAATACGTGCATAACCTGTTTGTTTGTTTTCAAAATACCCAATGAGTTTATTTATTTTGTTTACAAAACCCTCTACACCTTTTGAGTATTGAATGAATAATAATAAAGCACCAACCAAGGCGCTAAAAATTATGGTTCTAGTATTACCTTCACTTTTAAATACATTAACCAAAGCCTCAATGGCTGCTAAAGTTCCTGTTAGAAAATTAAAGTCACTTATAACTAACCAAGCCGACCAAATTCCAAACAGTAAAGCCAAATAGACCTGTTTAGTTCTTAATGCCAGTATAATAGCAACTATTGGTGGTAATATTGATAGAAAGCCGTAATTATCCATATTTTTTGTTTGGATAAAAATAGTGAAAATTTGATTGACTTAAAAATAGTGAGTTTGTTTTTAAGAAACAAGTGCTAAGTAATTGTACTGAGTTTAAATGAAATAATTATCCTGTATTGGAGAACTTTGTTGATTATAACGACTGGAATATGGTTAGTGCTTGGTAAATAAGAAAAAAATTAAAGATTTCGCGAGTAGCGAAATTTTTAATTTTTTTCTTATCGGAATTATTACCACAAAAATTGAAAATTTTGCGGACTTTATAAATAAGCCTGAACTTCGGTTAAGCACAGACCTAAAGCATTAACTATAGGCAATGAAACCCATTTGCAGTCGTTTCAGAAGATGTAGTCTTCGGTAGTATATAGTTCAAGCTTATATTCACTTCTTGTTCTGATACCACTATCTTTTCCGTAATGATTTCAATAATATTACGTTTCTGTTGCTTTGTTAGTTTATCCCAATTCTCGTATAAAGACCTTGCTTCTTCTATAATATATCCACTTGATTTGAATTGGTCATTTAAGGCATAGATTTCTCCCTCTATCTCTGGAATTTTTCTTTTGAGTTGCTGTATCTGTTCATTGGGTTTGTCGTAGTGTTCAGAGAAATGGTCAGCGTTTATTTTATTCTGTTCGTAGAGTTCAAATATCTTTTCAATTTTACTTTCAAGTTTTTCGATTTTGTTTTTAATAATATTTATTTCTTCCTTTTTGTTACTAATAACAGAATGTGTTCCGTCAAAATATCTGTTCACTTCTTCTTTTGATAATATGAATTCTGTTAATTGTTCTTTAAAGATTGATTCGATGTCGTCGATGTGAATTTTACGTTTACATTTCTTACAGGTATATTTTGGATTTCCAGACGGAACGTACATTCCTCCTCCACATTCACAGAATAAATAGCGAGTAAATAAATGTACTTTTTTGTTTAATTTTTAATTTATACTAGTATACTCTTTTTCAAATTTTATGCCAATATTAGTTTCTTTATAATTTACTCCTTAACAAAAGTATAACTTTTAACAGCATTACCAACCTGTACTTTTATAAAATAAGTGCCCTTAGTTAAATGACTAACATTAACCGTTTCTGCTTGTTGTAAGTTTGCATTTTTTGATAACACTTCTTGTCCCAAAACAGTATATACAGCAATAGTACTTATAGGTTCTTTAGCACTTATAGATATGCTATTTTTTGCAGGGTTTGGATATAATTGTATGCTACCCATTTCTATGCCATCTACGCTTAACGCATTACAAGCACCTGTAGCAAATTTAGCTACAAAAAAATCACTACTACCACCTGCATTGATATTTTGATTGCCGTTCATATCATAAATATAATGACCAAAACCACCGCCAACTAGATAGTCTCCATTAGTATCTACTGCTATGGCGGTGCCGTAGTCTAAGTTGCCTGAATCTCCTGTTATTTTTGACAACTTTGTAACACTACCTGTTTGTGCATCAAATTGAGCAAATAACACCTCTTTATGTTGGCCTATCGTGTTTACGTTTAACGTAAGACTGCTACTACTACTAAAATTAAAATTTTGCCCTGTGGCAGATCCAGTATAAGCTACTTCTCCATTATTATATAAAACTCCACCTATATTTTCAGCAGTTGTGCTTCCATACGAACTCCAAAGTAAGGTATCTGCTGTTGGATTTACTTTTAATACAAAAGCAGGATATAAATCATCTGGAATATTAAATCCTAAAAAGTTAATACCCATACTGAAACCTATCATTTTACCTGCTACATAGATGTTATTACTGGGGTCAAAGGCTAAACCGTGTAAGACTACATCCCACGTATTAGTAGTGTTACTCTCACGTATCCATAAAAAAGTACCATTGCTATCAAAACAAGCTATTAAAGAAGCCGAGTCTCGTACTATACCATTTACAGTAATTATACCTCCACCGGTCTTAGAATGCATAAGATAATAGTAGCCATTGTAAGGATTTCTGTACAATTTTTTTATACTACTGTAACTTGTGTGAAAATCTAAAGTAATTGCACTTATAAAATTACCACTGGTATCGTATTTAAAAACGAATTTTCTATAACCTGTATAAGTACCTGTAGTAAAAGCACCATTAGCATAAGTACCAGTTTCTAAAGATACAAACCAATAAATAATATCGTTATCAATAACCATTTCTAAAGGGAGTGCATTTGGAGTGTCTGTTGATGGTGTTACTACTGCTTGTGGTCTCTTTATCCATTGAAACACACCGTCTTTATCAAATTTTGCAATAAATAACACTCTTGCATCTGGTGGGCTTTGTGCCATGATATAATCATTATCTATACGTGGTGGGGTTTGCGTATCTTGATGACCAGCAAACCTACCCACAACATACACATTGTCTTGACTATCTACTTGAACGCTTTTTACAACATCCACACCACCACCACCAATTATTTTTGACCAACGGTAGGTGCCATCGCAAGAAAAACTGGCTAAGGCAATGTCTCTTAAGGTGGTATTATCTCCCCAATTGGTTTTTACATTTCCATCTATAGTTAAGCCGTTTTTACCTACTTGTGAAATTACATATACATTACGGTCAGAATCCGTTACCATATCAATTACTTGTTCGTCTGGATTACCGTCCAAACTTCCGCCATCTTTTATCCATTGCCAGTCTTGGGCATAGGCTGGAAAAGAACCAAGAAGTAAGAACCAAGAGGCTAGAAGTAAGTAATTCCTTAAAATGTTAAACTTGTTTAATTTCATAATCTATGTTGGATATTTACTGTTTAACAAAAGTATAACTATTACATCATTCGCTTTATAACCTACTTTTATAGTAGCAAAACTTATTTTATTTTTATCTGGTAATATTTGTTTGAAAATTATTGTTGCTTTTACTGGTACATTACTATGTGCTTTATTACAGACATACTTATAAGTTTTATTGATTGCACCAATACTTGCACTTTCGTTTTTAAATTCAAATTTTATTTTGAATTCAGGTTTCAGTTTTTACATTATCGCTAACACAAAGATAACTTCAGTTTTAATTGAATTTATCGACTGTTATAAGGTGTAAAGTTAGCGAAAAAAAATGACAAAGTTAAGTTTTTTTAATACTGCTAATTCTGTAATATACCCCAAAGCTTATCTTTAAGCCCTGTAATAATTTCTTGAGTTAGAGAGAAAAGAATAAGTGTTCAATATCATTGGGTAATTCTTTTTCAATTTCTTCGAATTTTATTCTACCATTATTTTTTTAACAATCAATTCTTCATTGGTAGTTAATATTTTCATTAAATAAGTTCAGCTATTTAAGTTAAATATTAAAAATAATGATTCTGTATAGGAGAACTTTGTTGATTATAACGTTTGTAAGTGTATATTTAAAGGTACTTACTATTTAATTTAGTTCTAAAAACAGTAATTACGTTTATATTTTGTTATCGTTTTTTTCTTTTAGTTTCTTGTTCAGTTTTACTTTCATTCCTATGTAATAATTTATTCCTTGATTTGGAATTTCTAATGTTTTAAATCGTGAAAGATGGTCAATATATTTTGTATTAAATATATTTTTAATTCCTGTAACAATTTCTAAGGGATTATTTTTTGTTGAAACTTCAAGTTTCAATCCTATATTTATTAGATTATAATCATTTGTTGTTGTTTCAAAAAGACCCGTTCTGTTTTGTTGGAATTTATAAATATTTTGGATAAACACTTTTTTTAATTGTACTTTTCCTTTGTGAGAAATTTCAGCACTTACCGTAGAATTTAATTTTGTTTGTGGGATTAATGGTAGTGAATTTCCATTTTTATCTTCTGTAATAACGGTTGAGAGATTACTCTCCAAATGTAGCCAATGAATATTATGTGGATGATAGTGAAAACCTAACTCACCACCATACAAAAATGCATTTGTTTGCAAATACTCAAATACCGAACTGTTGTCAATTACTGTTTCTGTAGGCGAAAGGAAAATATAATTTTGAATTGTGTTGTAGAATGGGTTTATTGAAAAACTTAAATGCTCATTTTGATAATCAAAAGAAAAATCTATTTGAGTAGCGTTTTCATTGGTAAGATTTGTATCACCTTTTATGTAACGATTAGTTCCGTGATGTACACCATCTGAAAGTAATTCGGTTGTGTTTGGTGCTCGAAATCCACTTGAGATATTGGCTCTAAATTTCATCTTTTTTAATTTATAAACTGTTCCACCTGAAAATGTAAGACCGCTGTATGATTTTTTAAGTGCAGGAAAGTTTCCATCATCTGTTACCATTTCTTTAGTATCAATTTCTCGAAAGTCAGCTCTTATTCCACCTTGAAATTGAATTTTGTCAAGTTTTAAATTCCCTAAAACAAAAGCGCCAAAATCGGTTGTGTTGGCATCTGGGATTAATTCTTCTTCCCCATTATTAAGGTTGAATTGTGCCATTCCTTGTGAGCCAATAACAAAATCAAAGCGATCTTTGTAAATTGGTGAATACCATTTTAAGTTGTAGGTAAGCGTATTTAGTTTTAATCCTAATGCTTGATTTTGATTATCATCTTCAAATTCTTTTCGGTAATTATTGGTGTATCCTAAAGTTAAATTCAGTTTTGAATTACCTGTGTAGATAATATTTTCAAAACTAAAATTATGATTATCGATAGTTTGAAAAGGAAGTACAAAACTTCTTTGAGCAGACGTAGTAAAAGTTGCATCTTCTACTATGCCATAATTATTTTGCAGGTAACTGTACCTCATATTTGAAATCCAATTTTTTGTATTAAATCCAAACGAGCTTTTGATATTTTTTTCGTCAAAACGAGTATTAAATACACGGTCAAAGCTAGGTATTTGATAATCTGTTTGAGAAGAATATGCTCCAAAAAGATTAAATTTTAATTTTCCTTTATGAACTTTTAACCCCATATTATTTATAGAGCCTAAAGTATTTGAGATGAATTTTGTTTGTGCTAAGACTTCAATAGAATTTTGACTTGCATAACGCTTATCAATAAAGTACAGCACACCACCTAATGCATCTGATCCATAAATCAATGATGCGGGTCCTTTTATAACTTCAACACTTTCAATTCCAACTTCTCCAACTCCCAAGCCGTGTTCATCACCCCATTGTTGATTTTCAATGCGTATGCCTTGTGCATAGGTAACAATTCTGTTGCCCGATAAACCTCTGATAACTGGTTTTCCAATTCCTGCTCCTGTTGTAGTTTGTTCTACGCCTGGAATACCACTTATTGTTTCTGCTAACGTTAAAGGAGAAGTTTGTTGTAGTTCAGCAATTTTTTTATGTTCAATACTAACTATGTTTTCTGCTTGTAATCTTCCTGTTGGTGCTGAAATTACAACTTCTTCTAATTCAAAATGTGCTTGTTCAAGATAAAATATTTGTTTTTTAGTAGTGTTAATATTTATTATTTGTTCAATAGTTTTGTAACCAACATAAGTTAATTGAATATGAATGGTTTTTTGGTTGAAATTATCAAATTTAAAAATTCCATTTTCGTCTGTTGTTGTTCCTGTTTTTAAGTCCACAAAATACACTTGAACATAAGGAATTGCTTGTTTGGTTTCTTTATCCAAAACTATTCCTGTAAAATCTTGAGCAAATGCAGCAATTGAAGCAAATATAAATAGAGTAGCACTTATAATAGTTTTCATAATTTGTTTTATATTTGTAACACTGTTGCAAATATACGCAATTATTAATTAAATGCAACACTGTTGCAATAATGAATTTATGACAAATTTATTTAAAAATAAAAAACTGAGGGAAACGCCTTTTAGAAAAGAAGTTTTAGCGATTTTCACTAAATATAATAATGCCATTCCTTTATCCATTATTGAAAAAGAATTAAATGAATATAATAGAATTACTTTATATAGAACAATCAAAGTTTTTATAGAAAAAGGAATTATTCACGAAATCTCATTGAATGGGAATATTTCTAACTACGCGCTTTGTAAAGAAAAGTGTGACACAATTGCACATTATCATCAACACATACATTTTAAATGTAATAATTGTAAAGTTATTTTTTGTGTTGAAGTAGATAAAATTCCCACAATAAAATTACCTGAATATATAATTGACCAATTTGAAATTCAGGCTACAGGTTTGTGTCAAAAGTGTAATTTAATAAGTTAAATTTCAATTTCTTCAAACTTTACTCCACCATTAATTTTTTAACAATCAATTCTTCATCGGTAGTTATTATTTTAATTAAATAAGTTCCAGTTGATAAATTAACATTCAAACGGATATTATTTTCCGTAACTAATTCATCTTTATCAAAAACACGTTGTCCCATAATATTGTAAATTAAAATATGCTTTATTTTAATGTCATTATTTAACTGAATATGTAATTCATTCTCTACTAATGGATTTGGATAAATAGTAATTCCATTTTTTATGGAGTCATTAGATGCAGATGCCGTACTATTTTCATTTGAGGTACAGGTTGCCAATTCAATTACTTCACTTGTTGACAATGCAATATTATATATTTTTAACTCATCTATAATACCATCAAAATTCTTTGCATTTACTGGATTATCTCCTATTCTAATACTTGCACTACTTGTGAATATTGCTCCAGTTTTTGAAGCATTTCCTTTTTCTAAACCGTTTATATATAAACGCATATTAGATCCATCATAAGTAGCTGTTATGTGATACCAAACATTGGGATTCAATATTTCTGATGCAATTATTGTTGTGGTTACGCCATCGGTTTTTAATCTAAATCTTGCTTTTATACCACCATCATCAATGGTAGATAACATCCAAGTATGATCATCACTTTGTACTCCTGTTGCTTTGGAGATAATACGTGCATCGGAAATACCAAAATCATCTGCTTTTATCCAAGATGCTATTGTTATTTGACTACCTGTAACATTAAAATTACCTAAATCTACATAATCGTCTGTTCCATCGAAATCTAAACCGTTGTCTATTTTTCCAGTAATTGCTGTTGCTCCTTGAATTGTACCATTATTAGAGTTGCTACTTTCGTCAGTAAGTGTTGTTCCAGAAATAGCATCAAAACTATAAAACGCAACTAAAGCCGTGTTTGAATTATCACAAGTGCCTCCTAACAATGTTGTTACTATTTCTATATTACTTTCACTTGAAATATTTCCAGCGGCATCTCTTGCTTTTACTGTAAAGTTATAGCTTGTATCTGGGAATAATCCTGTTACTTGATAAGAAAGTGTAGTTACACTTGTTATAAAAACACCATCTTGATAGATATTATACGCAACTACACCTTCATTATCTGTAGCTGCTCCCCAATTTAAATCTGTTGTGGTTTGTGTGGTATTATTGGATACTAAATTTGGTGGTGTAGTTGGAGCGATAACATCTGTAGAAGTGTTAGAATATTCAATTGCTCCTATGTCTGGTGCTGAACCATTGTATGCTAAACTTAACCCTAAACCTGATGACCAAGTTAAAGAGGTGTTCACGGTTATAGTATTACTTGAGTAATCTACTGCTGTAATTATTGCAGTTTGTATTTGACCTTCAAACTGTATTAAATCTCCTTGTACAATCCCAAAACCATCAAAGAAAAAACGAGCGTCTGCCACGTTTATTTGAGTTCCTGAACCAGCACTTGTGGCAGTTGTAACAAAACCACCTGCATCTATGGCTGGAGAGTTGGATTGTAATGAAAAATCAAATTGTGAAGGTGCGCCAAATGGTCTTGATGGGACGTTCACAAATTGAGGGCTAGCAACAATACTGTGAGTATCTTCATTTGTTAGATTTTTCCATTGATTAAAACTGATTAAATCCCAATCATTAACATCTCTAAAATTTGCAAACTCTACACTTTTATATGTATTAAAATATAAATTATAATCAGCCTTAATATTATTACCTGAATTATATGCTGCAATCTCACTTTGTGGACTATCGCCAATTATATTATTAAATAATCGTTCTTGACTTACCCAAAAATTTGAATATGATGGTTTTCTATTAATCGTAAATGTACTATTAGGTCCGCCAAAATAACGCGTGTTATTTATTAATGTATTATTATAGACTCTCCATTTACCAGTACCAATCGCTATTCCTCCACCATTATCATAGATGATATTATTTCTAATAATAATGTCTTCACTCGGAGTACCTGCTCCTTTTCCAATTCCTCCTCCTTGTGTTCCGTATTCATTAATTCCATCACAAAAACCATCATTATCGGATTCTGCACTATACAAGATATTACCCTCAATAACAATATCCTTAGTTCCTTTTAAATCAATATTATTCTCTGCGTTATTGTACATAATATTATTACGTACAATTATACCTCTGTTTACTGTTGCAGGGTTATTAAATTGAACACCATCAGACCGAACGCTTCCTGCTAAAATATTACCTTCAATAAGGGTTCCCGAAATAACACTTTGACCAGAACCATAATGAATACAATCTTGATAAATATCGATAATAGTATTGTTTAAAATTTTAGTAAATTTAGCGCCGTTACCTAAAACGATTCCTATTTTAGACATGTTTCTAATTTCATTTCCTTCTATCAAATTATAATCTGCATTGGCGCCTACGCTTATACCAGTTTCTTTCATATAAACATCAGTATCTAAACCTACTAAAGAATATGGACTAATAATTTTATTATTTAAAATTTCATTATGATGTGCATCTTGATATCTAATTTGTATCACAATATTTTGCTGATACCAACAACCTCCATATCCAGGTGAATCACAAGTTCGAATTTCATGATGATAAAGCGTTAAACCTTCAATTACAATATACGATTTTCTAAGTTTAACAACTTCAAGAATATAATAACGAGGATTACCATCGTCATCTATAGTTGTTCCAAGTTCTGCTGTACCCACAATTTTTACAACCTCATTTTGATAATTGGTATAGGTTATTTTATTATTTGCTGTTCCTGAATGTGCTGGTACTAATCTTTCATGATAAGTTCCTTGACGAATAAAAACAGTAGCTCCTGCTTGTACAGTTAGTGCGGCTTTAGATACAGTTTCCCAAGCAGTTTGTAGAGTTAAACCATCATTATTATCATTACCTGTGTTTTTATCTACATAATAACTTTGCGCGTTTAACAAGTTTGAAATCAACCCAACAATTAAGATGAATAATATTTTTTTCATAATAGTTTCTTTTAATTAGCTGATATCAAATGTAATAAAATTATCTGAATGTTTTTTGTTTGATTTAAAAGCGCATATTTTTTTTAAAAATTCGTTAAGAATAATAAATTTAAGAATCTAATTTTAAAGAATTATATAAACGATTAACCGTTAAAACCAACCTTAACGGTTTTTATCAATTCACATTAAAAATGTTAAAGTTTGGTAAATTAGTAAATGAAAAAGTTAATTATTGTAACAAATCCCAAAGTTTATCTTTAAGCTCTGTAATACCTTCTTGAGTTATAGATGAAAAGAATAGATGTTCAACATCATTGGGTAATTCTTTTTCAATTTCATCTTTAAGTTCTTGGTCTAACATATCCGATTTTGAAATGGCTAATAAACGCTGTTTATCAATCAATTCTGGATTGTGTTTACGCAGTTCATTCAACAATATTTCGTATTCATTTTGTATGTCATCACTATCTGCTGGTATTAAGAATAACAAAGTAGAATTACGTTCTATGTGTCTTAAAAAACGATGCCCTAGTCCTTTACCTTCGGCGGCACCTTCAATAATTCCAGGGATATCTGCCATTACAAACGAGCGGAAATCTCTATATTTTACAATGCCTAAATTTGGTTTTAGAGTTGTAAAAGCATAATCGGCTATTTTAGGTTTTGCTGAGGTAATTGCAGCTAATAATGTCGATTTTCCAGCATTTGGAAAACCAACTAAACCAACATCTGCCAGTATTTTTAGTTCCATTTGAAACCAACCTTCTTGTCCATCTACACCAGGTTGTGCATAACGTGGTGTTTGATTTGTAGATGATTTAAAATGCCAGTTACCTCTTCCACCTTTTCCACCTTCTAATAGTATTCTTTCTTCGCCGTGATCTGTTACTTCAAATAATTTTTCTTGAGTTTCGCCGTCTCTTATAATAGTTCCTAAAGGGACATCAATATAAATATCAGAACCATCTTTACCAGTAGATCTACTTTTTGATCCACCATTTCCTTCAACAGCTCTATAATGTTGCTTAAATTTTAAATGGAAAAGTGTCCACATTTCTCTATTGGCTCTAATGATAATATGTCCACCACGTCCACCATCACCACCATCAGGCCCACCTTTATCGATATATTTTTCGCGATGTAAGTGTACAGAACCTTTTCCACCGTTTCCAGAAGATGCCCATATTTTTATATAATCTACAAAATTTCCTTCAGTCATAGTAATGTTGATTTGCTATTTGTTTAATCATTTATTAGAATAAACAATAAATTAACTCATAATTATAATGTATCTAAAACCAGACAAAGTCTATCTGTAATTTCATCAATAGATCCAACACCATTTACGCCATAATATTTATTTTGTGCTTCGTAGTAATCTTTTAAAATGGCTGTTTTGGTTTGGTATTCGTTAAAACGATTACGTATTTTATCTTCGTCTTGATCGTCTGCTCTTCCGCTAGTTTCACCACGTTTTAATAAGCGCGCAACGAGTAAGTTTTCTTCCACTTCAAGTGCAACCATACCGTTGATACTTTCGCCTTTTTCGGCTAAGAAGTCGTCTAAAGCTTTGGCTTGCGATTCGGTTCTTGGAAATCCATCAAAAATAAAACCATTGGCATCGGCATTTTTTTCAACTTCGGCTTTCAACATATTTATGGTCACTTCATCTGGTACTAAATTACCATCATCCATAAACGATTTTGCTAAAATACCCAATTTGGTA
The DNA here is from genome assembly GCA_036478895.1 of Flavobacteriaceae bacterium. GTDB lineage: Bacteria > Bacteroidota > Bacteroidia > Flavobacteriales > Flavobacteriaceae > S010-17. The sequence continues at coordinate 1,290 of JAZGEV010000134.1, read as the reverse complement.
TTGTTTTTAATATTAAAACGGAAGACATCTCCAGTAGAAATATGTACTAAATTATACTTGTCTTTTAACTGAGTTGCCTGTGTTCCTTTTCCGGCACCTGGAGGTCCAAATAATACAATGTTTGTCATTTTTTTTGATGTTAATTGGTAAATTGCTGCTAAATTTCGTCCTAAGCCGTCATAGTCTAATCCGTAACCTACAATAAATTTATCGGGAATGGAAATTCCAATATAATCTATAGGTAGTTCTTTTCTAAACACGTCTGGTTTAAAGAATAGCGTTGCTATTTTTAATTGTTTTAATTGTTTGTCTCTAAAAATATCATAGATTTCGGCAAGTGTATTACCAGTATCTATTATATCTTCTAGTATTATTACTGTTCGTCCTTTAAGGTCTTCATTAATGCCAACAAGTTGTTTTACTTTTCCAATAGATTTTATACCTTCATAGGATGCTAATTTTACAAAACTGACTTCGCAATCGCCATTATATTCGCGGATAAAATCGGCTGCAAACATAAACGAACCATTTAGGATACCTATAAAAATAGGCACTTCATTGTCGGCCATATCTTGAGCAACTTCTTTAGCCATAAAGGCTACTGTTTCTGCTATTTTCTTTTCAGATAAATAGGGTTTAAAGTATTTGTCGTGTAATTTTACTAAACTCATTATTTTAATTTAAAAACATAAAACCTTTCAGTACTAATGACCGAAAGGTTTTATAATATATTTTATAAATAGGTTATATTACTCTGCAGTAACATCTTTAGTTAAAGATTTTAATCCTTTACCTTTCATTATTGTTTTATACATAATTGGTGTTGCAACAAATAAGGAAGAATAGGTTCCTACTATTACACCAACAATCATTGCAAACATAAATCCTTTAATAGAATCTCCTCCAAAAAAGAAAATAGCTAATAAGGTAACCAATGTTGTTAACGATGTGTTTACGGTTCTACCTAAAGTGCTACTCAATGCTCTGTTTACTACTTTACTAAATACCCAGTCTTGGTGATCGTTAGCGTATTCTCTAATACGATCAAATATTACCACGGTATCATTCAATGAATATCCAACTACGGTTAATATTGCTGCAATAAATGATTGGTTAACTTCCTCGAATGGTAAAAATTTATATAATAAAGAGAAAACTCCTAATACAATTAACACATCATGAAATACCGCCGCAACAGCGCCCAAACTAAATTGCCATTTTCTAAAACGGAATAAGATGTATAAAAATACAACTAATAAAGAACCAAGAACTGCCCATAAAGCATCTTTC
>JAZGEV010000133.1:0-4918 GCA_036478895.1 Flavobacteriaceae bacterium | reverse complement strand
CAAAAAGAGGCAATTGAAATTATAGAAAAAGCATTACAAATTAAACCCATAACATCCAATCAAAAAAGTATTTTGTATTCCTTAATGGCAAAAAATTATTATGAGCAAAATGATTATTCCAAAGCATTAAATCTTATTGATATATCTAATAGATACAATAACAATCTCAAAACAACCCAAAAAAACGAACTAACCAAGGGTTTGTGTTATTTTAAAACTGAAAAATTCAATTTAGCAAAAAAAACACTCCTTAAAGCTGTTAAAAAATCAGAAAAAATCTATGGATTTAACAATAGAGAAACTATTAAAATTTACAATCTTTTAGCAAATGTTGATGTGAAATTAAAGCAACCTCAAAAAGCATTGGCAAATTACCAAAAATCATTACAATTACTTCTACCAAATTACCATCCCAAAAATATGCTAGAAGACAATCCAACTAAAAATGATTTATTTGCAGAGAATACCATCAAAGAAACCTTAGACGCAAAAGCGAATTTATTAGTACACATTGGAAAACCTTTACAAGCAATACGTAATTATCAATTGGCTTTTGAGGTTGAAAAAATGTTGCAAAAAACATACACATCGCAAAAATCTAAGTTACTACAACAAACCGAAATAAGAGATCGTACCGAAAAAATAGTGGATTTATTTTATGAATTATTTCAAGAAACAAGGAAACAAGACTATATAAACTCAGCCTTTATCACTGTAGAAAATAGTAAGGCAATGATATTACAAGACGTCCTAAATTCCAACTATTTAAAACGAAATTTAACGACTGACCCACTTATCATAAAAGAAAAATTATTATTACAAAAAAAATCTGTTTTACTTAAAAATAAAAAACTAGAAGAGTTGAAAATTGATAAAGCAAACGTATCTGTTTTAAAAGATCTTAATGTGAGATTAACCACTATAAACACTAGACTACAGGTTTTAAAACAAAAAATTCTATTAAAATACCCCTTTTTTAAATCGACGAATAATTCATTATCCATTACTGATATTCAAGATGAATTATTACAAAAAGAGCATTTATTAATAAGTTTTTTGGACACAAAAACTGCTGTTTTTATTTTTTCACTGCGTAAAGATCATAACATTTCGCTTCGTAAATTTCAAAAAACATCTCATTTTAATGCAAGCTTAAAAGAGTATATCAATTTATTTTCCGATGGTCACGATGCAAAAATAAAAAAAGATATTGACCATTATAAAGCGAATGCTTTAAAATTATACCAACAATTACTAGCGCCCGAAATCATCAATTTAAGTATAAATAAACTGACTCTAATACCCGATGGCATCTTAAATTTCGTTGCTTTTGATGCTTTAATAACATCTAAAACGAAGCATACTAATTTTAGCAAATTACCATATTTACTTTTTAAGCATCAAATCAATTATGGCTATTCTGTAAAAGTGTTACAACAACAATTAAAAAGTTTACCTACTAAAAGAAAAAAAATAGTTGGCTTTTTTCCAGTATTTGAAAATAATTATCGTCAACTCCAAGAAATTTCTCATACCTTAAATGAAAAAAAGGAAATAGCAAAGTACACTAATGGAACTTATTTAACGTCAAAAAACGCCTTGAAAAAAACTTTTTTATCCGATGCAAATAAATATGACATTCTACACCTTTCCACACACGCAAGTGCCGGAAACTTTCACAAGCCTGCACATATAGAGTTTAGAAATGAAACCCTTTATTTACCCGAAATTTACGGACTCCATCTCAACGCAGATTTAACAGTTTTAAGTGCTTGTGAAACTGGTATTGGCAAACTCCAAAAAGGCGAAGGCGCAATGAGTTTAGCTAGAGGATTTTTATATGCAGGCATCAAAAATTTATTGGTATCACTATGGAAAGTAAATGATAAGGCAACCAGTATTTTAATGCGTAATTTTTATAAAAATTATAAAAAAACAAATACTAAATCCGCAGCAATTCATCAAGCTAAACTTGATTATTTAAACGATAAATCAATTTCAAATACTAAAAAAACACCTTTTTATTGGGCTAGTTTTGTGTTTATTGGAAATACAGAAGTTGCTATAAATAAATCATTTGAATGGCAATATATTGGATTAGGTACAATGCTACTTTTAGGTTTTATTTATTTAAGAAAAAGAGTTCGTCAATAGAAGTTTAGAATTTCAAATCAACCATAAAAAAGGGCGCCAAATTGGCGCCCTATAAATTTTTAATATATTTTTAAATTGCTTTCATCTCAAAATCTTCCATGAATTTAGTGGTGTAATTACCCGCTAAATAATCTGGATGTTCCATTAATTGTTGATGGAAAGGAATGGTAGTTTTAATACCTTCAATTATGAATTCTTGTAGAGCACGTTTCATTTTATTAATAGCTTCTTCTCGTGTTTGCGCCGTAGTAATTAACTTTGCAATCATAGAATCATAGTATGGTGGAATCATATATCCATCATAAACATGTGTGTCTATTCTAATACCGTGTCCGCCTGGTGCGTGAAATGTAGTGATTTTTCCTGGGCAAGGTCTAAAATCGTTAAAGGGATCTTCCGCATTAATTCTACATTCAATAGAGTGTAATTTAGGCGTATAGTTTTTTCCCGAAATTGGCACACCTGCGGCTACTAATATTTGTTCACGAATTAAATCGAAATCAATCACTTGTTCTGTAATTGGGTGTTCCACTTGAATACGTGTATTCATTTCCATAAAATAGAAATTTCGGTGTTTATCAACTAAAAATTCTACAGTTCCAGCACCTTCGTATTTAATAGATTCTGATGCTAAAACAGCCGCATCTCCCATTTTTTTACGTAATGCTTTGGTCATGAAAGGCGAAGGTGTTTCTTCGGTTAATTTTTGATGACGACGTTGTACAGAACAATCTCTTTCGGATAAATGACAAGCACGTCCAGTAGAATCACCAACAATCTGTATTTCAATATGACGTGGCTCTTCTATAAGCTTTTCCATATACATATCATCGTTTCCAAAAGCGGCTTTAGATTCTTGCTTTGCAGCATCCCAAAGATCTCTCATCTCCTCTTTTTTCCAACATGCGCGCATACCTTTTCCACCACCACCAGCTGTTGCTTTTAACATTACTGGAAACCCAAATTCTTCTGCAATTTTTTCGGCTTCTTCAAAAGTTTCAATAATTCCGTCAGATCCAGGTATAATTGGAACACCGGCTTTTTTCATTGTTTCACGAGCTGATGCTTTGTCGCCCATTAAATTAATCATTTCTGCTGTTGCACCTATGAATTTAATACCATGTTCTTCACAAATTTTGGAGAATTTAGCATTTTCGGCTAAAAAACCGTATCCAGGATGAATAGCATCCGAGTTGGTAATTTCTGCAGCTGCAATAATATTAGACATTTTCAAATACGATTCGCTACTTGCAGCAGGTCCTATACAAACTGCTTCATCTGCAAACTTTACATGCAAACTATCAGCATCAGCAGTAGAATAAACTGCTACCGATTTAATGCCCATTTCTCTACAGGTTCTTATCACACGCAGTGCAATTTCACCTCTATTGGCTATTAATATTTTTTTAAACATAATTTCTGTTTTGAATTTCAATTAACAAATCAATATTTCCAAATCAACTCTTGTTTTGGGATTTATTAATTAGAGTTTAGATTTTACCTTAAGAAGGATCTACCAAAAATAAAGGCTGATCAAACTCAACTGGTGATGCATCTTCAACTAATATTTTAACAATTTTACCCGATATTTCAGATTCAATTTCGTTAAAAAGTTTCATAGCTTCTATAATACAAACTGTATCACCTTCATTAATACTATCACCTACAGAAGCAAATAATGGCTTGTCTGGAGATGGTCTTCTATAAAAAGTACCAATTATTGGAGATTTTATAGTAATGTATTTTGAATCGTCTTCATTGGATTCTGGTTTTGTAGCATCAGATTTTACAACAGGATTCATTTGCGGTACTGCAGCAACGGGCTGACCTATAATTGGTGCTTGATGCACAATGGTTGTTTCATTTTTACCACTACCACCTGTACGGATAGTAATTTTAATATCTTCCATTTCTAATTTCACTTCACTTGCACCCGATTTGGCTACAAATTTAATTAAATGCTGAATTTCTTTTAAATCCATAATATTTTGTTTTATGTTGGTTTGTTTATTTTATAATAATTAATAAGCCCATTTTAAATAAATAGAGCCCCAAGTGAATCCGCCACCAAAGGCTGCGAATACTATTTTATCTCCTTTTTTTAATTGAGATTCATAATCGCTTAATAATAATGGTAATGTTGCAGACGTTGTATTGCCATACATTTCTATATTCATCATTACTTTAGACTTATCAAGGTTTATACGTCTTGCTGTTGCGTCAATAATTCGTTTATTGGCTTGATGTGCTGCTAGCCATTGAATATCATCGTTACTTAAACCGTTACGTTGTAATATTTTTTCGCTTACATCAGCCATATTAGAAACTGCATATTTAAAAACCGTTTTTCCATCTTGGTGTACAAAATGTTGACCCTTTTTTACCGTTTCCTCCGATGCTGGTAAAATGGAACCGCCAGCGGCAACTTGAAGAAATTCTCTACCTACACCATCACTTCTTAAATATTCATCTTGAACTCCTAAACCTTCATTATTTGCTTCAAATAGAACTGCTCCAGCGCCATCTCCAAATATAATACAGGTTGCTCTATCGGTATAATCAATCATAGAAGAGTTCATGTCTGCTCCTATTAATAATACTTTTTTATATTTTCCACTTTCTATGTAACTAGATGCCGTTGACATACCAAATAAAAAACTCGAACAAGCTGCAATTTGATCAAATGAAAAAGCTTCTGTTGCTCCAATTTCGGTAGCGACAAAAGCTGCAGTTGATGCGGCTTGCATATCTGGTGTTGCGGTTG
>JAZGEV010000132.1:0-29823 GCA_036478895.1 Flavobacteriaceae bacterium | reverse complement strand
TAGTTTATCTTTATTAAACAATGCGCCAAATAACTTTATCCATTCGGCTCTTCCTAAAGGTGTTTTTTCCAACCAATCTCCATTTAAAAGTACCGGAATTCCAGATTTTTCAATATTAGAAAACATTTTATTATTACTATTCAAAGAAAAACCAACAACTAAATCTGGTTTCAAATCAAGTAATAATTCTGTATTAATATTTTGTTCTTTTCCAAGTTCTTGAACTTTTTTATTATTAATACGTTGTCTTGTTTTTGGCGAAGAAATATATTTTGTATTAGGAAATCCTACTAATGCATTTTCTTCGCTAAGCAATTCCAACATTGGGATGTGAGTTGTTGAAGTCACCACAATATTTTTAATGGGAATATTAATTATTTTCACCTCAAGAAAATCAGTGTATGCTAAAATATTTTTATCTTCTAATAAAATATAGTGTATTGGTTTTATAGCATCTGGATAAGGAGAATTTACAATTAAACGCTTATAACCTTTATGTTGTTTGAGTTCAAAACCAGAAGCATAGTGTATTTGATTTTTAGTTTTGGACTGGCTAAAAGGATTATCATCAACATTGATTTCTCTAGTTTCTTTTTTACAAGAAAACAACATTAATAGTAAGAATATATAAAGGAAATATTTCATCATGATTTTATTTTATTTTCAATAGTTTCATTGCAATATACCTACAACAGTTATGAAATTTACTTTAGCAAAAAGTAACACGTACCAAACCATCATCATCAATATCGGTTAATTTCACTTTTTTTAACGTATTGACTAAATTTGGATTCCAATGTGTTTTTACTTTGACGTAATTCTCGGTAAATCCATATATGTAACCTTCTTTATTTTCATTTTCGAATAATGCTGTTAATTCATTGCCAATCTGAGTTTCATAGAATGCTCTTCGTTTTTTTACCGATAAACCTCGTAACATTTTACTTCGTTTTTTTCGCACATTTATTGGCACAATGCCTTCCATCTCTACAGCTTCTGTATTTGGTCGTTCTGAATACGTAAATACATGTAAATATGAAATATCCATGTCATTAAGGTAATTATATGTTTCTAAGAAAATTTCATCGGTTTCACCAGGAAAACCAACAATAACATCAACACCAATACACGCATTTGGCATGTCGTTTTTAATAGCTATTACTCTATCTGTATAGGTTTCTCTAAGATAACGACGTTTCATTTTTTTTAACAAAACATCGCTTCCACTTTGCAGAGGCATATGAAAATGAGGTACAAAACTGACTGAATTTGCAACAAATTTAATGGTTTTATCTTTTAATAAATTAGGCTCTATTGATGAAATTCTAATGCGATGAATCCCTTTTACAGTATCCAATTGCTCTACCAATTCTAAAAAAGTATGTTCGTGTTTTTTATTGCCAAATTCGCCTTTTCCATAATCGCCTATATTTACACCTGTTAAAACAATTTCCTTGATGCCTTTATTGGATATTTCTTTAGCATTTTTTAATACATTTTCAACCGTATCACTACGTGAAATTCCACGAGCCAAAGGGATTGTACAATAAGTACACTTATAATCACAACCGTCTTGAACTTTTAAAAATGCACGTGTTCTATCGCCAAATGAAAATGAGCTCTCATAAGAATTTGCCTCTACTATATCGCAAGAATGAATCTCGCTAATATCATTTTTGGTAAGATCATTTATGTATGCCGTTACGTTAAATTTTTCGGTAGCACCCAAAACTAAATCCACACCATTCACATCAGCTAAAGCTTCTGGTTTCAACTGTGCATAACAACCAATGGCTATTATAAAAGCATCGTCGTTTTGTTTTAAAGCATTTTTTACAATCGTTTTAAAACGTTTATCCGCATTTTCGGTAACAGAACAGGTATTAATTACATACACATCTGCTTTTTTATTAAAATCGATACGCTCAAAATTTTCTTTTTCAAAACTTCGTGCAATTGTTGATGTTTCTGAAAAATTCAGCTTACATCCCAAGGTATAAAAAGCTACTTTTTTAGTTGAATTCATTGGTTTAAAATAATGTGCAAATTTAGACTAAAATGTTTAATCTATTAATTGTTTAACAAAAAAAACTAGGGCAAACTCATACTTTTAATTTTATTATCATTCCTGTTGCAACTAAGCCAAAGGCATAGCGAAAGCAGGAATCCATATTATAATTCTAATAGATTCCTACTTTCGCAGGAATGACATTTGATTTTAATTACAGTTTCTACAAATAATATGATTTCCTATAAAAAAACAGCTCCTTTTTATTTAAGTGTGAGTTTGCCCTATAAAAAAACCTCAAGAAAAATTTCTTGAGGTTTTACAATATATTGTTTAATCTCTTTTAAAAAGAGCAATTCTTACATCAATATAATTTAATAAAGAATTTATTCCTCTTCTTCAGATTTGTTTTGTAAAGCATCTTTTGCTTTTGCAACAGCATCTTCGGATAATTTAACAGCGTCGTTTGCTAAATCTTTTCCTTTCTCCATTATATCTCCGCTAATTTCTTTAGCTTTATCTGTAAAGTCTTTTGCCATCTCTGGTGCATTATCTACAAATTCTTTTCCTTTCTCAACTGCACTTTCTGCTACCTCTTTTCCTTTTTCCAAAATATCACCACCAACTTCTTTTGCTTTTTCAGCAAAATCCTTAGCCATTTCTGGAGCTTTATCTACAAAATCCTTACCCTTTTCAGCCACAACATCTGCTACATCCTTTCCTTTTTCCAAAATATCTTCACCAACTTCTTTAGCTTTATCTGCTAAATCACTAGCTATTTCTCCAGCATTATCTGCTATGTGTTTCCCAACTTCTATTGCCTCTTCTGCAATATCTTTTGCTTTTCTAAATAAACGATCAAATAGTCCCATAATAATATTTTTTTTTAATTAAGTGAACTGCAAAACTATAACTAAAAAAGGAGTTTTTAGTAAAATAACATCTAATTATTTTTTAGAATCTATTATTTGTTATTTGAGGATTCTTCTATTACCTTTGCAGAAATATAAATACCTACTATGTTTAATAATTTAAGTGAAAAACTAGACAAAGCCTTTCATGTTTTAAAAGGACACGGAAAAATTACAGAAATAAATGTTGCTGAGACTTTAAAAGAAGTTAGAAGAGCTTTACTAGATGCCGATGTTAATTTTAAGATAGCCAAAGAGTTCACAAAACGAGTTCAAACCAAAGCTATTGGACAAGATGTTTTGACAACATTAAATCCAGGGCAATTAATGGTGAAACTTGTTAAAGATGAGTTGACCGAATTAATGGGTGGCGAAACTGTTGGTATTAATTTAAAAGGTTCGCCAAGTATTATATTAATGTCAGGTTTACAAGGATCGGGTAAAACAACGTTTTCAGGTAAATTAGCCAATTTTTTAAAAACTAAAAAAGCAAAGAATGTCTTATTAGTAGGTTGTGATGTTTATAGACCAGCAGCAATAAATCAATTACAAGTAGTTGGTGATCAAATTGGTGTGGAAGTTTATGCTGAACCCGATAATAAAAACCCTGTTGATATTTCACTGAATGCTATAAAACATGCCAAAGCTAATAGTAAAAATGTGGTGATTATTGATACGGCTGGTCGTTTGGCTGTTGATGAAGTAATGATGTCCGAAATATCTGACATTCACAAAGCCATTCAGCCACAAGAAACATTATTTGTTGTTGATGCAATGACTGGACAAGATGCTGTAAATACGGCAAAAGCTTTTAATGATATTCTTAATTTTGATGGAGTTATTCTTACAAAATTAGATGGTGACACACGTGGTGGAGCTGCTTTATCGATAAAGTCGGTTGTGAATAAACCAATTAAATTTATTGGTACTGGTGAAAAAATGGAAGCTATTGATGTTTTCCATCCAGATAGAATGGCAGATCGTATTCTTGGAATGGGAGATGTTATTTCTTTAGTTGAAAGAGCTCAAGAACAATACGATGAAGAAGAAGCACGTAAAATTCAGAAAAAAATTGCCAAAAATCAATTTGGTTTTGATGATTTTTTAAAGCAAATACAGCAGATTAAAAAAATGGGGAATATGAAAGACCTTATTGGTATGATTCCCGGTGCTGGAAAAGCAATGAAAGATGTAGATATTGATGACGATGCTTTTAAAGGTATCGAAGCAATTATCTATTCTATGACAATACAAGAGCGTACAAAACCAACGTTGATAAACACATCAAGAAAAAAGAGAATTGCGAAAGGTTCTGGTACTTCGGTACAAGAAGTTAATCAGTTACTTAAACAATTCACGCAAATGAGTAAAATGATGAAAATGATGCAAGGTGGCGGCGGAAAACGCATGATGCAAGGGATGAAATAGTAGTGGTCAGATTAATAATGAAAATGATTAATTACTTTTTAATCGTTAAACAATCAACAATATGCAATTACTAGACGGAAAAAAAACTTCCAATGATATTAAACAAGAAATTGCAAAAGCAGTAGCTAATATCAAAAAAAAAGGTGGAAAAACACCACATCTAGCAGCTATATTAGTTGGTACAGATGGTGCAAGTATGACTTACGTAAATAGTAAAGTTAAAGCTTGTGAATTGGTTGGTTTCAATTCAACTTTAATAGATTTACCCGCAGATACAACCGAAGAACAATTATTACACGAAATTGAACTTTTAAACAAGGATGCAGATATTGATGGTTTTATTGTACAATTACCTTTACCAAAACAAATAGACGAACAAAAAGTCCTTATGTTGGTAAATCCCGATAAAGATGTGGATGGCTTCCATCCAACTAATGTTGGTAGAATGACTTTAGATTTACCTTGTTACTTACCAGCTACGCCATTTGGAATTATGCAATTATTAGAACGTTACGAAATTGAAACGTCTGGTAAAAATGTGGTTGTTTTAGGACGTAGCCATATTGTTGGTCGACCAATGAGTATATTAATGAGTCAGAAACGTAAAGCTGGGAATGCAACGGTTACTTTAGCTCATAGTCGTACACAAAATTTAGCTGAAATCACAAGAAAAGCAGATATTATTATAGCTGCCATTGGTATTCCAGAATTTTTAAAAGGTGATATGGTAAAAGATGGTGTTACTATTATTGATGTAGGCATCACACGTGTTAAAGATGATACTAGAAAAAGAGGTTATAGATTGGCTGGTGATGTAGATTTTGCTGAAGTAAGCAAAAAAGCCTCATTTATAACGCCTGTTCCTGGAGGCGTTGGCCCAATGACTATAGCCATGTTATTACAAAACACATTAATAGCTTCTCAAAGAAAATAAAAAAAATCGCCTTTTAGGCGATTTTTTTTTATATGTAATTTATATATCGTCGAATGAAATATCCGTAAAATTATCTGGATTTGCATCATCAATACTATCTGGTGCAACTTCATCACTTGTTGGCTTAACATAATCTTTTTGGTGACGTTCAGAAATTACTTCATCTCCTTTTTCTTTTAAAATAAAATCTGTAGCTCTATTTAAACTTGCGTTAAACTCGGCAAAATCTTCTTTATAAAGATAAATTTTGTGTTTTTTAAAATGGAATGAACCGTCATCATTAGAAAACTTCTTACTTTCTGTTACTGTTAAGTAATAATCACCAGCTTTGGTCTCTCTAACATCAAAAAAATAGGTGCGTCTTCCTGCACGCATAGTTTGAGAAAAAATCTCCTCTTGTTCTACATATCCTCTATCTTCACTCATAATTTAATATAATTTAGTTTGTCAAATTTAAAAAAAATGTTTTAGTATTCCAATTTTATCGTTAAAATTTTATTTTTCACATTAAAAATTTATTCTAAATCACATAATATTTGACTTGTATGTGCTTTGGTTTTCACTTTTTTGATGATATTTTCTATGACACCATTCTCATCAATTACAAATGTTGTACGGTGAATACCATCATATTCTCTGCCCATAAATTTTTTTGGTCCCCAAACACCAAATGCTTCAATAACGCTTTTATCTTCATCCACCAATAAATCATAAGGCAACTCGTTTTTATCAATGAAATTTTGTTGTCTCTTAGCAGAATCCGCACTTACACCCAATATTTCATAGCCTTTTTTTAGAAATTCTTGATAATTATCTCTTAAATTTTTTGCCTCCATAGTACAACCTGGTGTACTTGCCTTGGGATAAAAAAACAAAACTAATTTCTTACCTTTATAATCTGTCAATGATTTTTTATCTCCTTTTTGATTGGTACTTTTAAAATTTGGTGACTTATCGCCTATTTGAATTGTTGTCATAATATATATTGAATTTCTCTTTGTTGAATTTTGAAGTATTATATTTACCGATGTAAAAGTAAGTAAAAATGAATAAACAAGAAAGCGTACAATTTGTTATAGATACTTTAGAAAATCTCTATCCAACAACACCAATTCCACTAGATCATAAAGATCCTTATACTTTATTGATTGCCGTATTGCTATCAGCTCAATGTACGGATGCACGTGTGAATACCATTACACCTCTTTTATTCGCTAAAGCCGATAATCCTTACGATATGATAAAACTAAGTATTGAAGAGATCCGAGCGATTATTAGACCTGTAGGTTTATCGCCAATGAAATCGAAAGGTATTTATGGCTTATCGCATATGATTATTGATAGGCATAACGGTGAAGTGCCTGATAATTTTGAAGATTTAGAAGCCTTTCCTGCAGTTGGTCATAAAACGGCAAGTGTTGTTATGAGTCAGGCTTTTGGAATTCCTGCTTTCCCTGTAGATACACACATTCATAGGTTAATGTATCGATGGAAATTAACCAATGGCAAAAATGTTCAACAAACCGAAAAAGATGCCAAACGTTTATTTCCTAAAGAATTATGGAATAAATTGCATTTGCAAATAATTTATTATGGTAGAGAATATTCTCCAGCACGTGGCTTTAAGATTGAAAAAGATATCATTACTAAAACCATTGGAAGAAAGGAATTTTTATAAATTGTATTAATAGTAAACATACTACAGTAGATATGGCAAACTCATACTTTTAATTTTTACTGTCATTCCTGCGAAAGCTGGAATCCATATTATAATTCTATTAGATTCCTGCTTTCGCAGGAATGACATTTGATTTTAATTGCAGTTTATACAATTAATATGATTTCCTTTTAAAAAATAATCTCTTTTTATTTAAGCGTGAGTTTGTCCTGCTACAGTTGACAAAGAACTTGTAAAAGTCCTAAATTTTTAGTACCTTTATTATGTTATAAATCTTAAAACTTTCTATTATGGATGATTATTCAAAACACATTAAATTTCACACAGATACAATGATTCGTTTACGCGCTTTAGAATTCGCATTGAATGAGGCTAAGATTCCATGTTTAATTAAAAACATCAGTGAATCTGCTCGTTTAGGTGGATTTGGTAGTAGCCATTCTGCCAATGAACTCTATATTTACGAAGAAGATAAAGACGCTGCTTCAGAAATATTAACTAAATTTTTAAATGTTTAAAATATTTTTGAATAATATGTACGGCTATGTAAAGAAATAGAAATATATTTGCAAACCAAAAAAAGGCCTCGTGGCGCAACTGAATAGCGCACTTGATTACGGCTCAAGAGGTTACAAGTTTGAATCTTGTCGAGGTCACGAATAAAACAATACCCAAAGAATAAACAAAAAGCTTGCTTAATTGTTTATTCTTTGGGTATTGTTTTTCAAAGCGGAGCTTTACAAGATGTGCGAAGCAAATCTTATATCAAAATAAACAAAAAGCTTGCTTAATTGTTTATTCTTTGGGTTTTGTTTTTCAAAGCGGAGTTTTACAAGATGTGTGAAGCAAATTTTGTCATGTTTTTTACTTTTAAAATAAAAAATTTACGTCACTAATATATTTTGATCTTTTGATTTCAAGGTGGAATTTTACAAGACGTTTAAATCAAATAAGCCCAGTAACTTTAAATTCAAAACCCAACTAGCCTTAATATTAAAACTAATATTAAGGCTAGTTGGGTAAAGTAATAATTGATAATTATTTCTTTTTTCCTTTCTTCTGCTCTGCTTGTTGTTCTTGTGCTTGTTTCATAGCATCATCCAAACGCTGACGGAATGCAGATTTTTTCTTTGGTGCTTTTTTCTTATTCACTTGAATTTGTGCGTGAAGCTTATCTTCATCAATAATGTAATTTTTAATCACTAACATAATTCCAATTGAAATTAACTGTGATATAAAGTAATAAATACTCAATCCACTTCCATAACTGTTAAAGAAGAACAACATCATAAATGGTGATATATAAAGCATGATTTTCATCATTCCTTGCATATCTGGCATACCTTCTTGTTTTGGTTGCTGCATATTCGCTTGTTGACCTTGCGTAATTTTCATATAGAAAAACATGGTAATAGAGGCAAGTATTGGAAATAGTGCAACGTGTGATCCGTAAAATGGAATATTAAAAGGTAAACGTGCAATTTCATCGTAAGATGATAAATCTTCTGCCCATAAGAAACTTTTTTGTCTCAACTCAAACGCCGAAGGGAAGAAACGGAATAAAGCAAAGAAAATAGGCATTTGTAATAATGCAGGAACACAACCTGCCATTGGACTTACACCAGCTTTTCGTTGTAATGCCATTGTTTCTTGTTGACGCTTCATTGCGTTCTCTTTACCTTTTAAGCGATCATTAATCTCTTGAATCTCTGGCTTAATAACTTTCATTTTTGCACTAGACAAGAATGATTTGTATAATAAAGGTGACATTACTAGTTTTACAATGATAGTAAGCACAACTATTGCCCAACCTAAATTACCCATAATACCTCCTAAAAAGCCGAATAATGGGATAATTAAAAATACATTAATCCATCTAAATAATCCCCAACCCAAAGGTAAGATTCTGTCTAAATGCTTATCTTCATACGTATTTAAAAGCTTATAATCTGCTGGTCCGTAATAGAATTGCAATTGACTATTAAGTTCATTACCTTGAAAATTCAATGGTATTTTAGCATCAAATTGCTTTAAGAAAACCGTATCTATTTTCTCATCTTGCACTAAATTTTTTGATTTAAATTCTGTTTCACCAAAGGGCTTTTCGGTCAATAAAACTGAGGTGAAAAATTGTTGATGAAATGCAATCCAATTAATATCTTTTTCAGTTGCATCATCTTCTTTACTCATTACGCTTAGGTAATCAGCTTCATCACCTTCATATAAATAATGTAAATCTGTATATTGATTTTCGTATCTTATACTTTTTTCAGTCCTAAATACTTTTTGATGCCAATTTAAATTTACTTTTTCTGATGTGTTAAATGCGTTTGATAATCCAACAGAACTAATATTAAAATCGAGCATATAATCGTTCGGTTTTAAAATGTATTTATATTCTAAGTATTTAGTTGCATCAACTTTAAGTTTCATAGACAATACTTGATTCCCATTACTAGTTGATAAACTTGGTTCAAAATACATTTCTTTGGTATGTAAATTACGGCCATCTTTTGTTTGAAACGTAAGGTCTAAAGAAGCGTTATTATCTTTAATTAAAAATAGCTCTTTTTGATCGTATGTTTTATAATTATTTAAACGTAACGATGTAATATATCCACCTTTATTAGACACTTTTATTTCTAATAAATCATTTTTTATGATGGTTTCATTGGCTTTAGCAGAAGGCAAAGTTGCTGAGTAACCAAAGGTTCCTTTTTTACTATTAGTATTAACTATTGCTAACGAATCTGAAACAGCAATACTAGGCGCTTCTACAATTACGGGATCTTTAGTATAAGTTGCTGCTTTTTCTATAGCTGCAATTGAATCTTTAACACGAATTTCAGTTGCTTTTTTAAGTTCTAACTCTTCCTCAGATGGTTTTGATTGATACAAGTATAGCATGGCTAAACCTGCCAATAAAAACATACCAATCATCGAATTAAGATCAAATTTCTTTTCTTCCATTATATAATTATTTCCTATTTATTAAAGGTGTTGTATAAATTTCGCACAAATGTACTAAAAGACATGCATACTATTTCTTATTAGACAACTTTTATTCCATTTGTTACAAATCGGTAATTTTGGCAGATTAGACAGAGATTACTTATCCTTTAATTTACTGATGATTATCCGCTTATTCTTTTTAAGAAAAATAAATATTTCAAACAACCTTTCAAACATTATCTTCACAACGGTTATTACGCTTGAAGGTTAAAACAATCTCTAAAACAAGAGTTTAACCTATTAGTTTTGTTGTTTGTTCAAAATAGTTAAAAAAAAATTACTATATTTATCCTGTATTTAAAATTACAATAACAAAATGTCAATAGATAAACTTTTAAAAGGCAACTTATTAGTGGCAGAGCCGTCTATTTTAAATGATATTTCTTTTAACAGGTCTGTAATCTTATTAACTGAGCATTCCTTAGAAGGTTCGGTTGGGTTTATAATTAACAAACCAACAAATTACATCATATCTGATGTGATACCAACAATTAAATCACAACATACTATTTACACTGGCGGACCAGTATCCGAAGATAATATATATTTTATTCATTGTGTGCCTCATTTAATACCAAATAGTATTGAAATTGGTGAAGGTATTTATTGGGCTGGGGATTTTGAAATTGTTACAGAATTATTAGAATCTAATACGATTTTAGAAAATGATATTCGCTTTTTTCTTGGCTATACAGGTTGGGAAAACAAACAGTTGAAAAACGAAATCAAAGAAACTTCTTGGATAATTCGTAAAAACAATTATTCCAACATTTTGAATGTTTCTACAACTTCTTTTTGGAGAAATGAACTTATTAATGAAGGTGGCGAATACAAAATTTGGGCAAACGCACCAGAAAATCCGAGTTCCAATTAATTTATTTACACAAACTAAAATTTAATCTTCATTTGCACGATCTATAATTGCATCGGGTAATGATTTTTTTGCCTTTGCGCCTAATTTTTTAATTTTTTCAACAGAGGTTATTAAGTTTCCACGGCCTTCAAACAGTTTGTTCATGGCGCCTTTATACTCGTTTTTTGCTTCGTCCATTTTTTTACCAACCTTAGTCAAGTCAGCAATTAAACCTTCGAATTTATCGTATAATGCACCTGCCTGACGTGAAATTTCAATAGCATTCCGTTGTTGTTTTTCATTATTCCACATACTATCAATCGTACGTAAAGTGGCCAATAAAGTTGAAGGCGTTACAATGACAATATTCTTTTCAAAAGCTTTATTATACAACTGATTATCAAAATTTGTAGCCACTGCAAATGCAGGTTCTATTGGTACAAAAAGCAAAACAAAATCTGGTGATTCAATTTCATAAAGGTCTTCATATTTCTTTTCACTTAGTTGAACTACATGACGATTTAAAGATGCAATATGTTCTTTTAAAAATAAATTACGTTCTTCATCATGGTCTGCATTCACCATTTTTTCATATGCGGTAAGTGACACTTTGGAATCGACAATCATTTTTTTATTATCGGGTAAATGGATAATCACATCTGGTCTTAAGCGCTGTCTATTTTCATCATCAACTGTAAAGCTTTTTTCCAATTCATATTCTCTCCCTTTTTCCAATCCACTTTTCTCCAAGACACGTTCTAGTATCAATTCACCCCAATTTCCTTGTGTTTTACTATCGCCTTTTAAGGCTTTGGTTAAATTAATTGCCTCTGTACTAATTTTAACATTTTGCTCGTGTAGGGATTTTAAATGTTCACCCAAAGCAGCGTGACGCTCAATGTTTTCTTTGTTTGTGTTTTCTACTTTTTGTTCAAAATGTAGAATTTTTTCTTGTAACGGATTCAGAATCTGTTTTAGATTCTCTTTATTTTGTTCGGTAAATTTAACAGATTTTTCTTCTAAAATTTTATTCGCTAAATTCTCAAATTCCTTAGTGAATTTTTCTTGTAATTTTTCTATTTCGGCTTTGTTTTCACTTAAACGAATTTGAGTATTTTCTAATTCAGCATTTTTTTGAGTTAAAGAAATAGCTAAACTTTCTTTTTGCGAACGAATATTTTCTCTCTCTGTTTTTATTTCGGAAAGTATTCTATCGGTTGCTTCTTTCTCATTTTGCACTAATTGTTTATAATCCGTTAATTGACTTGTATTATTGGCTTTGTAATTTTCAAATTGCAATTCTTTTTGCTTGTTGCGTTCTAATAAAGAAGCCGTTTCTTTTTCAAATTTTAATTTTGAAAACAGCTTACCAAACAATGCGCCTATTATAAGAGACACTATTCCAATTAGTATATATATTACGTATTCGTTCATTTAGAATTTTAAGATTATCCTTTATAAAAAGGCAATTTAACCACTTGAGCTTTTAGTTGTTTTTTACGTATTTGAATAAAAATTTCAGTGCCCTTTTTACTGAACGCTTTTGGCACATAACCTAAGCCAATACCTTTTTTTAAACTGGGACTCATTGTACCGCTTGTTACAATGCCAATTTTATTTCCTTGGGCATCAACAATATCATAATCATGTCTTGGAATACCTCTTTCCAATAATTCAAAAGCGACTAATTTTTTTGTTACGCCTTCTTCTTTTTGTTTTTTTAAGTTGTCATCATTTACAAAACATTTGGTAAATTTTGTAATCCAACTCAAACCTGCTTCAATTGGTGATGTTGTATCATTAATATCGTTTCCGTAAAGACAATATCCCATTTCCAAACGTAAGGTGTCTCTTGCTGCTAATCCAATCGGTTTTATCCCAAAATCAGCACCAGCTTCAAAAACTTTACGCCAAATTTGTTCAACCTCATCATTTTTACAATAAATTTCAAAACCACCAGAACCTGTGTAACCAGTTGCGGATATAATAACATGCTCAATACCTGCAAAGTTGGCTATTTTAAAAGTGTAAAATTTAATTTCTGATAAATCTACCGACGTTAAAGATTGCATTGCTTCTACAGCTTTTGGACCTTGAATGGCTAATAAAGAATAACCTTCGGATAAATTACGCATTATTGCGCCAATACTTTCATTGTACTTACTTATCCAATTCCAATCTTTTTCAATATTAGATGCATTTACAACCAATAAATACGTGTTTTCTTTAATGCGGTAGCAAATTAAATCATCTACAATACCACCAGTTTCATTTGGAAAACAAGAATATTGCGCATCACCAATCTCTAATTTAGACGCATCATTACTTGTTACCTTTTGAATTAGTTGCAATGCCTTATCGCCTTCAATTAAAAATTCGCCCATATGCGACACATCAAAAACGCCAACACCATTACGAACAGTTTCGTGTTCTGCATTGATTCCTTCGTAGGTTACTGGCATATTATAACCTGCAAATTCTACTAATTTTGCTCCTAAAGATTCGTGTATATGTGTTAAAGCTGTATTTTTCATTGTATTTTATTTATTTAGAGTTTATTCAATAATAAACGTTTTAATTCATTATAATCCTTAATTTCTATAGCAACTTTCTCATCATCCATAACGGCTTTTATTTGAGAAGGTATTTCAATATCAATATTCAATAAAGGGGCAACTACATCCAAAAACTTTACAGGATGTGCGGTTTCTAAAAACACACCTACTTCGTGCGCTTCAAGTTCGTATTTTTTTAAACCTAAATAACCAACTGCGCCATGAGGATCTACAATATAATTGGATTCCTTATGTATTTTTTTGATTGTTTCTCGTGTTTCATAATCGGTAAACGAATATGATTTTAAATGCTTTTTAATCGTTTTTAAATTGCTTTTAAATATTTCCTGAATCCGTACAAAATTACTTGGATTTCCAACATCCATTGCGTTTGATATTGTTTGTATGGATTTTTTTGGAACATAGTCTCCATTCAATAAATAATTTGGAACAACATCATTTAGGTTTGTTGCAGCAATCATTTTTTTAATGGGCATTCCTAATTGTTGTGCCATAAAACCAGCACAAATATTACCAAAATTACCACTTGGTATTGAAAAAACGACCTCTTTGTTTAATTTTTTAAGTTCCTTATAGGCAAAAGCAAAATAAAACATCTGCGGTAACCAACGTGCTACATTTATAGAGTTAGCTGATGTTAATTGCATTTCATCAGTTATATCTGTATCTAAAAAAGCGGCTTTAACCATATCTTGACAATCATCAAAAACACCATCAACTTCCAATGCTGTAATATTCTTACCCAACGTTGTTAATTGCTTTTCTTGAATCTCACTTACTTTCCCTTTGGGATATAATATCACCACATTTACACCTGCAACATTTAAAAAACCATTAGCAACTGCACCACCAGTATCACCAGATGTTGCTACTAAAACGGTCACTTCATTCTTAATTTTAAAATGCTGAAAACAACGTGCCATAAAACGCGCACCAACGTCTTTAAAAGCCATTGTTGGTCCATTAAACAATTCTAAGGTATAAATATTATCTTCAATTTTAATTACAGGAAAATCAAAACTCAAAGTTTCATCTATAATGCTTCTCAAAGCTTCTTCTTCAATATGATCTACAAATTGATGAATCAATTCATAGGCAATTTCTGTATGCGAATACGTTTCAATATTCATCCAAAAATCAACAGATAAAGGCGTTATTTTACTGGGAAAAAACAATCCCTTGTCGGATGCAATTCCTTTAATTACAGCTTCTTTAAAAGTTGCTTTTAACGATTTATTTTCTAAACTATAAAATTCCATTGTTTACTTTAATGTATCCCATTCTTTTTTTAACAAAGCGAATTGCAATAAATCACTCCATTTTCCATTAATCATATGCTCCTCCAAAAATAAGCCTTCTTTTCTAAAACCATGACGTTTTAACAGTTTTCTTGACGCCTTATTATCGGCACTTAAATTTTCAACAATTCGATGTACTTTTTTATATCTAAATAACAAATCAATTATGGCTTTAAGAGCTTCATTTGCCAAACCTTTTTTTTGTTCATTTGGTGTAATTGTTATTCCAATTGAAGCAGTTCCGTTTTCCAAACTACTTATTTTAATTGCGCAATCACCTATTAACGCTCCAGTTTCTTTCAATTCTATGCCATACTGCACCCATTGATTTGGCTTAAAAAACAACTTTTTATTTTGTTTAAAAATAAAAGCGCGTGCTTCTGCTTTAGTTAAAACATCAAAACCTTGGTATTTACAAACTTCTGGATTAGATCGATATAAATAAAAATTATCAAGGTCGGCTATTTTTAAATTACGAATAACTAAGCGTTTTGTATGTATTTCTAGTTTTTCCATGTCAATTAATGTTCAATTCGTACACCTTTTGAATTTACTTTTGTCGTGAATATAGTAAATGGCACGTCTGTTTTTTTATAAAAATCGGTTAATTCAAGAGCAACTTTCTCAGCTGCATTCTCACCTTTACAAATAGAAAAAATTGAAGGACCAGAACCTGAAATTCCACAACCTAAACTGCCATTTTGCAAAGAAATTGCTTTTACTTCATTAAAAAATGGAATCAATTTTGAGCGGTATGGTTCAATAACAACATCGGTTAAAGAACGTGCTATTAACGGATAATTATTTTCATACAAAGCGCTTACTAAACTACCAACATTTGCCCACTGTTTTACGGCATCGGTCAACGGAACTGTTTTGGGTAAAACAGCTCTTGAATCCGCCGTTTTAATTTCAATTTGTGGATGTAAAATAACCACAAATAAATCATCTGGTGTTGGTAAACTTATGACTTCCAATGGGTTTGCAGATTTCACTAAAGTAAAACCTCCCAAAATTGCAGGCGACACATTATCTGCTATTGGCGAACCGCAAGCTGCTCGTTCACCTTCCATAGCAAAACGTATTAAATCTTTCTTGGAAAAAGGGTTACTTAACAAATGATTAATACCTACTACAGAGCCAGCTGCACTAGATGCACTACTACCAATACCACTACCTGGTTTTACTTTTTTAATGATTTCAATTTCAAAACCGTACTCTAAATCTATTTCGTTTAATAAAGCTAAAGCCGATGCGCCTGCAGCATTTTTATGTGCATCCAAAGGTAAATTATAGCCTTCCATTTTAGTGATAAAAACACCTTTTTTAGTTGTCTTGCGAATTATCATTTCATCGCCAATATAATCTAAACACAGTCCTAATACATCAAAACCACAAGAAAGGTTTGCAATAGTGGCAGGTGAAAATACTTTGATTGAATTCATTTTATATTAATTATAATAAAAATTTGTTTAACACTTAATATGCCCTAAAAATAATTAAATTTTCTATATTAGCAACTCAATTAGGCATAATGAAACAACTTTTTTTATTTTTTACTTTTTTTATTTTTGGAACTAGCTTTTCTCAAGAACACGCTTGGGTTTATTTTAACGACAAACCAAACGAAGCAACTTATTTAGCTAATCCACTTACAATGCTATCGCAACGTGCTTTAGACCGAAGAACAAAACAGAATATTTCCTTGGATTTTAAAGATGTGCCTTTGGCTACTTTATATATAAATCAAGTAAATGCTCAAAATGGGATTGAAGTTAAAGCCGAATCTAAATGGTTAAATGCCGTTCATGTGATTGGCTCCATAGATGCTATAAATGATTTATTAGCTTTGAGTTTTGTAGCTTCCGTTGAATTTGCAGCATCCGATTTAAATGCTAAAAATAATACTTACCAAAAACAAACGTCAAAATTTGATGTTTTAACCGATTATAATTATGGTGATTCTGCCAACCAAGCTGAGTTGATGCACGTGGAATTTTTACATCAACAGAATTTTACAGGTGAAGGCTTGCACATTGCTGTTATTGATGCAGGTTTTCCAAATGTAGATACATTTAGCGCTTTTGATAAGATTCGAGATAACAATCAGATTCTTGGTGGCTATGATTACGTGAATAGAGATGCCAATTTTTATGCAGGTCATCGTCACGGCACATCGGTTTTATCAACCATTGCAGGTTTTGTGGATGGCGAATTGATTGGCACTGCGCCCGATGCTAGTTTTTATCTATTCATTACTGAAGATATTGCAAGCGAAACGCCATTAGAGGAAAGTTTATGGGTAGAAGCTGTTGAAAGAGCCGATTATCTTGGTGTTGATATCATCAATACTTCGTTGGGCTATCAAGCTTTTGATGAATCAAAATACAATCATACCTATCAAGAAATGGATGGCAATACTTTATTTGTAACACGCGCAGCTAATATTGCAGTCTCCAAAGGCATGATTTTATGTATTTCTGCTGGAAATAGTGGAAATAGTATAGACTTTAATAATATTGGAGCACCAGGTATAGCAACAAATGCTATGACTATTGGTGCTATAGATTCAAATAATAACATAGCAAGTTTTAGCTCCTATGGACCATCAAGTAATGGTGACATAAAACCAACCGTTAATGCAAAAGGAGCCCAAGCAACCGTCATAAATAGTGCTGGAAATGTATCAACAGGAAATGGAACCTCTTACGCTTCGCCAATTATGACTGGCGCTATTGCTAGTTTTTGGCAAGCATTTCCCAACAAAACCAATTTAGAAATCATGCAAATGGTTACACAATCTGCACATTTATATTTACAACCAACAGATCACGCTGGTTATGGCACACCAAATTTTAAAAAAGCCTATGATACAGAACTCAATTTTGATGGTATTGTTATTTATCCAAATCCTGTCAATGATATTGTAAACTTCAGATTACAATCGGATTATAAGAATAGCACTGTAAACGTTTTTGATATGCTTGGCAAGCACTTAAAAGAATACAATATAAATACAGTTGCGCCTTTAAATTTATCCAATTTTGAAAAAGGTGTTTATGTATTGCATTTTGAAACCACTACTGGTTTATCAAAAACAATCAAGATTATTAAAAATTAAGATTTTTTTATTATATGAATAGAATTACATCGCTTTTTAACATCAAATATCCTTTAATACAAGCTGGTATGATTTGGGTAAGCGGTTACAAATTAGCATCGGCTGTTAGTAACGCTGGAGGATTAGGAATTATTGGCGCTGGATCTATGTATCCACATGTTTTAAAAGAACACCTTCAAAAATGCAAAAAAGCAACCAACAAGCCTTTTGCCGTAAATGTGCCTCTTTTTTATCCCGATTTGGAAGAAATTATTGAAATAATTATTGATGAAGGTGTGAAAATTGTTTTCACCTCAGCAGGCAATCCAAAACTATGGACTGCACATTTACAACAACACGGCATTACGGTTGTTCACGTTGTAAGTAGCGTGAAGTTTGCCTTAAAATCTCAAGATGCTGGCGTTGATGCTATTGTAGCTGAAGGTTTTGAAGCTGGCGGACATAATGGCAAAGAGGAAACCACAACGTTTACTTTAATACCAATGGTGAAAGAAAAAATAACCGTGCCACTTATTGCTGCTGGTGGTATTGCAACAGGAAAAGGCATGTTGGCAGCTATGGTTTTAGGTGCCGATGGTGTTCAAATTGGTAGCCGATTTGTGACTAGTAAAGAATCGTCTGCTCACATAAATTTTAAAGAAGAAGTCG
The DNA here is from genome assembly GCA_036478895.1 of Flavobacteriaceae bacterium. Taxonomy (GTDB): domain Bacteria; phylum Bacteroidota; class Bacteroidia; order Flavobacteriales; family Flavobacteriaceae; genus S010-17. Next base: position 11,356 of record JAZGEV010000132.1, on the reverse strand, counting down.
TGAAAGCAAAAGATGGCGATACCTTATTAACTTTAAAAGAATTAATTCCTGCACGTTTATTAAAAAATAAATTCTTTTATGATATTGAAGCTCTCTATCAAGAAAATGCCAGCGTAGAAGAGATTAAAGAATTACTTGGCAGAGCTAGAGCAAAAAAAGGCATGTTTGAAGGCGATTTGGATGATGGCGAATTAGAAATTGGACAAGTGGCTGGTTTAATTCACGAGATAATTCCGGCAAACGAAATTGTAAAAGAAATTATTAGTGATTTTAATAAAGCGCTACAAGAAAGTTCGGCATTAAAATTGTAATACGGACTATTAAATAACAACAACCATGAAAAAAAACACCTTACAAGCGATTTTATTAGTGATTATATTATCCATTTCTACTTTTAGTTTTGGTCAAAAATTAGTAAAAATTAAAGGCAGCAAAGTCGTTACAACAACAGAAATAACTTTAGATTCTATCGTTTCTTTAGAACTATTTAAAAATATTGACCTTATTTTAACGCAAGGCGATGAAGATAAATTAACCATTTTTGCCGATGATAATCTACACGATATAGTTGATGTTGATTTAGCCGATGGCAAACTATCATTGTCATTGCTAAATAAAATTAGCTCAAAAAAGAAATTTGAATTGAGCCTACAATTGGTTAATTTGGAAGAATTAATTATGAATAGTAATAGTAAATTAAGTTTTACTAATCATTTTAAAGTCAATACTATTGACATTACGTTAAACGATAAAGCGCATGGCGAATTATTGTTTGATGCGATTGAATCTATTACTTATACGGGCAATGATAAAAGTAAAGGAGACGTGTCCTTTAAAAGTGAATTTGCTACTTTTACACTATTGGATAATGCTAAAATTAAAGGCGTTTCCACATTGGATGAATTAAAGGTTGAGACCATAGACAAAGCAACTATTGAACTTTCGGGTAAATGTGAAACCGTTTTGCTAGATGCGAAAGACAGTAGTAATATGAAATTAACGAATTTAATAACGGATAGCACTGAGATTTTAGCAACTGGAAAAACGACCATTCGTACAAATACAACAACCGATTTACTGTTGGACTTAAAAGAAGCGTCAAAAATTTACTTCTATGGTAAAGCAGTCGTTGAACTCAAAGGATTTAGTGGAACGGCTACTTTGTTTAAGAAGGAATAAATTTTTATTTTAAGGAAGTACCATACTCTATGAATTCCTGTTTAAAAGCTACCTTTAAATTCGCGATAGAACCGTTTATTTAATTTTCTCCAAAATGGTTTCTTTATCTTCTTTTTCGAGTGCAATTAACTTATTGCGTTGGCGCTTATATTTTACCGTATTGTAATAAAACGGTACTGAAACAGCAGCAATAGCAACAGAAGATCCAATTAATATATTACCGATTAATTTATCTGTAGAACGTTGTAATGTATCTGCCAAAACATCACCACTATCTCTCTTTTTAGTTTTTTGACCCAAACCAGCTAAAAAAGTAACGCCTGCCAAAATTGTGGTAATAATTGCTGTAGACTTGTTGCTTTTCATTTTTTCATGGGTCATTTTAATTTGTTTTAAATTATCCGAAAACGTAGAATCTAAAACTACTGACTTATATATAAACAATGACGAATTTTGTGGCTCAAATTTGATATTATCTTCTACTAAATTATCGAAATAATTGGCAGAAAAGTTAGATTTGCTTGTTTGAAATTGAGCATTTAAGTGTACACAAGTACATACTAATACTATTAATAGTCTTTTTTTCATAACTTTTTTTTGTAAATGTAACAAAAAAAATGCTTTAAGAAAATCTTAAAGCATTTTAATAGATTATAAAATAGAAATTACTCTACTTCAACACAAGCTACTACAACATCTTGTTGTGGTGCTTGTAAAATTTCTTGGGTATTTACTTTTGTACAAGTACTCTTAGAAGAACGACAAGAACTTAAAGATGCAATTGCGAATATAAATACTAAAATTAATGCTACTTTTTTCATTTGATATGGGTTTTAAAATTCAAAGATATAATTTTCTGATGGATTATATGCTTTTAAACGTGAAATAGTGATTTTTATTACAAAGGCATAGATTTATTGCTTCACTTTAAAAACTCAAATTAGTTTAATTTAATTCGTTTTAAATCATTTTATTAACTACTTTCGTAAATCATTTTTAGTCATGAAATTTCAATTAGTAAGCGATTTTAAACCAACTGGAGATCAGCCGCAAGCCATAGAACAATTGGTTTCGGGAATTTATAATAACGAAAAATACCAAGTTTTGCATGGTGTAACTGGTTCTGGTAAAACATTTACAGTAGCTAATTTAATAGAGCGTACCAAAAAACCGACTTTGGTTTTGGCGCATAACAAAACTTTAGCAGCGCAATTGTATCAGGAATTTAAACATTTTTTTCCTAATAATGCTGTGGAATATTTTGTCTCCTATTATGATTATTATCAACCAGAAGCTTATTTACCAACAAGTGGTGTGTATATTGAAAAAGATTTATCGATCAATGAAGATATAGAACGTATGCGATTGAGCACAACCTCTTCCCTACTTTCGGGCAGGCGAGATGTTATTGTAATCGCTTCGGTTTCGTGTATTTACGGTATAGGAAACCCCATTGAATTCAAAAAAAATGTCATTAAAATTGAAGTAGAACAAGTATTACCACGTACAAAATTTTTACATCGTTTGGTGACTAGCTTGTATTCCAGAACCGAAATGGAATTGAAATCTGGTACGTTTAAAGTAAAAGGTGATACCATTACTATTTATCCGTCTTACGGAGATCAAGGTTACCGCATTCATTATTTTGGCGATGAAATTGAAGAGATTGAAAGTTTTGATATTGCATCAAATAATAGTATTGAAAATTACGAAAAACTAACTATCTATCCTGCAAATTTGTTTGTTACCTCACCCGATGTGCTGCAAAATGCCATTCACGAGATTCAAGATGATATGGTAAAACAGGTAGATTACTATAAAGAAATTGGTAAACATCTTGAAGCAAAACGCTTGAAAGAACGCACCGAATTTGATTTGGAGATGATTCGAGAATTGGGTTATTGTAGTGGCATTGAGAATTATTCTCGCTATTTGGATGGACGAGAACCTGGTAGCAGACCGTTTTGTTTACTCGATTATTTTCCCGATGATTATTTAATGATTGTTGATGAAAGTCACGTAACTATTTCGCAAGTTCATGCGATGTATGGTGGCGATCGTTCTCGTAAAGAGAATTTGGTAGAATATGGTTTTAGATTACCAGCTGCAATGGACAACCGACCTTTAAAGTTTGATGAATTTGAAGAGATTCAGAATCAGGTGATTTATGTAAGTGCAACGCCAGCCGATTATGAATTAAAGAAAACCGAAGGTGTTTTTGTAGAACAACTCATTCGGCCAACAGGCTTATTGGATCCAATTATTGATGTACGCCCAAGTTTGAATCAAATTGACGATTTAATCGAAGAAATTCAAGTTCGTGTTGAGAAAGACGAACGCACATTAGTTACCACATTAACCAAAAGAATGGCGGAAGAATTGACCAAATATTTTACGCGTGTGCAGATACGTTGTCGTTATATTCACTCGGATGTGGATACTTTGGAACGTGTAGAAATTATGCAAGATTTGCGTAAAGGTTTATTTGATGTTTTGGTTGGTGTGAATCTTTTAAGAGAAGGTTTAGATTTACCCGAAGTGTCGTTAGTTGCCATATTGGATGCCGATAAAGAAGGTTTTTTAAGAAGTCATCGATCGCTTACCCAAACAATTGGAAGAGCTGCAAGGCACATTCATGGAAGAGCTATTATGTATGCCGATAAAGTTACTAAAAGTATGCAAAAAACCATAGACGAAACCAATTATCGTCGCGATAAGCAAATTGCTTATAATACCGAACATAATATTGTTCCAAAACAAATAAAAAGAGCGATTGAAAATGATTTAACAAAAAGTGCTGTGACCTCTTTTCATTATAATAATGCGCTTAATAAAGTGGCAGAAAACGATTTGGAATATTTAGCCAAACCAGAGATTGAAAAACGAATTCGTCAGAAAAGGAAATTAATGGAACAAGCTGCAAAAGCTTTAGATTTTATTGCGGCAGCTCAAATACGTGATGACATAACTCTCTTAAAAGAACATTTATAATGATTTTTACTTATATAGCAAATAAAATTGGTGGTTATTGGGCACTGAGAACAAAGCAAGAAAAAAGTAGTGCTTTGGGTAGAAAATTCTATGCACTTATACATAAAGGTTTTCAGTATGAAACAAATTCTTATTTACCGTTTGAAACTACTATAAAAGGATCACCAAATTTTCTTCATGGTGTTTTTGGCATTTTTATTTCGGGTGGCGTTAGCATTGGAAAAAATTGCACTATTTATCAGCAAGTTACTATTGGATCTAATATGCTAATCGATTCAAAAGGTTTTGGCTATCCAACTATTGGTGACAATTGCTTGATTGGTGCTGGTGCAAAAATTATTGGGAATGTTATTATTGGTGATAATTGTAGAATTGGTGCTAATGCTGTTGTGACTAAAAATATGCCTGATAATAGTGTTTGTGTGATTGGCAAGTCTCTTATCTTATCGGATGCTATTTTGGTTAATCGTATTTATCAGAAACGGAAAAATAATTGGGGCTTTATGGAAAATGGTTTGTTTGTTAAAGAACGTGATTTGGACGTGTTGCGTAAACTAAGTGGTGAGTAATTAGGTGTTTATTTATTCTCCTGCAGATTTCGCAGATTTTTTCATATCTCTATCTTGTAGCAAAGCGATCTTGCGTCTTTCAAAGAAGCGGTTTTGTGTCTTTCATTAAATATCTAAAACCAACTGTGTTGGTAATAACCGGAACGTTTTGCGATGGTATTTTGTAATTCCAAATTCACGTATGCCATTACGATGTTGTTTTGTTGGATAGCCTTTATTTTTCTCCCAATAATAATTAGGACATTCTATGGCTATTTTTTGCATATAATCATCACGATACGTTTTAGCCAAAACCGATGCTGCAGCAATACTCATAAATTTAGCATCTCCTTTTACAATCGTTTCATACGGAATGTCTTTATACGGTTTAAATTTATTTCCATCAACTATAATAAATTGGGGCGTGATTTTTAGTTTACCAATGGCAGTTTGCATAGCTAGAATAGAGGCTTGTAAAATGTTTATTTTATCAATTTTTGGTGCGTCAATAAACGAAACTGCATAACACAATGCGTGTTTTTCTATGTATGGTCGTAATTTTTCACGTTGTTTATGTGTTAATTGTTTGGAGTCGTTTAATAACGGATGTTCAAAATCATCTGGTAAAATAACTGCAGCTGCAACTACTGGACCAGCCAAGCAACCTCTGCCCGCTTCATCAGTACCAACTTCTAGCTTATGGTTTGAATATTTTAATTGCAACATTTATTTTTCTTTTGAAATCATGCCATTTTGATAATAAAATGCAGGAATTAAGATTATCACAAATATGGGATGAATTAAAAATCGGCGGACATAAAATAATGGTAAATAACTTGTTGTAATATTAAATTTTATAATTATAAATAATAACACCACTAATATTAGAAACAATACTAAATAAAACTTAAGTGAAAAATTTAAAAACTGTCTATTTTTAAAGATTAAAAATATAATACCTAATGAAATGACTGTATTTAAAATGTATCTGAAAAAAATATTCAATCCCAATTTTAGAGCATCAAATTGTGGCAATTCACTGTGTAAATAATCATTTTTAAAATAATCTATAAATGGATCGTAGAACAAATCATTTGCAAAAGCTCTTACAAGTATCAATAAAATAAACAAAAGAACAACCAAAATTATACGTATACTATTATTCATTTTTTTGTTTTATAAAATGTGAAAATTTATTAACCCAAATGATCCACAACAAAAAAACCAAGCCATATATTATTGCTGGAAATACTAAGCTGTGCAATATTTCTTGATATTCTGGATAGTTAAGAATACCAATAGACAATATGGCAATTCTAAAAATATTTACACCGTAAATAAGAAAACTACCTAAAATTCCAAACCAAATAGTGGTTTTAATAGCACCCGAAAAAGCAATTATAAATGCCAAAAAAAGTATGATAACACTAATGGAATTACAGCCTTCTATTACGCGAGATACGTAATTATCATTAACGAACATTTTTAAAGATAATTCGTCTTTATGTTGCTCAACCTCTACATTATAACCTAAAAAGGAAATAACTTTTGCTGTTTGATTTGCAACAGATTGCGTAATAGGCGCACAAGAAAAAAATGTTTCTTTTATTTGAGTCTTTTTTAAATAAAAAGAATACAAACTTACCAAAACGATGTAACTCAAAAAGAATTTTAATAAAAAAATAAGGATTGGCTTATTGTTTTTCATAAATCAAAAGTAAACTAAACTTTGGGAAGTTACAAAAATAATAGTCTTACTTTTGTAAACTAAAAAAATTGAATTTGGCTAACGTTTTTAAAAAACAACTGAAAATTGCACGGCTTTTTTTTATCATCTCAGCTTTGTATGGTTTATCTTTACGATTGTATAAAGTAGTAGATTTTATTCCTATTGCCTATAAAAATATTTTGCAAGCGCATTCGCATGTCACTTTTTTAGGTTGGGGATTTCTAGGTATAATTAGCATCATTGGTTTGGTTTTTTATCCTAAAAAAATAAACGATTCAAGGTATTTAAAAATCCTTTTCAATAGTATGGCAACGATGCTATTGGGTATGCTTATTAGTTTTCCATTACAAGGTTACAAGCTGTTTTCGATTGTTTTTTTATCGGTTTTCCTACTCTGTAGTTATCTTTATATTTATGCTATTTTAAAGGCATTAAAAGCCGAAAAAAGTAATAGCGCCTTATTTATTAAAACAGGTATTTACTATTATTACTTATCAAGTATCGCTATTTGGGCAGTTGCAATTATTACGAGTAAATATGGTAAAATAGATCTCTATTACAATGCTGTTTATTTTTATTTACATTTTTTATATAATGGTTTTTTTGTGTTTGCATTATTTGGATTATTACTAAAATACATCGAACTAAAAGCTATAAAAATTAATAATACCAATGTACATTATTTTTATGTATTCACTAACTTAGCTTGTATACCAGCTTATACATTATCGTTGTTATGGAACAAAATGCCTACTGCTATCTATTATGTTGCAGGGATTGCTGCTATGCTACAAATTATCTCTCTTTATTATTTATTTCAACTTTACAAAGTTTATAGTAAAACGTTAGTATCCAAACAAATAAAGATACTAAGCCTTGTTGTTTTCGTTTCTTATTTTTTGAAAATTATATTGCAATTTTCTAGTGCTTTTCCAATTGTTATAGCAACATCAGTTGCTTTCAAATCCTTTTTCATTATTGGTTATTTGCATTTATTTACGCTTGGCTTTATGAGTTTATTTATATTTCTATTACTTACTTTATTTCCGAAAATTATTTTAAATAAAATAGGGTTGCTTTTATTTGTAACAGGCATTTTTTTAAGTGAGTTACTCCTTTTTGGAAATGGCATGTTACTGGTTTTCTTCAAAAATGGTTTGGTCTCTATAGATTGGTTGTTATTAATTACTAGCGCATTAATGCCTATTGGATTACTTTTAATCTATTTTTATTCAACAAATTCATCGTCAGAATAAAGAATAAAAAAAAACCACCGCAAGCGGTGGTTTTACTATATTAAAACAAGTCAATCTTATTCAAAATCGCTATCGCTAACGCCATCGTTTATTTTAACTTCTTTTAATATAAAATCTAAATTTTGTGGTCCAAATGAAATGGTCATTTTTCCTGGGAATAAAACGCCGTTGGTTGCTTTATAATCTCCATAAGAAATTGTTTGTGACATTTCCTTCTCTCCTACTTTAGTTGTAATCACATCCATTACTTTTAAACCAGATTCTACACCAAAATAGGCCATTTTATTACCAATAGCAATTTTATATAAATCCTTACCGTCAAAAGGCTCAATACCTTTTAAAGTTCCAGAAGTTGTAATAGCCAATTCATCAAAAGGAGATGATGACGATTTCATTTCTTCTAATTTATCGCCTTCTAAATCTTTCTTCTGACCTTGTTGTTCAGAATAACCTGTAACGCCATTAAATACATTTTTAGCCATTGTCATTCCCATCATACCCATTGTCATTGCTTTTTTATTTGGCGCTTGTGCTTTAATATTCATTGTTAACACTTGTCCTTGCATTGACGCTTCGTATAATAATGAGGTTGAATTTACAGCATCAACTTTGGCTTTTCCGCCAATTGCTTTTACAAAATTATCAACAACAGTTTGCGTAGTTACGCCTGCTGGTACTGGTTTGCTCAATTCTGGTTTATCAGTCACTTCTGCTTGCGTATCATAATACGTTATTTTATAAGGTAATTTTTCTAAGTTTGGTAAAACATCCAATGCTTTTCCAATAACTACAATACGTGCATTATCCTCACTAAAATATTTTTTAGACACACGTTGAATATCTTCTACAGTAACATCATTTATTTTTTGCAAATACGTTTTGTAAAAATCTTCTGGCAAATCTTTTGTTTTAATATTCAAAGCATAATTTGCAACAGTTTGAGATCTTTCAAGAGCCAATACAAATTTTCCAACATAACCAGCTTTTACATTTTTAAGAACATCTGCTTCTACTTTTTCTGTTCGAATTCTTTTTAATTCTTTCATTGTTTGAATCACCGTACTATCTGTAACCGCGTTACGTACTTTGGCACTTGTTCTAAACATTGATGTGTATTTATTCGCATTAATGCTAGATCTTGCACCATATGTATAACCGTGAGCTTCTCTTAAATTCATATTTAAATACGAATTAAAATCGCCACCCAAAATTTGATTTGCCAATAATACTGCATGGTAATCTGGATCGGACATTTTTAAATTGGTAGTACTAACTACGGCAACTTCACTTTGCACAGCATTTGGCATATCTGCAAAATTAATTTCGGTTTTATCAACATTTTTGGGCGCTTTAAAAGTAGCTGGTATAAATTTACCTTTTTTCCATTTTTTAAAATGCTTTCTGGTTAATTTCTTTGCTTCTTTTACGGTAATATCTCCAACAATTACCAAATAGGCATTGTTTGGTCTGTAATATTTATCGTAGAAATTTTTAACATCTGTAATAGTGATGTTATCTAAAGTTTTTTCGGTTAAAAACTCACCAAAAGGATGCTCTTTTCCATACCCAATTGCTTTTCTTAAACGGTTTGCAACAGCAGACACACTTTTAGATTCAGACTTGATTCCATCTCTCATCTGATTGGTAATTTTATCAAATTCATCTTGAGTAAACTTTGGATGTAACGCTGCATCTGCCATTAATTCAAAGACTCTTGGAAAATATTTGGTTAAAGAACTTGCATAAGCACCACTTGCGTTAAAACTAACACGAGCGCCTAAAAAATCAACCTCTTCATCAAAATTAGTTTTTGTAATCTTTTGAGAACCGCTTCCTAAAATACTTCCAGTTAAGTCACTTGTTCCTGTTTTATTACCTTCGGCAATTGGATCATTATCGATACGTAAACTTACCGTTACTTTTGGTAATTTATGATCTTCCACAACTAATACTTGTAAGCCATTTCTACACGTAAATGTTGCTGGTGTTTCTAAATTAATTTTTGGTGCTGGTCCTGGTTTTGGTTGGATACTTCTATCAACTTGTGCATTCATAGCCGCCGTAATTAAAAATGTGGTTATTAATATAATATATTTTTTCATTTTTTGGTTTGTTTTATTTGTTAGTTTCTTCAGCTGGAAGATAATTGAATTTTAAACGTTGGTTTGATTTCAAATACTTATTTGCAACGGCTTTTATTTCCTCACGAGTAATAGAATTATAAATATCTATTTCATTATTAATAAGGTTAATATCACCATATAACATATAATATTTTGCTAAAGAATTTGCAATACCTTCTACACTAGAGTTAGCGCTTACAGAATTATTTTCGAATTTATTTCTAATTTTTTGTAATTCCTTTTCGGATATTAATTCGGTTTGTAAACGTACAATTTCTTCGTCAATATTTTCTAAAAGTGACTCTGTTGTATTCTCTCCTAATGGCAAACCGTAAATTACATACATACCGTAATCTTCTTGGCTTACATTAAAAGCACCTACTTGTAAGGCAATTTTTTTATCGTCCACCATTTTTTTGTATAAACGAGAACTTTTACCATCGCTTAAAATAGTAGAAATAATATCCAACACTCTAGAATCTCTAGTTTTCATAGATGGTGTTCTGTAGGCTGCCATTATTGCAGGAATTTGGATGTTTGAATCGTGATATTCTCCTGTAAATTCTTCAGTAATAGGATCTTCAACAAAAGTTTTTCTTTCAATTGGTGTTCCTTTTGGAATGTCATTATAATATTTATGAATCATTTTTTTAGTTTCAGCAATATTAATATCACCTGCAACTACTAAAACAGCATTATTTGGAATGTAAAATTTCTTATTAAATGCTTGAAACTCTTCTAATGTAGATGCATCAAGATGATCCATAGAACCAATTGTAGACCAACGGTAAGGATGCTTTACAAATAAATTTTTCTTAACTTCAGCTAAAAAACTTCCATAAGGTGAATTATCTACACGTAAACGTTTCTCTTCTTTCACAACTTCATTTTGAGTATCAACCCCAATTTGGTTAATTACAGGATGCAACATACGTTCTGCTTCCATCCATAAACCTAATTCTAAACTGTTTGAAGGAAAAACTTCGTAATAATAAGTTCTATCATCGCTAGTATTTGCGTTATTTTTTCCACCGTTTGAGGTTACAATTTTAAACCATTCACCACGCTCAATATTTGCTGTTCCTTCAAATAAAAGGTGCTCAAAAAAATGTGCAAAACCTGTACGTTCTGGATTTTCATCTTTTGCGCCTACGTGATACATTACAGCAGTTGTTACTACTGGTGCTTTATTATCTTGATGTAAAATAACGTGCAAACCGTTATCTAAATCATACTCTTCAAAACTTACTTTTTGTGCCATAATTGTTTGGATTGATAAAACACATAAAAGTATAATCATACTTTTTTTCATTATTGGAATGTTTAAATTAATATTATTCTTCAAATTTACTATTTATTATGACGACAATAAAGATTTATTGTTACATAATTCTTAAAAAATATTATTAAAATAATCTATTTTTTATTATTAGATTTGTAGCAATGCAAAAAACCATCAACATACAAAATAAAAAAGCGCGATTTGAATTTGAATTTTTAGATAAATATACTGCTGGAATTGTTTTAACA